>JBHEPB010000064.1:0-23914 GCA_046260515.1 Binatia bacterium
GGCGAGGGGCGCAGCACCCGGGCGATGGTCGAGCCGATGGCGCCGCCGATCTGGGCCACCGGCCCCTCGATGCCGGCACTCATGCCCGAACCCAGCGTGATGGCCGCCGCCAAGGTCTTCAGCGTGATCCAGCGCCTCTTGATGTAGCCGCCCTGGACGTTGACGATCTCGAGGAAGCGCGGCAGCCCGTAGCCGTGGATCTCTCCCGGGAAGGCCACGTTGAGCAGCACCAGCAGGGCCATGCCCGTCATCGGCAGCAGCGGGATCATCCACCAGGACTCGGGAAGGGCCGACCATCCGTCACGGAAGACGTCGGTGGTGGGGCTGCGGGCGCCCACGCGCAGGCCGACGCCGAGGCCGCCCCAGAAAAAGCGGTAGGCCCAGTTGAGCGTCGAATGGAAGACGACGTTGGCGACCGCGGCCGCGACGCCGATGGCGATGGCCACCACCAGCAGCCAGCCCTCGCTCTCGTGGAGGAAGCTGCGCCAGGAGCGCCGTCCTGGCGAAGCTGCGGTGGTCACCGAACGCGGCCCTTGGGGGCGGCCGGCTCGGGCGCGGCCTCGTGCTGTTCGGCGAGGCGGGCGACCAGGCGCTCGCGGGCGGCGCGAAGGCTCGCTTCGTCCTTCTCTTCCAGGGGAATGAGGAACTCGGTGCCGGCCGGATCGTTCTCCTGCAGCCACACGGCGAGAATGGTGCTGGCGTCGGCGGTCGGCAGTTCGTCACGCGGCGGGGTCTGGCCCTGCCAGATGCGGCGGACGTCGGCGAGCACCGAGTCGATGGCCACTTCATCACCCACGTTCCAGGTGCCGATGCAGCGCCCCGCCGCCACGGCAGCGACGAAGAGCGAGCCGCCCGGCCCGCGGTCGGGACCCGGCGCCACCGCGAGATAGTGCAGGGCGTTGACGAGCCAGTGCGAACGCTGGGCAAGGCGCTCGAGCCGGCGTGCGGCGGCCTGGAGGCGACCGTACTCGGAGGAACCCGAGACGACGCCGGCCGCGGCCATCAATTCGCGGGGGCCGAAGCGGCTGCGCAGGCAGCGGTCCAGGGCCTCGATCTGCTCACTGTAGGCGGCAGCCGTGACCATCGCGTTGCAGGGACTGGAACAGCGTCCCGCGGGACCGAGGGAACAGGGCTGGTAGCCGGGATCCGGACGCATGGGGCCGGGGCAGGTGCGAAGGCGGAAGGCCGCCGCCACCAGCTCGGCCGCGTCGTCGGCAAAGGCGCGGCCGCGAAGCGGTCCGATGTAGAGGGCGCCGTCGGCCGACACGCGCCCGGCGACAAACACGCGCGCGAAGGGCGATCGCACTGTTACCTTCACGAAGGTACTGCGCGGCAGGTGGCGATCGCCGCGGTTGTAGAACGGCTCCAGGCGGTGGACATCGGCGGCTTCCATCAGCGCCGCTTCCAGCGGAGAGCCGCAGCGCGTGAACGAGACTTCGTAGGTCTTGGCCACCATGCCGATCTGGCGGTCGCTCATGTGATCGACGTCGAGGAAGAACTGCAGAACCCTCTCGCGCAGGTTGGAGGCGCGGCCGACGAACAGCGGCTCCTCGTCGCGGCCGATCAGGCGATAGACGCCGGGGCCTTCGGGAAGCTCCTCGAGGTCGGCCTGGCGCACGCGCACTTGCAGGCGCCGCGGCGCCACCGGGTCTTCCTGGGCCTCGATGAGATGGTGGACGCGGGCGGCGCCGCGCTCGCGCAGCATCGGCACGAAGCGCGCGAGCAGGTCCACGGTGCGCTCGGCGTTGGCCATCGCGCGGTGGCGCTTGCCGTCGGCCAGGCCGAAGTGCTCGGACAGGGCCTCGAGCGACGTGCGGCGCTGCTCCGGCATCAGCCTTTGGGCCAGCTTGACGGTGCAGAGCGTGGGCAGGCCGAGCGGCCGTCCCAGCCAGCGGCGGCTGGCGTGGTCGAGGAGCCTCGCGTCGAAGGAGGCGTTGTGGGCGACCAGCACGGCGCCGGAGGCGAACTCGGCGAACTGGCCGATCACGTCGCCCAGCGGCGGAGCGCCGGCCACCATCGCGTCGGAAATGCCGGTGAGCTTGGTGACGAAGCTCGGGATCGAGCGGCCCGGGTGCACCAGGGTCTCGAAGCGGCCCACCTCGCGCAGGCCCTCCAGACGGATGGCGCCGACCTCGGTGACGCCGCCGTCGTCGGGCCGGTGCCCCGTGGTCTCCAGGTCCACCACTACGAAGGGAGCGGTGGCCAGGTCGGCATCCAGCACGTGCTCCTCGACGAGGCGCCACAGCCCGTCGTCTTCGCAAAAGCGCGGGTCGTCGGCCAGCAGGGCAGCCAGGAAGTTGCGGCCGAAGAGGGAGTCGTGCCCGCGCCCGTCGAAGACGAGGTCGAGCATCTCGGCCGCCGTGGCGGCGCCGCCGCGGGCGACGAGGAGCTGGTGGAGAGTGGCGCGCACGGGATTGGCCGATGTAACCCAAGAGGCCGGGCAGGGAAATCAGAAATCGACGAGGAAGCTCTCGATCTCGTCGGCGGATACGTCGGTCATCTGGATCTTGGCGCGGTCGTAGTCGCCCACGGGGTAGTAGAGATAGCCGGTCACCGAGGCGCCCGGCGTCAGCTTGGCGGCCTTCAGCTGCCTGTCGGCGATGATGCGGATGGCGGATTCCACATTCCCCACGGGGGTCTGGGCGGAGCCGGAGCCGGCCTTGGCCACCAGCCTGGCCGTGGCCTCGGCCGGGGACAGCCTCGGGACCGTCTCGCTGGTGTCGCGGCGCCGCAGCGTGACGCCCTCGACGGCGAAGGCGTAGGCCCGCTTGCTGCCGTTGCGGATGGTGACGCGGATCGGAAGCACGCCGGCAGCGGCCAGGTCGGCGTCGAAATCGAGGACCGCTTCGAAGCCGCGCTGGGGCTGCACTTCCACCAGTACGCTGCCGCTCGGCGCCGGCTCCCCTTCGCTCACGGCCTGGGCGAGGTCGACGTCGGGCCGATCGCGGCCGGTGATGGCGCCGCGGTCCATGCGCAGGCCGCTGCGCCCGGTCACCGACAGGTAGATGCCGCGCTCGAAGATGCGGTCGCCCATCGAGGTCTGGTCGGGATCGATGTGGACGCCGGTCTCGTCGCAGACGATGGACACGTCGCCGCGGCGGTCGCGGCCGACGGCGGTGATCCTTCCTGGACGCCCCGGCTGGGCCTGGGTGAAGGAGGTGACCTTCATGTTCATGTCGGTCACCGCCGCGTAAACGTAGCGGTTGGCTTCCTCGCAGCCGAGCTCGGCGCTGTGGACCACGTAGGACTGGGAGACCGGGGTGCAGCCGGCGACGAGGACGCCGAGCAGGAAGGAGCGAAGGCGCCGCGACGGAATGCGAAGCTTCATCCGGGCATTCTAGGCTCGCCGCTTTGCCGGTGGAACATGAGACGCAGATTCTCCGGCACCGACCAGAGGTTGAGCAGGGCCACGCTGATCATCGCCGGCTCGAGCAGCCAGGGGCCGAGGTTCACTCCCGGAACCATCTCGGCCGCACCGGCGATGGCCAATCCGTAGTTGAGGATGCCGGCGGCGTGGCCGCGGGCCGAACGGGCCGGCTCGCGGCCGGCGGAGATCTCGCGCCAGAGCCTCAGCGCATAGACCCCGAACGAGGCGGCCAGGGCGTAGACGGGAAGCCAGTTGGCCTCGGGCCAGTGGCGGGCCAGGCGGCCCCAGACCGGAGGAGTCCAGACGTCGGAGTGGGCGAAGAACACGAAGAGGCAGAGCAGGAAGACGACGTCGCAGGCGTTGTCCACCAGGCGCCCCCGGTGGGAGGCCCGGCCGAGGCGGCGGGCCAGGACGCCGTCGCCCCAGTCGCTGGCGCAGGCCACGAGGACCAGGGGAAGCAGGACCAGGCTGTCGCGGCCGGGCGTGAGGCCGAGGAGCACCGCGATGCCGAGCAGGGGCCTCAGTGCGCTGAGGGCATGGGGAAGCAGCGACGGGCCCGGCGTGGACACGGTCACGTCACCGCGTCAGTTGGCCGCTACGCGCATCCTCGCGTCCCAGCAGGCGAAGTGCCCCGAGGCGACGCGCCTGACCTCGCCGCCCTCGACGAGCGAGGCCACGTACACGTTGCTCTGCGCGCGCGACGCAATCGGCATGCCGCCCTCGACGCCCATGTGGCCGGCGAAGACGAGGCGCGTGCCGTCGGCGGAGATCGGCGGATGCGACACGGCGAACTGGTCGAAGAACCACGAAAAGTACACGAGCTCGCGGCTCGGGTAGAAGTTGCTGCCGAGGCGGCGCTTGCGGCGGCTGGCCACGTCGAGCACCGACCAGCACATGCCCGCGTCGCTGTCGAAGGCCATCGTCACGAGGCGCTTCGAGCACGGCGCCCAGAAAAAACTGACGACCTCGCTGTCCTCGAGCACCGTGGACGTTCCGGTCTCGACGTCCACCAGCGTGATGCCGGTGTAGACGTGCGGCGAATCCCCGAGGGCCTGGGACAGCGCCAGCGTGCGGCCGTCGGGCGACCAGAGCATGGCGGTCTGGCCGTGCACCTGCAGCAGCACGTCGATGCTTCCGTCGTCGAGGCGATAGAGGGCCAGGAACTCGCCGGCCGGATCGCTGGCATCCACGTAGGCCAGTCGCCCGCCGTCGGGAGACCAGGTGGGCGTGCGGAACTCGCCCGGCGTGAGCTCGACGAGCTTGGTGCAGTCGGGGCCCACCTGGAAGACCGACAGGCGCGCGTCCTCGTAGATGCTCGAGCTGCCGCCGGTGTGCACCGCAAGGTAGCTGGCGCGCGGCGACCACGACCAGAACAGGGGTGCGCCACGGTCGATCAGCGTAGTGCGGCCCGGCCTTTCCACGTTGGCCACTTCCAGCTGCAGTTCGTCCTGGCCCTGGAGCAGGATGGCGATGTAGCGGGAGTCGGGCGACCAGCTCTCGCACACGGGAGCCGACGACTCGGTCATGCGCCACAGCTCGCTCATGCGGATGCCGTCGTTGGCGACGGTGTAGAGGCAGGCTTCGGGAACGGCGCCGGAGCGCACGCCGAAGCACGCGATCTGGGAACCGTCCGGGGAGTAGGCGGGCCAGACGTAGTGGAGGCGGTCCGAACTCGACAGTTCGTTCCAGCCCCACGTCAGCTTGCGCGACGGTCCCCCGAGATTCGATTGGTAGACGTCGCCGTCATCTCCCACATAGAGCAGGCGACAGGACTCCTCCGCTTCCAGCACCACCACCTCCGCATCCACGGCCTCCTCGGAGGAGCGTAGAACACCACTTCCTGACCACATTCGGCGGCGGCAAAGAGCGCGCTCTCCGCGCGTCCCAGGTCGCCATCAGGATTCGATGCGACCTACGCCACCATGCTCGACGTCGATTCGATTCTTACTGGAACTACCGCCTCGCATCAACACGACCAGTGCGCCGAGGCCGCCGTCGCAAGGCCTCGCGCTCGCGAAAGCGAGCACGCGCCGCGAGCTCGGGCCGCGCGCGAGCCATCCGGGAACCTGTTCGCGAAGCACCCCGGTGCCGCCGGGCGAGTTTTTCCCTTTGCCGGTGACGAGGAGCACGCAGCGATGGCCCCGTTTCTGCTGCGCCGCGAGGAAAACGTCCACTTCCCGGCGCGCGTCCTCCAGGGGCAGGCCGTGCAGGTCGAGGTGTGCGCAAATCCGGAACTCGCCCTTCTCCAGGCGCGAAAGCGTCTCGCGACTGACGCCGGCCGCGCGGCCGCGCACGTAGCGATCCTCGTAGCTGATGTCGAAGCCCTCGCCGCGGGCCAGGGCGTCGAGGTCGGCCTTGCGGGCCGCGTCGATGCTCGACAGATCGACCTTGCGACGGATCCTCACCCTGGCCGGCGGCTGGGGAAGAGGCGAGACGCCCGCGAGCGAGGCGGCCAGGACTTCGGCGTCCGAGAGCGGAGGCGAGGCCGGCGCAACAGGTGGGGCGACGGGCAAAGCGGCAGGACGACTCGCGACCGGCCGGGGCGGCGGCGCCTTCGGGCGGACCTGGATCGACTTGGCCAGCTCTCGGAAGGGAGAGTGGAAGGGCGCGGCCACGACAGGAGGCGGCGCGGCCTCTCGCGGAGAAGGAGGCGCGGGGGGCGCTCTCTGCTTTTTCTTCTTGCGCGACCCCATGGCCCCGCCAGCATGGGGTCCCCCGGAAGGTGCCGCAACCGGCGGCGCCACGTTGGATGGTGCGCGCCGCGTCGCTAGGATCGCGGCATGTCACCCAAGGCGACCTTCTCCCTCTTCCTTCCCCAGGCCGGATTCTCGTGGCCCATGCTTCGCGAGCGCGCCCTGCTCGTGGAGAAACTCGGCTTCGACGGGCTGTGGCTCGTGGACCACTTCTGGGCCAACAACATGGCCGACCTCGATTTCCTCGAGGGCTGGACCACGCTGGCGGCTCTTTCGGAGGCGACCACGCGGCTTCGCCTCGGCCTGATGGTCACCTGCAATTCTTACCGAAACCCCGCCCTGCTGGCCAAGATGGTCGCCACCGTGGACAGCATCAGCAACGGCCGCCTCGAACTCGGCCTCGGCGCCGGCTGGATGGACTCGGAGTACAAGGCCTACGGCTACGACTTCCCTTCCATGGGCACGCGCCTGGCCCAGCTCGAAGAAGGCCTCGAGATCGTCACGCGCATGCAGCGCGAGGAGCGCGTCACCTTCGCCGGCAGCCACTATCGCGTGGAGGACGCGCCCAACCGGCCCAAGCCCGTGCAGAAGAATTTGCCGGTGACCATCGGCGGCGCCGGCGAGAAGAAGCTGCTGCGCCTGGTGGCCCGCTACGCCACTCGCTGGAACTGCCCGATGAACTCGGCCCACGAGGTGGAGCGCCTTCGCGGCGTTCTGGCGGGCCACTGCCGCGATCTCGGCCGCGACGTATCCGAGATCGTCGTGAGCGAACAGACGATGGTGGTGATCGGCGCCGACGAGGACGCTTTCCAGGCCAAGCTGGCTACCGCCAAGGCCATGCTCGGCGGTTTCGCCGACATCGACAAGGTGGCGGTGGCCGGAACTCCCGACCGCGTGGTGGCCGGCCTGAAGGCCAAGATGGCCCACGGGGTGACCGACTTTGCCGTAATGTTCGGCGACCTCGGTCTCGACGAAACGCTGGAACTCTTCGCCGCCGAAGTGATGCCGGCGCTGCGCTAAGCCGTCGCGCGCGAGGTCGCGGCGGCCGCTGCGGCGGCCGCGCTGGTGCGGCGGCTGTCGGCCTGCAGGTATTCCACGAAGCGCTCGACCGCCGGGCTGAAGTGCTTGCCCGTGCGGTAGATGATGCCGATGGGCCGCGTGATGCCGCGGTCGTTCAACTCGATGCGCACGAGGGAACCGGCCTGGATTTCGTGGGCACAGGCCTTGTCCGGGATGATGGCGATGCCGGCGCCCACTTCGACGAGGCGCTTGACCATCTCGATGTTGTCGAGCTCGGCCACGTACTGCACCGCCACCTGCTTCTCGTTGAAGAGACGGTCGAGGGCCAGGCGCGTGGGAATTCCCTTCTCGAAGCCCACCATCTTCTCGCCGTCGAGGTCGGTGACGCCGATCTTGGGCTTGTCGGCCAGGGGATGGTCGGGCGAGCACACCACCACGAGGCGGTCGGTGCGGAAGTCCAGCACCGTCACCTGGGCGCGCGCCGTCGGGTAGGCGACGATGCCGAGGTCCACGTTGCCGCGCAGCACCTGCTCGTAAACATGGCTGGCGCGATCGTACTCGAGGTAGACGTTCACGTGCGGGAAGTCGGCGAAGTAGTGTTTGAGGGGCTCGGAAAGTTCGTAGAGGCCGATCGAATGCACCGTGCCCACGCGGATGCTGCCGGTGACGACGTTGCTGAGGCCCTGGAGCTGGGCCTCCATCTCGTTGAAGGTGTGGAGAATCTCGCGGCAGGAGCGATGCAGGATCTCGCCCGCCGCCGTCGGCCTCACACTGCCCCGTTTGCGCTCGAGGAGGCGCTTGCCGTAACGCTCCTCCAGCCCGCGGATCTGCTGGCTGACGGCCGACTGGGTGATGAAGTTCTGCGAGGCGGCCAGCGAGAAGCTCTGGTTCTCCACCACGTCGCAGAAGATCTTGAGCGTTTCGATGTGCATGGCGACGGCTCCGACCGCATTACGGCCCGTTAAGTTCCCGTGCGGATGATTCGCGGATTCTTATAGCGAGAGCCTGCAAGGCAGCCAAATCTTCTGCGGCTAACTCTGCCGATAAGAGACCCTTCAGGCCACCACGCCGGCCCGTGCCCAAGGAGAGGATTGGGACGGACTCCGAGCGGTGCTACACAGGGCCAACGGTTGGCCTGCGAGGAAGCGGCGGCGGAGGAGAGGGGATGGGCAGGAATCGAAAACTCCACGTATTACTGCTGGTTGGCGGACGCTCTCCGGAGCACCCGATTTCCCTGCGTTCGGGGGCCACGGCCCTCGCGGGCCTCGAGGCCGCCGGGCACCGGGTTACCCTGGTCGGCATCACCCGCGAAGGCGTCTGGGTCCACGGCGGCCTGGCTCCCCAGCTCGAAAACGCCCGCACCAGTCTCGCCGAACTCGACGGCAGCGCCGCCACGGCGGTCACCCTGGCCTGGACGGGCAGCGACACCCGCCTTCTCTCCCTCGACGGCAAGGCCCTCGGCGCCGACGGCGACCCGATCGACGTCGTCTTCCCCATGGTGCACGGACAGAACGGCGAGGACGGAACCCTGCAGGGCCTTCTCGAACTGGCGCGCGTGCCCTACGTGGGCGCCGGGCCGACGGCCAGCGCCCTGGCCATGGACAAGCTGGCGATGAAGACCCTCTGCGCGGGCGCGGGCATTCCCCAGGTCGAATTCCTGTGGGCCCGCGACGAGGACGCCGGGGCGGTGGACCGCCGCGTGGCGGCGGCCTTCGGCTATCCCTGCTACGTGAAACCGGCCAACTGCGGTTCATCGGTGGGCGTGACGCGCGTGCGCAGCGCCGAGGGCCTCGCCGCCGCGCTCGCCGAAGCCAGGCGCTACGACGACAGGGTGATTGTGGAGCGCGGCTGCGACGCCCGCGAGATCGAGATCGGCATCCTCGGCAGCAAGCCTGGCGAACTGTCGCCGGTGGGCGAGATCCTGCCCGCCGACGGCATCTACGACTTCGACAGCAAGTACGTGGACGCGACGGCCGGCCTGCGCGCTCCCGCCGAGATCCCCGAAGCGGCACTTCGCCGCCTCCACGAGGTGGCTTTCGCCGCGTGGGACCTGATCGGCGGTCGCGGCATGGCGCGCATCGACTTCTTCCTGGAGAAGGCGACCGGCCAGGTGCTGCTGAACGAGATCAACACCATTCCCGGTTTCACGGCGATCAGCATGTACCCGCGCCTGTGGGAGGCCGCCGGCCTGAAGCTGCCGGACCTCGTGGACCGCCTCCTCGATCTCGCCCTCGAAAAGCGATGACGCAGGGGAGGAGCCGCACACGGATGCTCTTCGTCCTGATCGCCCTGGTCGGGGTGGCGGCGATCTGGGTCCTGGCGCCCACCAATGGGCAGGGACCGGCTTCGCTGGAAGAGGCGGCCGTGGATTCCTGCGCCGAGGACGTGGCCTGCAGCGCCGGGATCGGCGACCAGATGGCGGATTCGGACGCTTCGGCGATCGGCGACGGCGAGGCGGCCCCGGCTGCCGAGTCGCTCGTCGAGACGCCTGGCGCCGGACAACCGGCCGCGGATCTGGCCGCCGACGCCGGGACCGTTTCCGCCGCAGACGCCGTCCGCCTGCGCGAGGAAGCCGACCGGCTGCTGGCCGAGGGCCGCGTCCCCGATGGCATCGAGGCCCTTCGCAAGGCCACCGAGGCCGACCCGAGCGCCCGCAATCACGGGGATCTCGGCGCCCTGCTCCAGCGCCTCACGGCCTTCGACGAAGCCGCGCGGCACCTGCAGCGCGCGGCCGAACTCGATCCGACCAGCGCCGACCGCTGGATCGCCCTGGCCAACGTCTACTATCAGGCGGTGAACCCCGGCGAAGCCTGGAAAGCCGAGCGCCGCGCGCGCGAGGCCGAGCCCGGCCTGCAACTGGGCCGCGACGCCTCGGGCATGAGGATCCGCAAGGGTGACTCGGCGGGCGCCCAGCCGTAGAACATCCCTGCGGGCCTGATCGGGTCCCCGGACGAAACCACATTGACCGGACTTTGGAGCGCGTGTTACGCGCAGGAGTCCCATGGCCGGACGGGGGATCGCCCGGCGGCTGCATTATCAAGGGAGGAGAATCATGAACGTTGGACTCCAGAGGATGGCGCTCGCCGCCGCGCTATCGACGATCGCGCTGCCGGGCATCGCAAACGCTTTCTCCGACTGTCCCGCCGACAGCGGGATCGACGGCTACACCTGCACCGAGCTGAAGGGAGTCGGCAAGAAGGGCGGGCATTTCCGCGTAACCATCCCGTCCAACTGGGACGGCGATCTCGTCGTCGTCAACCACGGCTTCGACCTCAGCGACAGGAAGATCCGCCCCCACGAGACCTGCTCGAGCAACAACAGCCAGGCCTGCGAAGCGGACGTGGACTGCGGCAGCGGAAATTTCTGCAACAACATCTCCTACCTCGGCCTCGACGAAGTGCTGCTGCCGATGGGCAAGGCCGTGGCCGCCAACACCTACAGCCAGAGCGGCTGGGCGGTGTTCGGATCGGCCAAGGACCTGAAGGAAATGATCAAGTTCGTGGACAAGCACGAAACCTACGGCGACCAGCTCAAGCGCGTCCTGGTGACGGGCTTTTCGCTGGGCGGCGCGGTGACGGTGGACGCCATCCTGAAGCTGAAGATCGACGGCGCGGTGCCCCTGTGCGCAGCAGCCGGGGGCGGCCTGCCCACCTGGGACATCGCCCAGGAAGTGCGCCTCGTCTATGACTTCCTCTGCGACGACCTGCCCACCGCGAAGTTCCAGTCGCTTCCCGACCAGGGCGAGGTCAACTCCCTCAACACCACTGGGGACTCGACCACGATGGCCCTCAAGGTGGACGTCTGCTTCGGCATCATCGGCCTCGCGGCGGACGACGGCTTCCAGGCCCAGCGCCTCGCCGACTTCCTCACGCTCACGAGTTTCTCCGGCTACCAGGGTCCCAACGCGGGGATCAACGTGGCCAGCGCCATGGGTTTCGCCACCCTCGGCCTCGGCGACTTTGTCCGCGACGAGAACCGCCTGAAGGGCGCGCGCATCGGCTTCAACGACACCCTCGACTACACGGGCCTCGGCGGCGACATGACGCTGGCAGCGGCCTACGACGCGGACGTGAAGAGGCTTGCCTACGCCAAGGGCCGCAAGAAGCTCGCCAAGTACAGCAACCCCACCTTCCTCAAGGGCAAGGGCAAGAAGGTAGCCTACCCCATCCTGTCGATGCCGAACTCGGGCGACTGGCTGGTGATCCCCGAGTTCCAGCGCGTCTTCACCGACGCCCTGGACGCCGGCTCCAAGGACTACACCCAGGTGTGGAACGCCAACTTCGGCCACTGCGTCTTCAGCGAGGAAGAAGTCACGGCCGTGTTCAACACGTTCTTCGACTGGCTCGGACCCGACGGCGGACCCTACGGCGCCCAGCCGACGGCCGCGGACGTGAAGGCAGAGTGCCTCGCCCTCGGCGGCATCGACGGCGACACCTGCAACTTCGACCTGGGTTACGTCGCCGATCCTATCTACGATCGCATCCCGCACCGCAGCGACTGGCCGGCGGCGGCCCTGCCGCCCACGCCCTGACCGCTTTTCCCTTCGACGGGAAACCTTCGACGCCCCCGGCCCTCAGGCCGGGGGCGTCGTCGTTTTGAGAGCGCGGCGCAGCACTTTGCCCGAGGCGTTCCTGGGCAGCTCGGCGACGAAGTCGAACGAACGCGGCTTCTTGTAGGAAGCCGTGAGCGCCGCGGCGTGGGCCGCAAGGTCCTCGGCCGACACGGCGGCGCCGGGCCTCAGCACCACCACGGCGTGCACCGTCTCCCCCCACTGCGCATGCGGCCTCCCCACCACCGCCGACTCGAGGACGGCGGGATGGCTCGACAGCGCATCCTCCACCTCGCGCGGGTACACGTTGAAGCCGCCGCTGACGATCATGTCGTGGAGACGGTCCACGATGGTGACGAAGCCGTCTTCGTCGCGCAGGGCCACGTCGCCGGTGTGCATCCAGCCCTGGTCGTCGAGGCCCTTGGCGTCGCCGCCGCGGCACCTGGCGGCCGGCGCGGCGCCGCGAGGACCCTTGCTCCAGTAGCCGAGCATGGTGTTGCGGCCGCGCACCAGCAGTTCGCCGCTCTCGCCGGCCGCGGCCTCACGGCCGTCGTCGCCGACGATGCGCAGTTCGCCTACTGCGGTCGGCCGGCCGCAACTGGCCAGGCGCCGCCGCCTCGCCGGCGCCGGGCCGTCCACGAGGTGCTCCTCGCGACGCAGGGCGGTAACCGGCCAGTTGGATTCCGTGAGGCCGTAGATCTGCACGAAGACCGGGCCCAGCCGTTCGAGCCCCTTCTCGAGGCGGTCCGCCGGCATCGCCGCGCCGCCGTACACGATGGTGCGCAGGCTGGACGGGCGAGGGACGTCGGCGACGACCTCGAGGAAGCGCAGCAGCATGGTCGGCACGAGGAAAACGGCGGTGACGCGTTCGCGGGCCGCGAGTCGTGCGAAGGCCTCCGCGTCGAAGCGGTCGGCGAGCAGCGCGGTCGCGCCGGCGGCGGCGTGGGGCAGCCACATCGCGCCGGCGGCGTGGGTCATCGGCGCCACCTGGGCCAGCACGTCGTCGCCGCGCAGGGGTCCGATCACGTCGGTGACCACTTCGACCGAGGCGTCGTAGCAGCGCCGCGGCAGCACCGCGCCCTTGGGCAGCCCCGCCGTTCCCGACGTGTAGCGGATGCGCACGGGATCCTCGGGGCCAGGCGAGCGATCGGGAACGCGCTCACGGCCCGAAGCCAGCAGGGCCTCCCAGGCCGCTCCCGTCTCCACCACTGCGCAGCCGCTCGCGGCGCAGGCTGCCTCCACGTCGGCGCCGCCGGCGGCGCCGGCCGCTTTCAGGTCAGCGCGCCGGCGCGCGGAAACGACGAGGAAGCCGGGATCGCAATCGGCGAGGATGGCAGCCTGTTCACTCGCCGACGAGCGCACGTTGAGGGCCACCCACACCAGGCCCGACAGGAGACAGGCCCATTCGGTGACGACCAGTTCCACGCCGTTGTCGAGGAGGACGGCCAGGCGGTCGCCGGGCACCAGGCCGCGGGTAGCCAGGGCATCGGCCAGGCGAAGCGCGTCGGCGTAGAGACGACGGTACGTGGTCGCCTCGCCGCGCACATAGTCGCGGGCGGCTTCGTCCCAGCCGAGACTCACGAGCGCGGTCTTCGGCCCGTGGCGATCGGCGAGTTGGTGGAGAAGCTGGACGACCGAAGACAAGGGGGCCGCCGCCGCGAGGCCGTCAGTTCGCCGAGGGTCCGGCGGCTTCGATTTCCTGCTGGAGTTCGGACCAGGCGGCCTGGACCTCGGCTTCGAGGTCGAGGAGGCTGCTGTCGTTCTCGATCACGCGGGTCGCGCCGCGTCGCCGCGTGTCGTTGTCGGCCTGGGCGGCCAGGCGGCGCTCGACTTCGCCGGGATCCATTCCCCGCTGGGCGATCAGGCGGCGGCGGACGGTGTCCGGCTCGGCGATCACGGTCCAGAGACGCCCGGCGCCGCCGCTCCAGCCCGTCTCCGTCATCAGGGCCGCTTCGATCACGAGGACGGCGCCGGGATCTTCCGAGACGATGTCGCCCACCCGAGCGGCCACCTCGGCTCTCACCAGGGGATGGACGATGGCGTTGAGGTCGGCCAGGGCGGCGGGGTCGCGGAACACGAGGGCGCCGAGCCGGGCCCTGTCCACGGCGCCGTCGTCGCCCACCACGTCGTCGCCGAAGCGTTCGACGATGCGCTCGAAGCCGAGGGTGCCGGGAACGTAGACCTCATGGGCCACGCGGTCGGCGTCGATCACGTGGGCGCCGCGCTCGGCGAGCAGCTCGGCGACAGTGGATTTGCCCGAGCCGATGCCGCCGGTGAGTCCGATCATGACCGCCATGGCCGGCGATACTAGCAGGCCGATGGGAAAGGCCCACCGGCGTCGTTGCTTCAGGGAGCGGCTAGCCGGAAGCTCGCGCCGTTTCGACGCCGCCCTGCGGGGCAGGCCTGTCGACTCATCCCGCGTGAACGATCGCCGCACCGATCTCCTGCTGGCCGCCGCCGTCTTCCTCGGCGCCGCGGCCTACTTCGCGTCCTTCCAGCCGTGGACGCGGCCGGTGATCCTGGACGCCGCCACCTGGGACTACATGGCCGTCGAAACGTCGCGGGGCCTGGTTCCTTACCGCGACGTCTTCCTCCACAAGACGCCCGGCGCGGCCCTGCTCGGCGCCGCCGGCGCCGCCGTGGGAAGCGCCATGGGCGCGGAGCCGGTGCTGGCGGCGCACGCGCTCTTTCTCCTCCTCGGCGCCCTGGCGCCGGTGCTGATGTTCCTCCTCTGTCGCGCGAGCGCGTTGCCCCGCGCCGCGGCACTGGCGGTCGCCGTCTCGCTTCTCGCCTTCGATGAGTGGCCCATCGCCGCCCTCGAAGGGTGCCGTCCCAAGGTTCCGACGGTGGTGTTCGGGCTGGCGGCGCTGCTGGCGGCGGAAAGGAGGGCCGCGCTCGCGGCCTCCTTCTTCGGCGGGGTGTCGGTACTGTGCTGGCAGCCCGGCTTGGCCTTCCTTCTCGGCGCCTGGGTGGTCCTCGTGAAGAACGGCGAGAGAAGCCCCCGGCGCCTCGTCGCCATGGCCGCCGCGGCGATGGTGCCGGCTGCTCTGCTGCTGGCCGGGTTGGGCCTGGCCGGAGCCCTCGGCGACTTCTTCGAGCAGGCCGTGCTCTTCAACCTGCACTACATCGAGGACAAGGCGCGCACTCCCTTCGGCACCCTGAAAGCGCTCGCGCGCAGCCTCGGCAACTGGAACCAGGTGGAACTGCTGCTGGCGCCGGCCGCCGTGGCGGGCCTGTGGCTGGGGCGGCGAGCGCGACCCGGCGCGTTTCCCCTCTCGCTGGCGGTCTCCGGCGCCATCTACACCGCGATGACCTTCGTCAGCTTCCAGTCCTGGCCGGACGCCATCCTGCTGGGCCCCATCGTCGCCGGCATTCTCGGCATCGGTCTCCACGGCCTGCTGGCTGCCGGACTCGCGCCGCGCGTGGCAGCGACGCTCGCGCTGGTGGTGCTGGCGCTGGCGGCCCTGCCCGACGACAAGCCCAAGTTCCACCCTTCGGTGGGTTTCGAAGTCCAACGCGCGCGCTTCCTCGCCGTGGCCGAAGGCCTCAGGCCCGACGACACCGTGGTCGGCGTCAGCGTCCCCGAGTTCTTCCTCCACAGCGGCAGGCGCAACGGCTGGAAGTGGCCCTACCTCTGGTTCGGCGTGGACGATTTTGCCGCCGACCACCATCCCGCAGGCTTCCGCGGCATCCTCGAGGACCTGGAAGCGGATCCTCCCGCGATGATCCTGGTGGCCAGGCTGTGGGCTGGTCCGCAGAGGGCGCTGTTCGAAGCGTGGGCGGCGCGGCTCTACGACGTGAGGACGGAAAGGGTTTTTCCCCACCTGCGGCGACCGCTTCGCGTGTACACGCTGAAGAGTCGCGCGGCGGCGCGCCAGGAAACCCGGGACAGGTACAGGTTGCGCTCCGCGCAACCTGTACCTGTCCCGGGTTTTCAGTAGTTGTCCTTGAGGCGCCGCGTGGCGGCGAAGATGGAAGCCGCGTCGTTGCCGCAACCGGCCTCGCGGGCCAGCACGGAGGCGGCCAGCTCGGGACTCGTCCAGCGCAGGAAGGGATTGGTCGCCTTCTCGATGGCGATGGTGGTGGGCACCGTGGGCTTGCCGGCGGCCCTCATCGCGTCCGCTTCGCGGCGGCGCTCGGCCAGGGCCGCGTTGGAAGGTTCCAGCTCGGCGGCGAACCTCAGGTTGCTCACCGTGTACTCGTGACCGCAGTACACGCGCGTGTCGTCCCCGAGCGCGGCCAGCCGCGACAGCGAAGCCATCATCTGGGCGGCGTCGCCCTCGAAGAGGCGCCCGCAGCCCCCGGCGAAAAGCGTGTCGCCGGTGAACACCACCTCGTGGTCCGGAAAGTGATAGGCGAGATGGCCGCGCGTGTGAGCCGGGATGAAGATGGCGCGGCCGCGCAGGCTTCCCAGCGCGAACTCCTCGCCGTCGGCCAGACCGCGGGTGATACCGGGAATCCGGTCGCTGTCCTCGGCGTAGCCGAACACCTCGACGCTGCCGGCCGGAAGCAGCGAAAGCAGTTCCTCGTTGCCGCCGACGTGGTCGAAGTGGTGGTGCGTGGACAGGATGGCCGCCACGCGCACGCCTTCGCGCCGGGCGGCTTCCACCACCGGACCCGCCTCGGCCACGTCCACGACGCCGGCGGTGCCCGAAGCCTCGTCGATGGCCAGGTAGGCGTAGTTATCGGCCAGCTGGGGAACGGGTACGACGCGCATGGCCTACTCGGCGGCTTCCTTGGGAGCAGGGGCCGGCGCGGCGTCCCTCGGAGCGGCGGCGCCGTCCTCTTCCTCATCTTCTTCTTCGTCGTCGTCGTCGTCCAAGCCGCTCAGTTCGTTCGGAATGGCGAGAGGGAGGTAGCTGACGGAGGATTCCTTGGTGCGGATCACCTCTCCCGTCTCGGGATCGATGTCCTCGGTCGTCACCTTCGACCTCTTGGCCACGTCGTCGTGGACGAGGTGCTCGCGGGCCGTTACCGCTCCCTGGCGGTAGCCCTCGACGTAGTCCTGCCAGAAAACTCCGCCCCTCATCGTGCCGCGATGGAAGCCGAGCAGGCGGCCGTTGCCCCACACCCGGTACTCGAGCTTCTCGCCCTCGCGCTTGGCGCCGAAGACCATGCCGCGGCTGGGCGGCTGCTGGACCTCGCCGTCGAAGCGTTCGAGACGGAAACGACCGTAAGCGTCCTTACTCATGACAGGGCCGCCGACGTAGTACTTGTAGCCGGGAAGGATGGGGATCTTCTCCAGCGCCTTGTCGCCCGCGGCGGGGGCGGAGGCTGCCGCCGGCGCAGTGTTCGCGGCAGGAGCGCCCGGCGCAGGAGCCTCCTCCTTCGAGCAGGCCGAAACCGAGAGAGTGAGGACGAAGGCGAGCGGGAGAGCGGAAGTTCGTTTCATGCGGGATGTTCCTTGGGGCCCGTCAGGCCGGGCGGACTTTGGGCTCGAGGGTGGGCAGGCCTTCGAGGATCTTCTGGCTGGCCGACGTCGTCCTCACGGTGCGCGGCGCCGGTCTACGGCCGCCTCCGGCCTTGATGCCCGGGGGAAGATCGGATTCCGCGTCGGCGGTCTCGGCGGGAAGGAAACCCAACTGCGCCGACAGCGTGGACTCGAGTCCGTCGATGCGTTTCTGGAGCCTGGCGACCTCGTCGGCGAGGCGCCGGCGCTGTTCGTCGGTGCCCTCGATGGCGGCGGTCCTTTCGGCCAGCGCGTCCAGGCGATCCTGGGTGCGTCCCTGGAGTTCGGCCAGGCGGGCCGTGGTGCTGCCGAGGGCTTCGAGGGCGGCCAGCATGTCGTCGAGCCGGGAAGCCGAGGCCGCCTGCTCACGCCGCAGGCGCGCTTCGCCCTGGAGGAGGGCGCGGACGTCGCGGGCCAGGGACTCCACGGTGGCAGCATCGGCGATGCCGAGGGCCCCGGCCAGGGGCCGCACGGCCTCCGACGACAGGGATCCGAGCAGATCCATCACACGCGCCACGGCGTCGGAATCGAGGCCGAAGCGTTCGAAGACGAGGCCGGCCTCGCGCTCGAACATGGCGATGGCGTCGAGGAGGCTGCGCAGGTTCTTGTCAAAAGGGGATTGTTCGCCGTCGCTGCGGACCATGGCGTTCGAGCCTCCGGGGGTCCCTTGCTCGCCCCCGCGGCAGCGGGAGACGGAAGGGCCGCACTATCGGCCTTGCAGGCGCCTCTCGCAAGCCGTCGGCAGCCCTGCGCAGGCCATCCGGCCGGTCCGGCCGCAGCGTCCCGTTCGAGTTTTCGCGGGGCAGCGTTGCGGCTGCCGGGGCGATCAGCGGATCGCGAACGTCACGGTGACGGAGGCACTGATCTCGAGGGTGCCCGGAACGACTTCCGTGGAAGCGTCCTCCGCGCGCATCGCCATCGCCATCTTCTCGCGCCCGTAGACGATGGGCGGCGAAGGGCTCGAAACCGTGGCCGCGTCGAGCACTTCGCCAACTTCAACGCCGAGGCTTTCCGCGATGGTCCCGGCTTCGGTCCGCGCCGCCCGTCCGGCCTGGATCAGCGCCTCGCGCCGCGCGGCTTCGTCGTCCTCGAGGAAGAAGCTGATCGAGTCGATGCGATTGGCCCCTGCCGCCACCGACGCGTCGAGGAGGGCGCCCACGCCGTCGAGATCGGCACTCACGATCGAGAAGCGGTTGGTCGATGTGTAGCCCACGAGCCTCGGGCCCTCGCCGCCGCCGCGGTCGGCCGAGTAGTCGTACTCCGGGGCAAGGTCGTAGCCGCCGGTGCGGACTTCGCCCGGCGCCTTCACGGCGGCGCGCAGGCGGGTGAGCACTTCCTTGCTCACCCTGGCGTTCGCCGCCGAGGCTTCTCCCGCAGTCGGCGCCCGCGTGACCACCGACACGGCGATGCTCGCGCGGTCGGGAACGGCCTTCACCGTGAAGTTGCCCTGGACGCGGATGGTCCGGGGCGGCGGCGTCTCCTCGGCGGCGGCCGCTGCCGGCAACACCAGGGCCGACGCCAGCAGCAATGTCCACGCTCTCTTCGACAGGGGGGAAAGTCTGCTCACGATGCGTTCTCCTGGCGCGGCGGCGGGGCGCCGCGGCGGCCGATTCCGACCGCGTAGATCTCGGACGAACCCTTGCGCGTGGACGGGGGCCTCCAGGCGCTGACCGTCTGGAACTCCTCGCGGAGCCTTTTCGTCATGGTCGCTTCGACGGCCGAGAACAACTTGACGAGGATGCGCCCGCCGGGGGCCAGCGTGCGGCGCGCGAAGTCGAGAGCCACTTCCACCAGCGCTTCCTCGCGAGCCTGGTCGAGGGCGCGCACGCCGGTGAGCTTGGGCGACAAATCCGACAGCAGCACGTCCACCGCTCCGCCGACGGCCGCGAGGATCTTTTCCTGCACCTCCGCGTCGGCGGCGTCGCCGACGATGGTCACGATGTTCGCGCCGGGAAGTTGCTGGACGGGAACCAGGTCCACGCCGACGACCACGCCGCCTGGTCCCACGCGGCTCGACGCTACCTGCAGCCAGGCGCCCGGCCAGCAACCGAGGTCCACCACGCGGCGTCCCGGCGCCAGCAGGCGGAAGCGCGCGTCGAGATCCTCCAGCTTGATGCCGGCCCGCGAACGCAACCCTGCCTTTTTGGCAGCGTGGTACGTCGGATCCTTGCGATCGTAGTGTCCCATGTCGTTGTGCGAAGCTTCGCGCGCGGTTGCCCGCCCCGAAACCCTCGGGCACCATCCCAGTTTCCCCGATGACACTCAACGCCACTCAGCTCGAGGCCGTGCAACACAGCGACGGGCCCCTTCTCGTCCTCGCCGGCGCCGGCAGCGGAAAAACCCGTGTGCTGGTGCACCGCATCGCGCGACTCCTCGACGAGGGCGTCGCGAGCCCGGAGGAGATCCTCGCCGTCACCTTCACCAACAAGGCGGCCCGCGAGCTGGTGGAGCGCTGCCGCGCGATGGTGGGACGCACGGCCGACGAGCTGTGGGTGGGCACCTTCCACGGCATCGGCGCCCGGCTGCTGCGCCGCCACGGCGCCGCGATCGGCATCCCGCCGTCTTTCTCCATCCTCGACACCGACGACCAGGTGCGCCTGCTGAAGGACGTGATCGCTTCCTCGGGTTTCGCCGAGGGCCGGATACGGCCCGAATACCTGCGCAGCTTCATCGACGCCGCCAAGAACGAGGCGCGCTCGCCCGCCGACGCGACGTCGGCTGCCGAATCCGCCGCCGAGGTGGACGCGGCGACGCTCTACGCCGCCTATCAGCAGCGCCTGGCCACCATGGGCGCCGTGGACTTCGGCGACCTCATCGTCGGCGTGCTCCGGCTGTTTCGCGCCCAGCCCGCGCTGCTCGAGCGCTATCAGCGCCAGATCCGTTTCCTCCACGTGGACGAGTACCAGGACACCAACCACGCCCAGTACCAGATGGTCGGGCTGCTGGCGGCCCACCACCACAACCTCTGCGTGGTGGGCGACGACGACCAGTCGATCTACGCGTGGCGCGGCGCCGACCCGCGCAACATCCTGGAGTTCGAGCGCGACTTCCCGGGAGCCAAGGTGGTGCGGCTGGAGCAGAACTATCGCTCGACGCGCAACATCATCGACGCCGCCGCGGCGGTGATCTCCAACAACAGCAGCCGCCACGCCAAGACGATGTGGACCGACGCCGAGCCGGGCGCGAAAATCACCGTCTACCACGCCTCCGACGAGAGGGACGAGGCCCGCTACGTGGTCTCCGGCCTGTCCGCTCTCGGCGCGGCGCGCGGAAGGGCGGCCGTCTTCTACCGCACCAACGCCCAGTCGCGCGCGGTGGAGGAAGAGCTGGTCCGCGCCCGCATCAACTACGTGATCGTGGGCGGAACCCGATTCTACGAGCGCCGCGAGGTGAGGGACCTCATCGCCTACCTGCGCTTCGTCAACAATCCCTCCGACGACATCAGCCTGGAGCGCATCATCAACGTGCCGGCCCGCGGCATCGGGCGGACCACCTGGGAAAGGCTCGCCCTGCGCGCCGCCGACACCGGGACCACGGCCTGGAGCGTGCTGGGCGACGACGGCTTCCTGGCCTCCCTCGGCACCGCCGCCCGCTCGCGCCTGGTGGAGTTCCGCAACTCCGCGCGGGGCTGGATCGACGGGGTCTTCGACGGCGTGGCCCCGCTGCTGCTGAGGATCCTCGACGACACGGCCTACATCGCTTTCCTCGAAGGCCGCCCCGACGACGACGCCGTGGGCCGCATCGAGAACGTGAAGGAACTGGCGAGCGTGGCGCAGGTGTTCGACGAGGAGTTCGACGCCGAGGCCAACCCCGACGTCCCGGTGCCGCTGGTGGCCTTCCTGGAGAGGCTCGCCCTGGCCTCCGACGTGGACAGCTACGAAAGCCGCGAACAGGCCGTCACCCTCATGACCGTCCACAACTCGAAGGGGCTGGAGTACTCCCACGTCTTCCTTCTGGGCATGGAAGAAGGCGTGTTCCCCCATTCCCGTTCGATCGGCGAGGACGAGAAGGGCATCGAGGAGGAGAGGCGCCTTTGCTACGTGGGCATGACGCGGGCCCGCCAGCGCCTGGTGCTGACCCGCACGCGGCGGCGCCACGTGTTCGGTTCCATGCAGTACAACTTCGCCTCGCGCTTCCTCGAGGAGATCCCGCCGGCGCTGCTCGTGCACGAACGCAGCAGCGCCGAGCAGCCCGAGGCCGCCGTCCGGGATCGCGGCGGGTCGCGGCGCTTCGACGACGGCTGGTCCCAGGACTGGGACGAGACGCCGCCCTCCAGGCCGGTGGGTCCAATGGCTTCGAGGTCGGTCGCTCCCGGCCGGGCGGCTCCCGCGAAGAGAACCACCGCGACCGCCGGCGGCCTCTACAAGCCGGGCATGCGCGTGGTCCATCCCATGTTCGGGGCCGGCACCATTCGCGAATCCGACGGCACCGGGGAAAGCGAAAAGCTGATCGTGCAGTTCCAGCGCTTCGGACTGAAGAAGCTGGTGGCCCACCTGGCCCGCCTCGAGGTCCTCGGCTGACGCCGACTCGGGCGGCGAGTTGTCGGACAGGCTCTTACTTCACCACGTTGGTACAGGAACGGCCGGGCCTCTCGCGGGAGCAGGCCCTGAAGCGCGTGTCGCCGATGTGCTCGTGAGGAGCCACCACCCGGCCAACCGCCCACAGCGGACGCGTGACCGTCCATTCCAGGATGTGGCCGATCGGAGCGACGAAGTAGTGGACGATGCGCAGGGGATGCTCGCCGTCGGGCGGATAGTCGTCGAAATAGGCGCCGGCCGGGGCGGCGTTGAAGGCAGACAGGGCAAGGGCAGCCGCGAGGGCGATCGTTCCGGCTCGGGTTTTCATGTTCGTGGCCATGGTCTCTTCCTCGCTGGCTGGGGGCGGCCCGCGAGCCGTCCGACGGTTTCCGATGTCGTCCCGGGTCTTATACACCACGGCGCGCGGGCGTTCCCACCCGCGACCATGGTCGGATGACCCAAGATCGCCCCCGCTTCCGCCGAGCCGAAAGGCTGTCTTCCTGGCGCCGCCTGGCCGTCCACGTGTGGGGCCGGCCCACCGATCCCACGGTCTACGGCGTCCTCGAAGTGGACATGAGGCTCACCCTCGACTACCTCGCGCGGCTGAACGCCGTGCCGGGAAAGGCTCGCGTCACCCCGGCCCACCTCGCCATCAAGGCCATCGCCACGGCCATCGCCGAAAACCCCGACACCAACGCCATCATCGCGCTCGGCAAGCTCTATCTGCGCGACAGCGTGGACATTTATTGCCAGGTGGCGACCGACGGCGGCCGCGACCTTTCGGGTGTGAAGATCCGCCACGCCGACCGCAAGTCGCCGGCCGAGATCGCCGACGAACTCCAGATCGCCGCCTCCGCGGTGCGCGAGGGCCGCGACAAGGGCTCGGAAGCCACCAAGAAATCGCTGGCCCGCATCCCCGACTTCCTCCTGAAGCCCATGCTGCGGCTGACGTCCTTCCTCACCTTCGACCTTCGCCTCGACCTGAGCTCCATCGGCATCGCCTACGACCAGTTCGGCGGCGCCATGGTTTCCAACGTGGGAAGCTTCGGCCTCCACAACGGCCTGGCTCCCCTGGTCCCGGTGAGCCGTTCGCCCATCGTGCTGCTGGTCGGAGCCGTCAGCGAGAGACCGCTGGCAACCAACGGAACCGTGATCGCCGCGCCGATGCTCAACATCGGCGCCACCTTCGACCACCGCATCATCGACGGCTTCCAGGCCACCAACATGGCCCACACCGTCATCGAGTCGATCCGCGACCCGGAGACGGCTTTCGGGCCGCCCACCCGATCCAGCTGACTTGGCGCCCCGCCGACTCGGGCTCGGCACGGTAGGAGTGGTAGCGATCCTTCGCGCAGCGAGTGCAGGGGCCCACCGCCTGGATGTTCGCCGCCGGCACTCCCGCACGCTCGAGGTACATTCGATTGGCGGCGCGAAGGTCGAGGCGGGGCTTCGACGTCCCGCCCGTTGCTGTCGCCGGGCGGTGCACCGGCAGGCCGGCGCCCGCGAAGTCGCGGCCCAATTCCTCGGAAACCTCGTAGCAGCAGGGGCCGATGCTGGGACCCAGGGCGGCGAGAAGGGCCGCGGGCGCTACTCCTTTGCTACGGGCGACCGCGACCGCGGCCGTCGCGATGCCGGCCAGCGTTCCTCGCCAGCCAGCGTGCACGGCCGCCGACCATCCCTGGCCGGGGGCGACGAGCAGCAGCGGAACGCAGTCGGCCGTGCGCACCCCGGCGACGAGGCCGGGGCCTGCCGCCACCAGGGCATCGGCATCGACGGCCACCCTCGGGTAGCCGTCGAACTCGTGAGCGTCGCCGAGGGGCGAAGCTGCGCTGGCGATGTCGCTGCCGTGGACCTGCTTCCTCAGCAGAACGGTGCCGGTGGGCGCCGCGGCCCGCCTGTCGCCGAAACCGCAGACCAGGCCGTCGATGTCCGACCAGCCGTCGGGAACCAACGCCCCGATCGGCATTGCTGGGCGAGGGGTCAACGTGAAGTCGGTCGTCGTCATGCGCCAGCACGATGCACGCCGCGACGGGACGCTTGCAAGCCGCCGCCGCCGGACTGGTCCCGCGTGATGGCCGGCCGTCCTTTGAGCGATTGCCGGGAGGCTTCGCTGTGCTAGCCTCGAACGTTGCCCCGGAGCCCACTCCCTCCAAGGAAGCAGCCCGGTCGCCCTATGCGAGGGCAGGATCGGGACCTCGGAGGCGGCGCCCGGCGGCGGACCCCGGAATAGCGTGAAACGCGCCATCAAAATCGCCGGAGCGCGAACCCACAACCTGAAGGGCATCGACTGCCAGTTCCCGGCCCGCAAGATCTCGGTGG
>JBHEPB010000080.1:0-3466 GCA_046260515.1 Binatia bacterium
GGCGAGGCGCTCGAGGGTCGCGGCCAACTCCGGCCTGCGCAGCGTTTCGCCTTCGCGCTTCGGCGTCCCGTCGCCGTGGAGGAAAACGCGCGCCAGTTCCGGGTCGGCTGCCAGGCGCTCGCGGCCGGAGGCGATCATCGCGGCGAGGTGGGCCTCGATGGCGAAGCCTTCGCGCGCGATGCGGATGGCCGGCGCCGCCACGTCGGCGAAGCGCAGGCGACCGTGGCGCCGCAGCGCCATCTCCAGGCCGCGCAGCTCTCCCGGAACGCCGACGGCCAGGGGGCCGGTCTTGCTGGCCTTGGCGTCGAGCTGGCCGCCCGGGGCGACGTACATCGCCTCGAAGGCCGAGCGCGGCGCGGATTCGCGGAAGTCGATGGTCGCGGCCCTTTGCTTCGAAGCGTTCCAGATCACCACGAAGCCGCCGCCGCCGAGGCCCGACGAGGAAGGGTTGACGACCCCAGTGGCCAGGGCGGCGGCCACGGCGGCATCCACCGCGTTGCCGCCGCGCTGGAGGATCTCGACTCCGGCCGCCGAGGCCAGGCGATGCTCGGCCGCCACGGCGCCGTGGCGGGCCTCGATGGAAGCGCCGTGGCCGGATGAAGGCAGGCCGAGCAGCAGCGCGGCCAGGACGTGCGCGACGTGCGCGAGATGGGCGGGCTTCTTCGCCCGCCGGCGATCCGGAGTGGGGTTCCTCATGGCCGGATTGCCTACGGGGCCTGCCCACCCTTTGCAACGATGCCCCTTCCCACTTGCAACGCTGCACCATGGCGCGTAGACGCCCGGACACCCGTCCGCTGCCGGGCGCGAGAGCGCCGGAGCGTTGCGGGGCCACAGCCGATGCAGCCCGAACCCGCCGAGAAACAGTTCTACCTGAAGGACTTTCGCAATCGCGCGATCCTCTTCCACGTGGAGGACGCGCGCAGCCTCCAGAAAAAGGCCGCTGCGGTGCTCGCCGAGCTGCTCGACAATCCGACCATGGTGATCGTGGTGGCCAGGCGCTTCCCGAGGAAGAGGAAGCGGGGGCCGCTGCGGCTGGCCCGGCGCGACTTCACGAAGAGCCCCCTCGCGCTGGTGCCCCTGTCGGAGAGGCTGATGAGCGACCACCGCGTGGACGTGTACCTGCCGAGGGGCCTGAAAGGCGCCCGGGCCCTGTCCTACTCGCGCGAACTCGCCGCCCGTCTCGGCGTCAGCAAGCTCGTCGTGGTGGACGAACGGGGCGGGCTGGACACCGGCTCCGGCACGCGGTCCTTCGTGCATGCCTCCGCCCTGGCCAGGATCTGCCGCGTCGATGAGGACTGCGGCGACTGGTCCCACGCCGAACTGATGCAGTTGCTGGCCGCCGTGCGCTCGGGAGTGGACGCCGTCAACCTGACGACCGCCGAGGGCGTGGGCGAGGAACTCTTCACCTACCAGGGCGCCGGAACCCTGATCACCGCCGAGGAGTACTGCACCGTGGACCGCCTCGGCGTCGAGCACTTCCACGAAGCCGAAAGGCTGCTGGCCCGGGGAGAAAGGGAGGGCTTCCTCCTCGGCCGCAGCCGCGAGCAGAAGCAGCGCCTGCTGCTGTCCGGCTACGGCGCCTGGTTCGGCGGGACGCGCCTGGCCGGGGTTTGCGGGCTGGAAACCGAGGCTTATCGGCGACGGCGCCTCGGCGAGGTGGTCGGGCTCTACACGATCACCCGTTTCAAGGGCGAGGGCGTCGGTGTACGGATGATCGACCACCTGCTGGAAGTGGCCCGGGAAGACGGCCTCAAGGCCCTGTTCGCCTGCAGTTCCAGCGACCGGGCCGTGGACTTCTTCGAGCGCTGCGGGTTCCACAGGGTAGATCCTGACGTGGTCCCCAGCGTGAAGTGGGAAGGACGACGCAGCGACGCGATGCCGGTGGTGCTCTGGCGCGATCTCGCGGCCAGGCGGCGGCGGGGAGGAGGCCACGATGGCGCGATATCTGCACGGACTCGGTAGCCTGCTCTGCATCCTCGGCATCGCCGGTTCGGTGTGGTGCACCGTGGGCGTGTTCGGAGACTCGGCCTACTACGGCGCGGCCAAGGCCCTCGAGAAGTACCCGGGCAACGTGCTGTACACGACCGAGTTCAAGATGGCCGAGCCCCGGCACATGCTGCTCACGGCCGGCGCGGCGGCTTCCGCTCCCCTCGGCCTCATCCTCGGCAGCATCTGCATCGGCATCTCCGCTCTGCTCCGGCGCCCCGATCGCTGACGAGGGCGCACGGGACGCGGCGGCGCACCGCCGGCGTGTTGACCTGCGTTGCCTCGGCTGGCACCGTAACCCGAATGCAAAAATTCAGCTTCGCGGCCTCCGTCGCGTCCCTCTTCCTGGTTGCGGCGACGGCGACGACGGCCCCTGCCCAGCTCTCGTGGCGAGCCGACGAGGGCGGGCCCATTTTCACGTTCGGCGCCGCCGTCTCCTTCGTCTTCGACATCAACCAGCCGGACGGCCAGCAGACCGGCGAGAACGAGAAGCTCTACTCCGGCGGCAAGTCGGAGGAGTCCTTCAACATCGACCTCGTTCAGCTCGGCATCAGCGGCAGCCGCGGTCGCGTGAGCTACGGCGCCAAGATCGACTTCGGCGACTGGGTGGAGCGCATCGACGACAGCCTGGACGACGACATCGGCCTGCAGGAGATGTTCCTGGCCATCGACGCCGATTTCGGCGTCGTTTCGGCCGGGCGCCTGCCGACCCCCCTCGGCTACGAGGTGCTCGAACCCTGGGCCAACGCCAACATCAGCCGCTCCCGGGCCTGGTATTTCCAATCCGTCAGCCACGACGGCGTCGCGCTGTCGGGCGAGGTGGGCGGGTTCACCCTGATGGGCGCGGTCGTCAACGGGATGCGCATCAACACCGAGGGAACCAACAACCCCGACGACGAGTACGGCGTGATCGCTTCGGTGGGCCGGCCCCTCGGCGACGATGCGAAGATTCGCCTCACCGCCATCTACAGCGACGAGAGCGACGCGCAGCGCTTCTTCGAACTGAACGGCTACCTGGCCGGGCGCCACGAGCGCTGGCGCTACGGCCTCGAGGGCACCTGGCTCGACGGCGACGGCCACGGCGGCGGCGCCAACCCGGTGATCCCCCTGGACACCTCCGTCTGGGACCTCACTGCCTACGGCGGCGGGACCTTCGGCAATTGGAGCGGCGACCTGCGCCTGTCGTACACGGACCAGGAAGGGACCAACGGCAACTTCTTCAACCGCAACACCGAGGGGATCGTCAGTTTCACAGCCACCGGCGGCTACGAGATCTACGACGGCGTGGTGCTGCGCGCCGAGTACCGGGTGGACAAAGCCGACGGCGACATCTTCGACGACGACAATTCGGGCAGCGACCTGGCCGGTCCCTTCGGCCAGACCGACCTCGTCAACGTGGTCCAGGTCCAGCTCATGTGCACGCCGGCCACCGGCCGGGACTGACGCCGCCCGCTGCCCGCGCCTGCTCCGCTACTTTTCG
>JBHEPB010000130.1:0-5172 GCA_046260515.1 Binatia bacterium
CGCGAGCCCCCGCCACCTTCAGCAGGCGGATGCGGTCGTTGCGCAGCATCGCCTCTTCCACGCGGGCGATGGTGGCGTCGCTGGAGCCGCCGTCCACCACGACGATGGTGAGGCGCTCGCGGGGATAGTCGCAGCCCTCCAGGTCGGCGAGCTTGGAGGCAATAATGTCCTGTTCGTTGAGGGTGGGAACGATGACGGCGACGTCGGGGAAATCGCCGAGGGTGGGAACGCTACGGGCCCGCCCCCGGGCCACGACCACCAGGACCAGCAGGTATCCGAAGACCGAAAGCCACAGGACGACCGCGATGGCCAGGAAGATTGCGAGGAGCGTCGTCATCGCCACGCCCGCCAGCCGGGCTCAGTCCCGGCGCAGCATTTCGTAGATGGCCGCCGGCCTCAGCCCGAAGACCGCCTTGCGCTCGTTCAGGTAGGCGGTGAAACAGTCGCCGCAGTTGTGGTGCTGGGCGTTGCGCAGGGCGTCCTCGAGGCCGTCGCGGACGATGTTCTTCGGCGTATAGACAGCGCCGTGCTGCTGGCAGGGCCAGACGTCGCCGTTGGCTTCGATGTGGACGTAGAACTTGCCGGCCATGCACGTGGACTCGCCCTGGCTGGGCGTGGTGAGGCGGGCGTAGTCGGGCCAGCGGGCCACGCCGGCGTAGGTGTCGGCCGAGAACATCATCGGCCGGCCTTTGTTCTTCCAGTCGACGATCTTGGCGTGCATGGCGCGCACCTGCTCGTGGTGCAGGGCGATGTCGCGCGAGGCGTCGTCGCTGTAGTGGAGGCCGAAGGTGACCGGCTGGGCGTGCAGGCGCACGCCCCTGGCCTCGCAGAAGTCCATCATGGCGTCGAGCTGGTCGAGGTTGTTGCGGGTGACCACCATCACCACGAAGGCCGGCAGGCCGCGCTCCCTCACCACGTCGATGGCGCGCAGCACCTGGGCGTGGGTTCCTTCGCCGCGCTGGCTGTCGTGGATCTCGGGCGTGACCGAGTCGAGGCTGAGGACCACTTCGTCCAGCTCGTCCAGAAGTTCCGGCTTCTGGGCCACGTTGATGCCGTTGGTGACGACGGCCGTGCGGATGCCGGCCCGCCGGGAAGCCGCGCACAACTCGACGAAGTCGCTGCGCAGCGTGGGCTCGCCGCCCTGGAACTTGAGGCGCATGGTGCCGAGGCGGCCGAGGTGGCGGATGGTGTCCAGCCACTGCTCGGTCGTCATCAGCCGGGTCTTGATGTCGGGGCAGCGGCAGTACGAGCAGCGCAGGTTGCAGGCGTTGATGACGAGGGCCTGGACCTCGAAGGGGTGCAGCTCGCGGAAGCGGTGGGTGAGGAAACGCGTGGCGGTGGAAAGCGGGTTGCGCATCGGCTTGGGCCATTACGCGCTCTCCTCGGGCGTGGCAAGCCGCGGCGTGTCCGCTCGCAGGAACTACAAGCCGCCGCTCGCTCGCCGGCGGCTCGGCGCTAGGCGTAGGGCCCCCTGTACCAGAACAGCCAGGGCACGAGCGCGGCGAGCGCCGCAAGGTCCAGGTACACCAGCCAGCGCAGGGGCCCGAGGCGGAGGCACATCGTCTCCAGCCCGATGGCCGCGAAGGCCGCGGCGCAAGGGAGGATGGACAGCCCCCAATGCGCCTTTTGCGCCGAGTACAAGGGGTGCTCCAGGGTGAAGGAGATCATCGCCGTCACGGTGAGGGCCGTGGTCACCACCGGGATGA
This sequence comes from Binatia bacterium, assembly GCA_046260515.1. GTDB lineage: Bacteria > Desulfobacterota > Binatia > UBA1149 > CAITLU01 > DATNBU01. The sequence continues at coordinate 1,707 of JBHEPB010000130.1, forward strand.
ACAGGGGCTGGTTCCAGCCCCGCGTGAACAGGCGCCACAGGGCCTGGCCGAAGCCCAGCAGGATGGCCACCGTCGGCAGCAGGCCCAGCCACAAACATGCGATGGCCAGCATCGCGATCTCGGGCGAGTCGCGCGACAGGAACATCAGGTAGGAATCGCCCCACAGCGTGCCGTACATGCCGTCCCAGATGCTCGAGAACGGCGCGTGGGAAGGCTCGTTCCAGAACACCGAACCGAAGCGCGTGTAGAAATCGGCGGTGTGGTAGCCCGGCGGCTGCACAATGCGGAAACCGCTGCGCTGGTCCCAGGCGCCGATGAAGGGCGTTCCGAACTTTGCGAGGTTGCGGGCGTAGAGCCAGCCGCTGGTGGCGAGCGTGATGCCGGCTGCCAGCGTGCCCCACCCCAGGTGGCGCAGGCGCGTTTGCCATGGACGCGGCGCGGGCGGCTCGGGCGTTGTGTCGGGGGTTGTGTCCAGCGTTGTGTCGGGGGTGCCCGCCAGCGTGCGCAGGCTGGCGGCGCTCAGCACGGCCAGGAACACGAAGAGGCCCGTGAACTTCGACAGCAGGCCGAGGCCGCAGGCCAGGCCGAGAGCGACCGCGTCGCGCCAGCGCAGCCGGCCGCGTTCCATCTGGCGCGTGGCCAGGCAGGTCGCCGCGCCGATGACGAAGGCCGCGACAACTTCGTTACTGACCTGGGCGCCAAGGTAGAACGTGACCGGCAGCAGCGCGGCCACCACGAAGCCCATCCAACGCATACGCGAGCGGCCGGGGAACAGAATGGCCAGCATCCACCACGCCAGGGCCAGCATGGCCACGGCGGCCACCGGCGAGACCATCTGCAGGGCCTTGAGGGAAGCGGGTTCGGCCCCTGCCCCGCCCATCGCCGTGTAGAGCACGGCTCCGAGCGCGTAGTAGAGGGGCGGCTGCGACATCTCCCAGCCTTCGTTCGCGTAGGGGACCCTCCAGTTGGCCGCCATGTACTGCACGTACTCGGCGTGCTGGATGGGATCGAAGCCGCGCTTCAACGGATAGACGGCCGCGTTGCGCAGGTGCACGGCCGCGACGACGGCAAGGAGGAGGAAGCAGGCGATTCGCAGGGGCCAGGGGGAAGGCGGCGTGGTTGGCCCAGGCGTGTCCAGCTGCGCGGATCGCCCCCGGCGCGGCACCAGGGTCGCCGCCAGCAGCATGCACCACAGGACGAAGCCGGCGGACCACCAGCGGGCCCGGGGCGAGGCAGCCAGCAGGTTCGGCTTCGGCGCCAGGTAGCGCTCCCCATGATCGGCTACCGCGGCCGCCGCGCGCTTGCCGGCATCGCTCGGAAGATCGACCACCCAGCGCTGGTCGCTGCGCACCGCCTCGGGCCCCTCCACGAGCAGGGCCGGCGGCGAAGCACGGTTGTACACGTGGACCCGCACTTCGTTGGCCCCGATGCGAAGGTCCGGCGCCAGGTCGTAGGAGAAGGCCGTCTTCCAGTTGTCCGGAGCGACCTTCGCCAACGGACGGCCGTTGACCTCCAGCTCGAAGCTGCGCAGGGCCGTGACCTTCACGGGGAAGACCGGCGGCGGCGCGGCAAGTTCAAAGGTGAGAGAAAAGTCGGCCTTCGGCTCGCCGGTCGGAAGATCGGGATGGACGATCCAGCGCCCGTCGGCAGCAGGTCCGAGGAACTGCGCAGCCGGCGAGACGAACGCGTGGTAACCGAGCAGCCCAGCCAGGGCGAGGCCGAGGCCGGTGAAGTAGAACAAAGACAGGGGGTGGAACTGGGGACGGGGTTTCATCGGGGCTTCCGGGCCGGACGGGCCGCAAGAGTCGTCTGGTGGGAGGGTTAATGCCAGCTTCCAGGATGGGCACCGGCGAGAAAGGAACGTTGCCGGTGCCCACCTTTGCACTAGCCCGGGCGGGAGATCATAGAGTTCGCAAATCCCGCTCCGGAGAGGTTCCCATGCATCACAGAGTCTCGATCGCCGCGTTCGCGGCGTGTACGGCGTTCGCAGCAGCCCTTCCCCTTTGTGCCCAGGCCCAGGGCGTCGGGGAGGGCGCGTGCGTGATCAGTGCTTCCGCAACCGTCTACGCCGATGATACCGGGGACAAAGTCGTCGCGACCAAGGAAGCCGGCGAATGTGTGGCCGGAGTCACTCTTCGCGTCGGCGGATTCGAGAAGGAGTTCGCCTTCCACGAATCCAATGGCCGCCTCCGCGTCAACTACTTCGCTGGCAAGGACGCCAAGGGGATGCCCCGCTTCGGCTGGATGGACCCGGCTGACCTGAACCGCTTCACCTACGAATGCGGGTGCGGGACGAACGACCGGGAAAAAGATCGCTGCACGCCCTTCTCCGGCAGCTTCGTCAAGCAGTTCAACCCCTGCTTCCGGCAAGCACGGGACAAGGCTCTGGCCGAGGGTGGAACTGCCGCGGCCAGGCCGCCTTCCGGAAAAGCCGCGGCCGGCGCGGAAAAGGCGCTTCGCAACGACGACGTGATCACGCTCGTCAAGGTCGGCCTCGAGGAGAGCCTCATCATCTCGAAGATCAAGTCGGCGAAGGCGACGAACTTCGACCTGTCCACCGACGGCCTCGTCGCGTTGAAAACCGCGAACGTCCCGAAAGGCGTGCTCGAAGCGATGATGAAGAAGCAGTGACGTAAGCGCCATCGCGGCGCTTCGAGGCCCGTACTGAATGCACCACAGGACGAAGCCGGCGCGAGCAACGACCTTCAAGGTGCCGAAGTTGGCCAAAGTCCCGTGATCGACAGGGAGCTCGGGGGGCCAATCCGCGAAACGTGGTCGTTCAGTTACCGCGGCCGGCAGTCCCGCGCTTCGCCTTCGTCAAGACGGCGGCCGGGGCCGCGAAACGCCGCCAACTCATCGTAATCGTGGCAATTGCGTCAGGCAAGTGAGCCAGCGTGCCCCCGAAACTGCCCCCATTCGGCGGTTGTTGTAAGGCATCACCGACTGCAAGATAGCCAAGAAGTCTTTCATGAATTCGTCCAAGCTCGCGAGCCGCAAGTTATCGCTAGCCTGGACGCACCGTAAAGTAGTACTGGCCCGAGCTTTTCCCATCCGGATTGATCACTTCCACGGACCATGTTGCACCCGTCGTCGAGAAATTCGGGTTAATCGTGATCGCGGTACTGCTGAACGAACTCTGCGCACGATTGGCGTACGGCGTACCCCCAGTGCGAAGCGTAACATTGCACCCCGCGACGAAATTGGAGCCGTAGATGGTAAATGGCTGAGCGCTGTTGGAGCCAATCGGTGAAGCCGGGCTCACGCTGCTGATCGACGGTGCCGGTGTCACTCCCGGATTCACCGTCAGCGAGAGCGTCTTCGAAACCGACAGGTTGTTGACGTCGTGGACCGTGACGAACGGCGAGTAATTGCCCGACGTCGTCGGCGTTCCGAAGATGGCGCCCGTCGTTGCGTTAATCGACAGGCCCGGCGGCAGGCTGCTGGCCGAGTACGAATACGGCGTCGT
>JBHEPB010000146.1:0-3502 GCA_046260515.1 Binatia bacterium
CCCTGCTCAAGGGCTTCACTCCGTCGGAGGGCGTCGAGGTCGCCCTCGAATCGGCGGACGAGACCGGCTTTATCGCTACCGCATCCCACCCCGCAGGCTCCCGCGACTTCCGCTGGAACAGCGAAGCGGATCCACCCTTGACCTCGGTGGTGCGCTGAGAAGCGTTGCGGAAGGATCCGGGCTAGGATGCGCCGGCCGGCGCCCCTGCGGACGCCGGCCGGCAGACCCCGCGATGATCGTGACCAGACCAACACCGAGGACGCTCCGCGGCGTAACGGACCCCCGATGACGCTGCTCGTCGCCGTGCTCTTCGGCCTCGTCGTCGGCAGCTTCCTCAACGTCTGCATCCTCCGGCTGCCCGAAAGGGAGTCCATCGTCTCGCCCGGATCCCACTGCCGCAGTTGCCGGGCGCCGGTGGCCTGGCACGACAACATTCCGGTAGCAGGATTCGTCCTGCTCGGCGGGCGCTGCCGCAACTGCGGCGCCCCGTTCTCGCCCCGCTACGCTTTCGTCGAGATCCTGACGGGGCTTCTCTTCGGCCTCATTGCCATGCGCGAGCTGCCCCTGCCGGAAACCGCGCTGCAGATGGCCATCGCCGCCTCGATGATCGTCATCACCTTCATCGACATCGACCACTTCCTCATTCTCAACGTCATCACCTACCCGGCCATCGCGATCTCGCCCCTGCTCGCCCTGCTGGTCGGCCACATCGAGGTGCTGGACAGCCTCATCGGCATCGCCATCGGCGGCGGCCTGCTGTGGGCTTTCGCGTGGACTTACGAGAAGCTGCGCGGACGCGAGGGCATGGGTCTCGGCGACGTGAAGCTGCTGGCCATGATCGGCGGGCTGCTCGGCTGGGAGGCCACCCTGTTCAGCCTCTTCGCCGGTTCCGTCGTGGGATCGGTGTTCGGGCTGGCCATTCTCCCCTTCCGCCGCCTGCGCCTCGACCTCGAACTCCCCTTCGGCCCCTTCCTCGCCTTCGGCGCCCTCCTCTACATGTTTGCCGGCCCCGAACTCATCCACCTATGGATGAATCGCGCCTGACCGTGCCTCGCAGAGCTCTCGCCAGGCCGCGCAAAAGGGTCCAGATGCCAGGCGGCCGGGGAAGCTGAGAGCGGAGGCGTACTTCCTGTACGTCGTAGCTCTCGGCTTTCCCGGCCAACGACGCAGATGGGCCCTTTTCCGCGGACTGCTACGGCAGGCGGAGGTAGGCTTGGCGCACGACTTCGACGCCGTAGCGTCGTTCCAGGCGGCGCACGATGAAGTGGCCGCGGGCGATGTCCTGGAAGTGGTCGATGAACATGGTGTTGAGCAGCGCGCCTCCGGCGGCGCCTACCACGGGCAGCGACTGGGCGACGATCTTCTCGGAGACCGGCACGCCGAAGCGCACCGCCACCTGGGAGATGAACCGCACCATGGCCGGCGCGGCGGTGCCGATGATGCCGCGGCCCGCCAGATGCTCGGCGGCTTCTGAGAGGGCCTTGGCCAAGGCCAGCCTCACCGCGAAGTAAGCCGACTCGGCGGCGTCGTCGCTGGCCTGGCGACCGCCGAGGGCGAAGACCTCGATGCAGGCCAGCTTGGTCTCCGGAGTCCGGATCAGCTCCCCTTCGCTGCGCGCGATGTCGGCGATCGAGCGCAGCATGATGGTGGTGGACAGGGGCAACTCCACGACCAGGGCCGGCAGGCCGAACATGCCGCCGGCGGCGCCCGTCATCGCAACCGCCATCTTGTGCTGCCAGTCCACCGAATCCCGGCGCCTCTCGTCCATCGACGCGATAGCGAAGGTGAGCGCTGCGTCCAGCGACTTGCGCGTGGCCGACGCCACCATCTCGCCGGCGCCGGTGGGCAGGGCCGACAGTCCCCTCTCGATGGGATTGCCGAGGGCGCCCGCGATGCGCGCGGCCAGGCTCGGATGCTCGAGGAGATCCTTGGCGTATCGCAGGTCGTCTTCGTCGGTCGGGGCGAGTCTCACGATGCCTTGTCCTCCAGGAACTCGCGGCGGCAGGCCGCGAGGAAGCCTGCCCACGTGTCGTTGAGGGGCCACAGCGTCCTGGCGTGGGCGTCGGCCTGGTCGCGGGTCCAGCCGAGCTGCATCTCGCCGTAGACGGCGAGGAAGCTCGACACGCGGTAGTTGGCCGCGCAGTGGACGAGGACCCTGCGCTCCCCGCAGCGCCGCATCGCTTCCACGAAGGCGCGGAAATCGTCGAGAGTGGGATCGTCGAACTGCACCGGGATGTGCACGTACTCGAGCCCCAGGGAAGAGACGAGGCCGGCTTCGTCGGGAAGGCAGTAGCGGGGCTCGAGGAGTCCCAGGTTGATCACCACCTGGTAGCCGGCTCGTGCGGCCTCCCGAAGCTCGTTTTCGCTCGGCTGGCCGGCGCTGCCGATGCGCTCGTCGATGGGCAGGAAGTTGGCGATCGTCTCGACGGGCATCGGCTTCTCCTGCTTCCTGCCGGCGAATCGGCAAGGAACGTGGGCGACCGCGACGCGCCCGTCCCCTTGCTGACTATCCCCGCGAACCCACGCCTGCAACGCGGAACGCCGTCCTTTCCGGACCGGATGCTAATGTGATCCTCACATCTTTCTTGCAACGTCCGGCGCCGGCCCGCGCCTCTTTCGCGTTTTCTTCCCGACACCGGGCTGCCGGCGTGACCGGACCCGCGAACGGACTATACTCCCCCCGTCCGGAGCCCAGCCGAATGGAAAACCTCGCCGCCGCATCGCCGATCTCCATCGACTCGCCTCACGCCTACCTCAACCGGGAACTGAGCTGGCTGGCCTTCGCACGCCGCGTGCTGGAACTGGCCGGCGACCGGGAGCTGCCGCTGCTGGAGAGGGTCAAGTTCGTGGGCATCCTCGGCATGCTCCACGATGAATTCTCGATGAAGCGCATGGGCGGCCTCGAAAAGCAGGCCGCCAGAAGCAGCACGCGCCTGTCGCCCGACGGCCGCACGCCGGCCGAGGAGCTGAAGGCCTGCCGCGCCGAGATGCGCGCCCAGATGCAGGACCTGGCGCGCCTGGTGAACGACGAGATCCGGCCCGCCATGCGCGCCGCCGGCATCCCCATCCTGGACTACGCGGAGCTCGACGAAGCCCAGGCCGCCGCCATCCGCGAGGACTTCTCCCTCAACGTGGTGCCCATCCTGACGCCCCTGGCGGTGGATGCCGAACACCCCTTCCCCTTCATCAGCGGCCAGGGCCTCAACCTGGCCATCCTCGTTCCCGGCGAGGCCGGGCGCCGCGAGCGCTTCGTCCGCCTCAAGGTGCCCACCAACCGCCCGCGCTGGGTGCCGGTGCCCGGCACCAGCGGCTTCGTTCCACTGGAACAGGTGATTGCTTCCAACCTCGACCTCGTGCTGGTGGGCGACGTCGCCTCGCGCCACTACTTCTTCCGCGTCACCCGCGACGCCGATGGTGAAGTCGATGAGGCCGACGAGGCGGGCGAAGCCGATTCCCTGTTGCCCGGCAGTATCGTGCGCCAGGTGAGCCGCGACCTGAAGGC
>JBHEPB010000171.1:0-5793 GCA_046260515.1 Binatia bacterium
CATGTACGCGGTGCTGGCCATCAACTCCAGTTCCACCCGGTCGCTCTTCACGCTCGATCCGGAGACCGGCCACGCGACGCTCATCGGGAGCTTCGCTTTTCCGTTCGCGGCGATCACGTTCGACGACAGCGGGACGCTCTACGGCGTCACCGGCTCGAACAACTCCATCAGCTCCGACAACCGCAACGCGCTGTTCACCATCGACACCGGCGATGCCGGCCTGACGCGGCACTGCAGGTTCACCGCGGCCAACCAGGGGCATGCCCTGGCGTTCGGCGGGGGGCTGCTCTACCACGCGTCGCAAGCGGGAACGGACTGGTCCGGCAACCTGGTCCTCGAGAGCGTCGATCCGGCGGGGTTCCCCGTCACCTCGACCGACCCGTGCCCGACCACCAACATTCCCGTCACCCAGGATTCCGCCGGCGTCCCGATTCACCCGATGTCCATGCTGGTCACCGATACGGGCATGCCCACGGCCACATTGCTCCTGTCGGGCTGGAATGCCGTGCCTTGCTGCGATGCGGAGTTGTTTTCCATTGCGGTCGACGGAGGCAGCGCAACCGCCGAGCTGCTCGGCAAACCGGAGAGCTACTTCAAGGGTCTCGCGTTCCACGCTTTCGAGCCGATCTTCGCCAGCCTCAGCGACGTCAGCATCACCAAGTTCTCGGCCAGGGCGAAGGAAGGCAAGGAGCGGCGCGTGATCTTCACGATCGACGTCACCAATTCCGGCGCCAGCCCGACGTCCGGCCTCCTGCTGACCGACGATCTCGACACGTCGAAGCTCGCGTACGTGTCGGACGACTCCGGGTGTGACTTGCAGTCCGGCTTCCGCGTCACCTGCGACCTCGGGTCGATCGCAGCGTTCTCGACGAGGACCGTGACGATCGAGACCATGGTCGCTTGCAAGGGAAAGAACTGTGCGAGCGTCTCCAACACCGCCCGAGTCAACATCCCGCTGGACCAGTGGGTTGCGGATCCGTCGAACAGCGAACTTTCGAGCTCCATCTCCACTTCGCTCAAGGGCAAGTACTGAATGTGAGCGGATCAGCGTCTGTTCGGGACGTGATCCGCCAACGAGAAAGATCCCTCTCCCCGTGGCACGCAGGACGCGTGCCACGGGGAGTGCCGGCTTCAACACCGTCATCTCGCAGTTGCCCGTGTCCTTCTCACCTTTCGCCCAGCGCGGCGGTGACATCCGCGTCATCGGCCAGTTCGCGGAAGGGTTCTCGAGCATCGCCACCTGCTGCTGAGAGACGCCGACGCGCTTGGCAAGCTGGGCCTGGGTGATCCCAAGGTCCTCCCCGAGCCAGCGGACCTGCAAGGCCACCGAAAGGCGAGAGCCGATCAGGCCCCCTCCCCTTGCATCCGCCCCGACCCGCCTTAGCGACCATCCATGTCCATCCTGCGTTCTTGCATACGGCCGCTTCTCCCCATCCACCTCCTGCTTCTCCTCCTCCCCATTCCCCCCGCCGCTGCAGACAACCAGCCTCACGACCCCGCCCGCCCGACCATCTACGGCCATCGCGGCGCAGCCGGCTACCGGCCCGAGCACACGCTCGGCTCCTACACCCTGGGAGCCCACCTCGGCGCCGACTACATCGAGCCCGACCTCGTCTCGACGAAGGACCACGTCCTCGTTGACCGCCACGAGCCCGAGATCGGCGGCACCACCGATGTCGCCGACCATCCCGAGTTCGCCGACCGCAGGAAGACCAGGGTCATCGACGGCGTAACGTTCAACGGCTGGTTCACCGAGGACTTCACCCTGGCCGAGCTCAAGACGCTGCGGGCGAAGGAGCGCCTGCCGGGCATCCGCCAGCACAACACGCTCTACGACGGCCGGGAACAGATCCTCACCTTCCAGGAGGTCATCGACCTGCGCGACAAGCTCTCCAAGGAACTGCGCCGCCAGGTCGGCCTGATCCCGGAGCTCAAGCACTCCACGTACTTCCGCTCGATCGGGCTGCCGCTCGAGGAGCCGTTCGTGGAGACGCTGCGCCGCAACCATCTCGACAACCGGGGCGCGAAACTCAGCGTCCAGTCCTTCGAGATTTCCAACCTCCAGGACCTCAACCGGATGATCCCGAACCCGCTCGTGCAGCTGTACGACGAGCCGAACCTCAAGCCGGGCGACGTCCTGGCCGCGGGCGGCGCCACCACCTACGCCCAGATGGCCACCGCGGCGGGACTGCGCGAGGTCGCCGCGTACGCCGACGTCGCCAGCCCGAGCAAGGACTACATCATCCCGTGCAAGGCCGACGGCACGCTCGGGACGCCGACGTCGTTCGTGGACGACGCCCACGCGGCCGGCCTCGAGGTGGTCGCCTACACCTTCCGCAACGAAAACGAGTTCCTGCCGGTGGACCTGCGCCGCGGCACGAACGCCGCCGACTACGGCGATGCTTTCGAGGAGTACCGCCGCTACTTCGCCACCGGCCTGGACGGCGTCTTCTCCGACAACCCCGACACGGCCGTCGCCGCGCGCAGCAGCGCGGCCGGAGCGGGCGCAGCCGGAGCGCGGCCTCAGGCCGGTCGCTAGCGAGGGCGGGGGCAGGGATCGTCTTCTGCGTGCCCGTGGCCACAGGAGCCGAGGGTGAAGGCCCCGGGGCCCGCCTTCCAGACCGGACGCCAGAATGAATCATCAATGTTTCCGTGCACTTAGATCCACCCGGCCACCGGCGCCCCAGCGTTTTCGCCACATTTTCGGCCGAAATCGCCCAATGGCGAGCCCCGGAGATCGCTTGAGAGCCCCGATCCGCCCGCCGGACGGCCAGGGGTAGCCACCCCGATCTCGGCTCGGGACGGCCGCGAAAGGCGATTCCCCTGCCGACGTTCCCCGGGAGATGCCACTGCCCTTTCCGCCGATCTGGACCTGTCGAAGCCGCCAGTCCGGCAGCGGTCGCTTTCCTTGGTCCCGCCTTTCGTGTTCTCTCGCGAGGACGGCAACCACAAAGTTCCTGGGGGACGTACCAACATGCGCAGGTGTCTGACGATCGGAGGCGTGATCCTTCTGACTGCCCTTCCCGGGTCCGGTTTTGCGCTGGACGTTCCGGTGGAGGCCAGGCTGGACCGCAGCCTCGCCAAGAGCTTCGCCAAGGATGCCGCAGCGACGACCGCAACGTTCCGCCTCTACACGGACGACGCCTGCTCCACGACGGCATTCGGGACCATCGGCCTGCCCTTGTCGGATCTGGATCGCGTGCAGCGGATCAAGAACGAAACGCTGAAGAACGATTCGACGCCGTCGCCGAAAGAGGAGTGGGTACTGAGCGCCATGGTGCCGCTGCCCGATCTTCTCGGTGTGACTCTCGGCCTGCCCGGGAACGTATTCGCCACCGCCACGCTCGACAACGGTGGGACTCCCGTCGTTTCGAACTGCCAGAAGCAGAACCTCCTCACCGTTGCCGAAACCTGTGGGGACGGATTCGCGGTAGGTGTCGAGGAGTGCGACGGATCGGACTTCGCGGGACAGACCTGCGACAGTCTCACCTCCATCGGCGGCCCTCTGGCCTGCACGCCGGGATGCACGATCGACACTTCGGGATGCGGTCAATGCCCGGGCGCCGGCGTTCTCGTGGCGGGGAATTGCTGGTATCTGGCGGCTCCGCTCACGTCCTGCACCGCGACCTGCGCTGCCAACGGAGTGCCCTACTCGTCCGCGACGCTGACGTACACCGGAAGCGACGGGACGGAGGCGCAGTGCTTCGAAGTACTGGACGCGCTCGGATACACGTCCCCTCCTGCCAGCGATATCGGCGATTACCCCGGCAGTTCCCCTGCCGGATGCCTATATGACCCAGGCGGCGGCGGCTTCCGCGTCAGGATCAACGATCCGGCCCCGACCACGGCGGACGCCCTCGATCCCCGCCAGCGGGTTTGCGGCTGCCAGTTCTGACACGACACGGCCAAGGCCGCGCGCAGCAACGCCGCCGGAGCGGGCGTGGCAGGAGCGCGCGCCGACGACGATGGAAACCTCGACGAAGGTCGCCGTCGACATGCAGCGCGTCCCGGCCGCCTCGATCGCGAGATTGAATGCCCTTCGCTCGGGTTCGCCCTGCAGGATCGCCAGCAGCGCGGAAGTGTCGATGACCATCAGCGCGCGAGCCCGTTCTCGTCGTAGCCGAGGATCTCCTCTTGGTCTCCCCGGCCAGTTTGGCCAGCGTTTCGGCGAGCTTCTCGGTCTAATTTTCGCCGAATTTTCGGCCGAAATGGCCAGGTGGCGAGCCCCGTAGCCCGCCGGAGAGCCCCGATCCCCCCGCCGGACGGCCGGGGGTAGCCACCCTCTGGAGCTCGAAGTGGAATGGGCGAGACGCTCCGACCCACTCCCATGAGGGAACCCCTTCCTGCCCGACGCCAGGAAACTCGCCGCGGACACGTTCACGCTGATCGCTCAGCGTGAACGTCTCGCCGTCCGCCAGAGAGAGAGTGCATCCGGCGGCTCCTCTGCGCTGCAACGAGGTCCGAGCTTTCGCCGCGGCATCTTTCCGGTTGCCACGATCGTCCGGCGGTCCGAGCACATCTACGCATGTCCAACTCCCCGGATGGCGCTATCGCGCACAACTGCGCAATCCGTCGCAAAGTAGCGAAGCTCGTCCCTATGCCTCCCGCGCGTTCCGTGTGCATCCTCAGACGAACTCGGCGGGCGATCCTCGCGCCGTCCACATCAACACCCCAAGGAGAATGGAAATGGCTACACAAGACAAAGACGCAATCGCTCTTCTGAAGGAAGACCACAAGAAGGTGCGCGGCCTTCTCACCAAGCTCGAGGCCACCACCGAGCGCGCGCAGGAGACGCGCGAAGAACTGCTCGCGAAGATCGCAATGGAAATCCGGATGCACAGCACGATCGAAGAAGAGATCTTCTATCCGGCCTACAAGGCGGCCGCCACGAAGAAAGATGACGTCAAGCTCTACCAGGAGGCGCTCGAAGAGCATCACCTGCTGGACACCGTCCTGTCCGAGATGGGCGCGTGCGACCCGCAGTCCGAAGTGTTCTCCGCGAAGGCCAAGGTCCTCAAGGAGCTCGTCGAACATCACGCGGCCGAGGAAGAGAAAGAGATGTTCCCCCGCGCGAGGCGGTTCATGAAGGCTTCCGAGCTCCAGCAGCTCGGGTCCACCATGAAGGAGCGCAAGCGGGCGCTCGAGGACGCCAACGAAGGCTGGCTGCCGGCGGCAGGCAAACTTCTCGCCGCGGTGGCAAGCCAGGTGACACCGGGCGCGACCAAGTCGCGTCCGCGGGCCTCCGCGGCTGCGCGCGGCGCCGCCAGGAAGACGACCCGCGCCGCAACGACGACGGCGAAGAAGACGCGGGCGAAGGTGGGCAAGACAGCAGCCCCGCGCGGCCGCGCGAAATCGGCAAAGGGCCGCAAGAAGTAGACGTTTCCCCGGGGCGCAGCGGCTAGGGAAGCTGCTGCGCCCCCGGATCTTGGTCGCAACCCGGCGCTTGCGGCGAACACCTCCGGGCCCCCCGTTCCTGGGCCCCGCTGCACGGCAACGGCGAGGGTCCGCCAATCGGAACTCCGGCATCCCACGGCGCAGCGCCCCGCGCCTTCTCCTCGGCCTGCGCGTAGAGTTCGCGCATCTCGCATTCGGGAAACTCGTCGGCGAACGGCCACGTGACCACGTCATCGGGAATTCGTGACAGGCAGAAGTCCCCTGGCGGAGCGCCGCCAAGGAGCGTCTGCCAGTGCTCCCAGGCCTGATGGAGATCGCCGATCAGGGACTGAATCGCCAGGACGGCAAGAGACCGCAGGGCGATATGGTAGAGGTCCTCGTCCGTGCACAGGCGGGGGA
>JBHEPB010000320.1:0-18691 GCA_046260515.1 Binatia bacterium
GCAGGCGCTGGGTGCCGCTGCCGCCGGGAAGAATGCCCAGGGCCACCTCGGGCTGGCCGAAGACCGCTTTGCCGAGAGCGGCGAAGCGCATGTCCAGGGACAGCACGAACTCGCTGCCGCCGCCGCGCGTGCGCCCCTCCACCTTGGCGATGCTCACCTTGGGCATCGTGCGGAAGCGGTCGACCATGGCGTGGAAGAACGAGAGTTCGGTGGAACGGGCAGGGGCGTGGTCGGGAAGCTGCTGGATCAGGGAGACGTCGGCGTGGGCGATGAAGAAGTCCGGGTCGGCGCTGTCGAAGACAACCACCCGCACCTCCGGGTCGGCCTCCACCTGGCGGCCCAGCCCGTCGATTTCCTGCATCAAAGCCACGTCGAAGAGGTTGATCGGCGGATGGTCGATGGTGGCGAAGCAGACGCCCCGGTCGATGCGGATCTTCAGGCACTGGTAGGCGTCGTAGTTCACGGGATCCTCCTGGACCGGGCTTGCGGGACCGGGCTCGCGGGGTGAGCGGTTTCACGGTCTCTAGCCTTCGGGGTCCTGCGTGGCAAAGCGCCGCTCCGTTTGCTGCAACTTGTTGCGGCTGAGAATATCCGCGCTCATCGTTCCCGCGGTTGCGAAGGCCCGCTTCGCCCACACGCCGGTCGCGGTCCCGGCAGGGGCTGGCAGCGTTGGCACAGGGAGTGCTGAGAGAAGAGAGAGATCCACGCTCCAGGAGGTTTTCATGAAGCGCTTCAAGCACATTCTCGCCACCACCGACCTCTCCCCCGAGTCCTTCGCGGCGGTGCAGTACGCTGCCCACCTCGCCGAAGGCCAGGCGGCCAAGCTCACCGTCCTGCACGTTCCCCAGACCACGACCCTGCTCTTCACCGATTTCGCCCCGCCCGTGGACCTGCTCACCCTGGACCGCACCATCGAGGCCGCGGCGCGCGAGACGCTGGAAACCTGGGTGCGCCGCCACGTGAAGAGCAAGTCGGGCGTGCGCGTGGTGATCCGCCCCGGCGTCACCCACGAGGTGGTCTGCAACGTCGCCGCCGAGACCGGCGCCAGCCTCATCGTGATGGCCACGCACGGCCGCAAGGGCATCGGCCACGTGATCCTCGGCAGCGTCACCGAGAGGGTGCTGCGCGAGGCCCCCTGTCCCGTGCTGGTGGTGCGGCCGCCGTCGCCGCCGGCCAGGAAGACCAAGGCTGCGAAGGCCAAGGCCAAGAAGAAATAGGCCGCGCCGCTGCCGCCGGCCCCGCGGCGCTCAGGCGTCGCGGTGGACGGTGTCGGGCGAGAAGGCCGCCAGGCAGATCGCCACGTACTCGGCTCCTCCGTCGAAGGGCGAGCTGTAGCGAACCCATTCGCCGGGCTCGGCGAGGACGGCCTGCCCGGCATCGACCAGGATCACTCCGCCCTCGTGCTCGACGCGCAGGCGGCCGCCCAGCACCAACGTGATCTCGCGAAACTCGGGCCTCTGCCCGGGCTCCGACCAGCCGGCCGGAGAACGCATGTGGGCGACGCTCACGGTGGTGTCGCCTGTGTTCAGGCGACCTACGTACTCGTCGATGCGTTTGGGAGGTTGGCCAGGAGACGGAATCGTGGTCGGGGCCGGGATCAGCTTGGGCATGGGGGCTCTCCTGTCGTGCGGTTCGAAGCGCGGGTCGCGGTTTGACCCCCGTGGCCTTGGTGCATAGCTTTCCCGCGCCGGTCTTTCACCCGCGCCGCGAGCCAACTTGGAACCTTCGACCACGTCCCCATCCATCTTGCCCGCCGGCGACGAGGCGCGGCGTCTCGGACTGCGCGGCGCCGACGGCCTTGCCCTGGTGGCCGATGCTTACGGCGATCCTTCCTCGCCGCCGGTGCTTCTCCTTCACGGCGGCGGCCAGACCAGGCACGCCTGGGGAGGAACGGCGGGCCGCCTTGCCGAGGCCGGATTCTACGCCGTCACCCTCGATCTGCGCGGGCACGGCGAAAGCTCCTGGGCCGACGACGGCGAGTACGGCATCGACAAGTTCGCGGCCGACATCCATGCGGTGGCCGGCGCGCTGCCGTCCCGCCCGGCGCTGGTCGGCGCCTCCCTCGGCGGCATCTCCAGCCTCATCTGCGAGCACGAGCACCCGGTGGCCACGGCCCTCGTGCTCGTCGACATCACGCCGCGCATGGACCCCGAGGGCGTGCAGCGCATCGTCGGCTTCATGAACGCCTTTCCCGAAGGGTTCGCGCGCATCGAGGACGCGGCCGACGCCATCGCCGCCTACCTGCCGCACCGTCCGCGCCCGAGCGACACGAGCGGCCTGGCCAAGAACCTTCGCCTCGGCGAGGACGGCCGCTGGCGCTGGCACTGGGACCCGCGCTTCCTGTCGGGTCCGCCGCGCAGTTCCCACGAGCATTACCCCGATCGCATGAACGCAGCAGCGCGTTCCCTGGCCGTGCCGGCCCTGCTGGTACGCGGGCGCATGAGCGAGATCGTCAGCGAAGAGGGCGTTCGCGAGTTCCTCGAGATGGTTCCTCACGCCGAGTACGTGGACGTGGAAGGCGCCTCGCACATGGTGGCCGGCGACCGCAACGATCCCTTCTGCGATGCCGTGATCGACTTCCTCTCGCGGCATCTCCTGCAGGGCTCCCGATGAGCCTTTCCCCCGAGGCCCGCGAGGAAGCGCTGTCGCGCCTGGCCTCTGCGCGCGTCGGCCACCTGGCCACCGCCGCGGCCGACGGTCTTCCCCACGCCGTTCCCCTCTGCTTCGCGCTGGTGGGCGAGGCCGTGTACTCGGTGGTGGACGACAAACCGAAGAAGTCGCGCACGGGGCTGAGGCGCCTTCGCAACCTCGAGGAGAATCCCCGCGCCAGCCTGCTCGTGGACCACTACGAGGAAGACTGGAAGCAGCTCTGGTTCGTGTGCATCGAGGGCGACGCGAGTCTGGTGCGCGATTCGGCCGAATACCGTCGCGCGCGCGTGGCCCTGCGCGCCAAGTATCCCCAGTACCTCGTGATGGAATTCCACGAGGCCACCCACCCGATGATCCGCATCCGCATCGACAAGCTCAGCACCTGGCAGGGCTCCGCCCTGCGGTGAGGAAGCAGGGCAGCGCCCTGCGCTGAGGAAGCCGGCGCGGCCCGCTGTTCAGCGCCCGCTTTCGATGAAGTGGGTCACCGAGAAGACTTCCTCGGTGGTTCCCTCGCGTTCGCCCACGTTGAAGTACCAGCCCTCTTCGCCCGGTTCGTCGGGCGAGGGCAGGAAGCAGCGCGTGACGTGGTTCAACTGGATGTCGAACATGGAAAGCGACGGGATGTAGAACTGGTCGTAGTCGTAGCGCGCGCGCTTGGCGCCCTTGATCGGTTCGCGCCCGAACTTCCAGGTCTGCACCAGGCCCTTCCAAAGGGCGCCCTTCAGGTCGTAGATCTCCGTGTAGGGGATGAAGAGGCTCTCGCGGTCGAGGTAGAGCACGCGCTGGCCGAAGTTGTAGCCGCCGAGGCGCGAGACGGCGAGCAGCACGTAGACTTCGCGCGGCTCCCACACGTCGTCGGGGAAGAAGTCGGCGGGCGACTTCTGGAACTTCGCGGGCAGGTTCTCGGCGTGCATCACGCCAAGAACCGTCTTCTTGCCGAGGAAGGTCCAGTGGCTCCAGGCCGGGTTGCCGGCGTAGCCCGCGTAGCTGTCGAGGTCCACGTCCTGGCCGAACACGCCCTCGGAGCGCTGGGCCGTGGACAGGCGCCTCACGCGCTTCAACTGGGGGAAGTAGAGCCAGGAGTCGTCGTGGCGGCCCGGGTCGAGGTAGCGGATGTAGGTGAAGCCGGCGCCCTTCAGGTCGAAGGGTTCGTGGAGGGCGCCGAGCATCTCGCGGTAACGAATGCCATCGGAGGTGGGCCAGGTCGGCTTCGGGTCGATGTGGAAACGGCTCACGTAGAAGAGGCGGCGGAAAGCGTCGATCACGTAGTGGCGCTCGGTCTTCAGGCCTTCCTTCGGGTCGATGGCGCCCGTGTCGCAACTGAAGTTGCGCACCGCCGTGTCATCGACCACGAGGCGGGCCTCCAGGTTGAACATCATTTTGATGGCGACGTCGGGATCGTCCTCGGTGACGAGAGGGAAGGGGATGCCGGCCACGTAGTTGCGCATCGAGTTCTTGTCGGGGGCCAGCGTTACCTGGGAACTGTAGCGCTTGGTGGCCTCGGCGCGGAAGGGCTCGAGGGGAGCGGGCGTGGGCGCGATGACGGGCAGCGTGGCGCCGCGCGAGACCGCCCACTGGATGGCCGGTCCCAGGGTGTGCTTCCAGCGATCGAGGTTGGCGGCGGAGACCACCGTGCCCGGCGGAGGCACGTCCTGCATGGAGCCCTGCTCGGCCGCGTCGACCGTTTCTTCGACGGGCTCTTCGACGGCTTCCGCCACAGGTTCGGGCTCGGGCTCGGCTTGGGGTTTGGCCGGCGCCGCCTTCGGGGCGGCTTTCACGACGGGCTTGGCAGGCTTCTTCGGAGGCGGCTTGGCCACGACGGGCTTGGGTTTGGACTTGGGCTCGGACTTGGCGGCCGGCGCCGGCTCGGCCGGCTTCGGCTGCTCGGCTTCGGTCGGCGCAACTGGCGGCGGCGCGGCTGCCGGCGCTGCTGCCGGCGCTGCCGCTGGAGCTTGCTGGGCCGCGCGCGAGGGCAGGCCGAGGAGCTTGCGAAGGGTCTCGATGTCGGTGCCGGCCGGTGGAGGAACGAGGCCCTCCGGGGAGGAGCCGTCCTGCGCCGTCACTTCGGCCCGCGCCGCCAGCAGCAGGGGAAGGGCCGCGAGCGAAACCGCGGCCAGTCGAAGGAAAAGTTTCTGTTTGGTCCCGCGCACCGTCACTCTCTCGGCTTACAGCACGGCACCCCGAAGCCCCCGGTGGCCGCCCCCCGAACGACGCCCCTCCTACGGTCTGGCCCAAACCGACGCAACAGCATTTCCGTCAACTGGCGGAGCCCGCATCCGCCTCCAGGAAGCGCCTTGACAGGAACTCCATCGCCGGGGCTTCATGCAGGAACGGGGTGCTTCTGATGCTTTCCAATTCGTCCCTTCGTCGTCTCGGCGCCGCGGTCCTCGCGGCCGCCTTCGTCCTCGGCGGGGCCGCGTCGGCCGAGGCCTTCTTCTGCACTTCGGCCTGCGGGGGCGGAGGGATGCTCTGCTCGCGCATGTCCGTGCAACTGGGCAAGGGCTGCCGCCTCGTCTGCCGCGCCGACTTTCCCGAAGATGCCGTCTCCCGCCGGGCCTGCGCCGACGACTGCAAGGCCACCGTGGTGGCCGACCGCGCCGCCTGCGAGGGCGACATCGCGGCCTGCCGCAACGTCTGCTCCGGCGCGGCCAGCAAGGAATGCGCGGACGAGATCTGCTCGGTGGCCTACAGCCAGTGCCGCAGCGAGGTGAGGGCGGCGACCCGCGAGTGCGTGAAGGCGGCCGGCAGGGACGGCGCGGCCATTCAGGCCTGCATCGAGCCGGGCGACGCCCTGCTCGGCACGGGGCGGGCCGCCCTGGCCGACTGCATCGACAACCCGGCCACCGGCCTGGGCACCTGCATCGAGGGCTGCTGAGGTCCGCCGCGTAACCTTCGGGGGCACTGCTTCGTGGAGGTGGAAACACCCACGGAGGCGACGCCCATGGCATTCACCGAAGACCATTCTTTCCATCCCTCCCGTCCCGCTGACAATGGACACGGGCCCGCGGCCGGGCCTCCATCGGGAGGCTTCGACGCGGACGTCCTCGTCATCGGCGGCGGTCTGGCGGGCCTGGCCGCCGCCGCCCACGCCGCCCGCGGCGGTGCCAGGGTGGTCGTTTTGGAACGCAGCGAAAGCGTGGGTGGCCGGGCAGTTACGCACGACAACCGCGGGTATCTCTTCAATGTCGGGCCGCACGCACTGTACGCGGGAGGCCCCGGCTCCGCGGTGCTGGCCGAGCTCGGCGTCGCCGTGTCGGGGCGCCGCCCGCCGGCTTCCGGCGGCCTGGCCTTTCACGGCGGCGGACTCCACACGCTGCCGGGCGGCTTCGTCTCGCTGCTGACCACGGACCTTCTGACGGTCTCGGGCAAGATCGAACTGGCCGGCGTGCTCAGCTCCCTCCCAAAGCTTGACGCCGGAAAGCTTCGCGGCCGGACGCTCCGCCAATGGCTGGACGCGACCTTCCGCGACGCCGTGGTGCGCGAGCTCATCGAGGCGCTGATGCGGCTGACGGCCTACGCCAACGCCCCCGAACTTTCCTGTGCCGCGGCCTCCGTTGCCCAGCTTCAGCAGGGGCTCGGCTCCGGCGTGATCTACCTGGACGGAGGCTGGGCAACGCTGGGGGCGGGTCTCCAGCGGGCGGCCGAGGAGGCTGGTGCGCGGGTGCTGACGGGCCGCCGCGTCTCGTCGGTGGAGGAGGCGGAGGGCGGCGTGGCCGTTACCGTTCGTGCTGCGCGAGGAAGCCGGGCTGACGACGGCGGTCGGCTTCGCGATCCCGACGGCGGTCGGCTTCGCGATGACGACGGCGACGACACTCGCGAGGCCCGGGTGCTTCGCGCCCGCGTCGCCGTGCTCGCCTTGCCGCCCGCGGTGGCGGCCGCGCTCTGCAAGGGCCGGGGCGGCGACACCCTGTCCGCCTGGGCCGCGGCGGCAACGCCCGTCAAGGCCGCCTGCCTGGATCTCGGGCTGGCCCGCCTTCCCGAGCCGCGCCGTCTCTTCGCCATCGGCGTGGACCGGCCCCTGTACTTCTCGGTGCACTCGGCCTCGGCGCGGCTTGCGCCGGAGGGCGCAGCCGTGATCCATGTCGCCAAGTACCTGCCGAGCGGTGGAGCGGCGTGCGAGCAGGGAGGCGACGAGGTTCGCGCCGAGCTCGAGGCCTTCTGCGACCAAGTGCAGCCGGGCTGGCGCACGGAAGTGGTCGAGAGCCGCTTTCTTCCGTCCATGCTGGTGACGGGGGCGCTGGTGGAAGCCGGCAAGACGAGACCCGGGCCCCGCGTTCCCGGCTCGCCTTCGCTGCTCGTGACCGGGGACTGGGTGGGCGGCGAGGGCATGATCGCCGACACGGCCCTGGCCAGCGGAAGCGAGGCCGGACGCCTGGCGGCGGGGATCGTCCGGGCGGCATCGGCTTCGGACGCTTCGGCGGCGACTTCGGCTGTGTCGGCTTCTGCGGCAGCGGTCGCCTCGGCTTCGGAGGCGGCCTCGGTCGTCTCGGCTTCGGAGGCAAGCCGGGAAGGGTCGGCGGCGGCCTTGCCGTGAAGGCCTCGGGTGCAGCACGACGTTCGGAGACTACGTCAACGATGACAAGCGGTTCGGCAGAACTCTTCGACCAGCACCGCAGCTTCCTGTGGGGCCTGCTTTACCGCATGACGGGCTGCGCTGCCGATGCCGACGACCTGCTCCAGGAGACCTTCGTGCGCCTCCTCGAAAAGGAACCCGACGGCGAGGGGAGGCCTCTGCGGCCCTGGCTGGCCAGGGTGGGAATGAACCTGGCCCACGACCTTCTGCGCCGCCGCCGCCGCAGTCCCTACGTGGGGCCGTGGCTGCCGTCGCCTGTCAGCGACGGGACGCAGCCGATGGAGGCCGTCGAGGTGGTGGCCTCGGGCGTCAGCACCGAGGGGCGCTACGATCTGGTCGAGAGCATGTCGATGGCCTTCCTCGTGGCGCTGGAGGCCCTCACTCCCCGCCAGCGCGCCGTGCTGCTGCTGCGCGACGTCTTCGACTACTCGGTGCGGGAGACGGCGGCCGTGCTCGGGGCCAGCGAGGGCTCGGTCAAGCTCGCCCACCTTCGCGCCCGCCGCGCCATGGCCGACTACGAGACCCGGCGGCCGGGCGGTCTTCGGGAAGGCGCCCCGGCGATGGCCGAAGTCCGCGAGAAGACCTGGAAGGCCCTCGGGCACTTCACCGAGGCCGTGGCCGGCGGCGACCTGTCACGGATGGAAAGCCTGCTCGCCGCCGACTGCCGCGCGACCAGCGACGGCGGCGGCGAGTTCTACGCCGCGCTGAACCCTGTGTTGGGCGCCCGCGACGTGGCCCGCTTCGTCGTCGGGATCTTCACGAAGTACGGAGGCACGCCGTCGGTGAGGCCGGTGTCGGTGGGCGGACTGCCCGCCCTGCTCGTGGAGATGGACGACCGCGAGGCCACGGCCCGCGTCCGCGTGGACTTCTCGCGCGTAGCGCGCCGCTTCCTGCTGCAGGTGGACGTGGACGCCGGCGGCCGCATCACGCGCCTCTACTCCGTCCTGGCCACCCGCAAACTCACCCACGTCCGCTGAAAAACCCGGGACAGGTACAGGTTGCGCGCAGCGCAACCTGTACCTGTCCCGGGTTTCTCAAACGCCCACGAGCTGTTTGCGGAGGTCGCGCTTGAGGATTTTGCCGGCGGGGTTGCGGGGCAGGGGCTCGTCGAAGAACCAGATCTTCACCGGCACCTTGAAGCTCGCGAGACGCCCGGCCACGTGGGCGCGAAGCTCGGCCTCGCTGACCGAAGCGCCGGGCGCCAGGTGCACGATGGCGCCCACTTCCTCGCCGAGCACCTGGTCGGGAATGCCGATCACCGCCGCGTCGGTCACCGCCGGATGCTCGAAGAGGGCGGCTTCCACCTCCACCGACGAGATGTTCTCGCCGCCGCGGATCAACAGGTCCTTGGCGCGGTCCACCAGGTAGACGAAGCCTTCCTCGTCCAGGCGCGCGAGATCGCCCGTGTGCACCCAGCCGTCGGTGAAGGTGGCGGCCGAGGCCTCGGGCTTGTGCCAGTACTCCTTCACGATGTTGGGACCCTTGATCCACAGCTCGCCGACTTCTCCCGTGGCCAGCGGCAGGCCGCGCTCGTCCACCACCTTCACGTCGCAAACGGCCACCGGTACGCCCACGCTGTCGGGATGGCGCAGGTAGTCGACGCCCATGTTCATGGTGGAGACCGACGAGGTCTCGGTCATGCCGTAGCCGTTGCTCGGCGTGCGGCCGGGGAACATCTCCTCGATCTTGCGCACCAGTTCGGGCGCCGCCGGAGCGCCGCCGTAGCCGATCGAACGCACGCTGGAGAGGTCGCGGGTGGCGAAGTCCGGGTGCGTGAGCACCTGCCACACCATGGCCGGCACGCCGCCGAAGGTGTTGACCTTCTCGCGCTCGATCAGTTCCAGGGCGCGGCCGGCCTCCCACTTGCGCATGATGACGAGCTTGTTGCCGGCAGCCAGGTTGGCCACCAGGATCGAGTGGCAGCCGGTGGCGTGAAAGAAGGGCACCGACATCAGGTAGACGTTCTGCCCGCCCGGCGCGGGCGGTTTCGAGCCGGCGACGGCGCCGCGCAGGGCCGCCCTCATGTTGGCGAAGCGCAGGCTCAGCAGGTTGCCGCAGATGTTGCGGTGGCTGCCGAGCACGCCCTTGGGATGTCCCGTGGTGCCCGAGGTGTAGAAGATGGTGGCGTCGTCTTCGGGTTCGATGTCCACGCTCGGCAGGGCGGCGTCGGCCGGCACCTCACCGAGGAAGGCGTCGAAGTGTTCGGCGCCGGCGGCCAGCGCACCGCGTTCGTCGCGCGCGACCACCAGGCGAAGGCCCGGAAGCTGGCCCATCTCCGGCACCAGGCGGTCGAGCCTTTCGCCGTCGCAGAACAGCACCGTCGATCCCGAATCCTGCAGCCCATAGACGAGCTCGGTCCCCGTCCACCAGGCATTGAGAGGAACCACGATGGCGCCGGCCGCCGCCGCGCCCCAGAAGGCCACCGACCACTCGGGAAAGTTGCGCATCGCGATCGCGACGCGGTCGCCCTTCTTCACGCCGTAGCGCTCGCGCAGCACCGTGGCCAGGCGGGCCGAGGCCAGGAAGTGGCGCTCGAAGCTCCAACGGTCGTCCTCGTACACCATGAAGTCGGCGCCGCCGTGGCCGAGGCTCATCTTCAGCACGGCCGCCAGAGACGGCGGGGCGTTCTTCCACACGCGGGTGGGAACGCCGCGGATGGTCACTTCGGCCATCTCGAGGACTTCCCCGGAGGCGGTGAGCTTGGCGTGGATATCGGCGATGGAAGGGGCGGTGGCGGCGGTGGTCATGCGGTTTCCTCGATATTGCGCGCATCGTCATTGCGCACGTTGTTGACGGCCGTGGAGACGGGATGGCCGCCCAGCACGGCCTCGGCGGCCGGCGCCAGCAGGTCGGCGAGGCGTCCGGGGTCCTTCTCGGAAGGGTCGAGCCAGCGCAGTGCGTCCTCGTGGCCGAGGATCACCGGCATGCGGTCGTGCACGGGGGCCAGCACGGCATTGGCCGCGGTGGTCAGCAGGCAGCAGGTCTCGACGATGTTGCCGTCGGGATCCGTCCAGCTTTCCCACAGGCCGGCGATGGCGAACAGACCGGCGCCCGACCGCGGATGGAAATACCAGGGCTGTTTGCGCGTGCCCTCGCGCTTCCACTCGTAGAAGCCGGAGGCCGGTACGATGCAGCGCCTCTTCTTCATCGCTTCGCGAAACGAGGGCTTTTCGGCGGCGGTCTCCGAGCGGGCGTTGATGAGGCGCGAGGCGATGGTGGGGTCCTTCGCCCAGAATGGGATCAGTCCCCACCGCAGCATCGCCAGCGTGCGCGTGCCGCCGGTCTCGCGCACCACCACCACGTTTTGCGTGGGCGCGACGTTGTAGCTCGGCCGGAGCACGAGGCCGCCGGTCATGGCGGCGAACTCGGCCGCGATGGCGTCGGCGGGCGTGGTCAGGACGAGGCGGCCGCACATGGCGAAGTTCGTCGCGCCGGCCGGCGGCCCGGCCTCAGGCCTTGGCGCCGGCGCGCAGCTTGACGGCGGCGCCGAGCTTGACAGCGTCCTCGGGCGGCAGTTCGCGGATGCGGATCTTGCCCGCGGCGTTGGTGCAGACGCCGTCGGACAGCGAGAAGCGCCAGTGGTGGCCGGGGCAGACGAGCTGGCCGCCGTCCACCTCGGCCTCCGACAGGTCCGAGCCCCCGTGAGGGCAATAGCGCTGCACTTCGTAGCAGCGGCCCTCGGCCTCCAGCACGAAGGTGTCGTGCTCGCGGTCGGCCGTCTCGGCCTTCTGGATGGCCTGCAAGGCCCGAGAGTCCGACATCTTGAACAGAGTGAACAGGTGCTGGTTGTAGCGATCGGGGTCGCGGTGGGCGCGGAAGCGAAGCGAAAGGAAGGCGTCCTCCCAGGACAGTTCCTCGCGCATCACCTGGTCGAGAAGGTGGTCGGTGAACTCGAACTCGTACTGGCAGGGCTCGCCGTCATAGGGATAGACCAGTTCGGGCTTGGCGTCGGGCGGCAGGCGGAAGTCCACGACCCAGTCGCCGCCCTGCTCGCCGGTGACGACGAAGCGCAGGCGGATGCCGATGTGCTCGACGAAGTAGGGATGGCCCTTGAGGAAGGGCAGGAAGTGGCGGCGGAACCTTTCGAAGAGCCCCGGCGCTGCCGGCGGAACTTCGGCCAGAACTTCGGCGACCACGCGCTCCTTCTCGGCGCGGTGCTTCTGGTAGTAGGCGCCGCGGTCACGCTCGTACTCGAAGTCGGCGTAGGCGGCGCCCGCCTCCAGGCGGAACTCGTCCGGCGAGCCCTTGGCGCCGAGCACGATCGTGTCGCCGGGCTTCAGCACCATGCCCGGGATGTCGGTCTCCGCGGCCAGGCGCGCGGCGGCGATCGGCGGAGTGGGGAACATGCTGTCGGGTCCGAAGAAGAAAGGAGCCAGCGAGGGATCGAAAAAGCAGGGCGGCCCGGCGAAGGGGACTGCCAGGCGGGGCTGCACGGCCTTGGCCGAGGCCACGAAGGAGCTGATGGCCGACTCGCGGCGCACGGCAGCAAGTTCCTTCTTCCTCGCGTCGTCGTAGGTGCTGTAGACCAGGGGATACCAGATGGCCGGCGTGGCCTGGGCCAGAAGGATGTCGATCTTCTCTTCGCGAAGGTCCGCCACCGGCAGGGCCAGGTTGCAGTCGTTCAGGTTGAGCACTTTGTGATCGCCGAGCTGGATCAGGGCGCAGGAGTCGAACCAGTGGGGCGGGCAGTGGAAGGTCGGTGTCGAGATCTTCACGGTGAAGTCGGCCGCGATCTCGTAGGCCTCGAAGTTGTCGAGTTCGACGATGGTGGTGAAGCCCATGCGACGCAGCCTCGAGACCAGCCGCTTCTTGTGGGCCCTCCCGGTCAGCACCGGCACGCTGCGCGGCACGCGGTCGAGGAACTCGGGATCGAAGTGGTCGAGGTGCTCGTGCGAGATGTAGAGCACGTCGGGGCTGGACAGGGCGCCGAGGTCGCCCAGGTACTCGGGATACTGGAACCAGCTGGCGTTGTAGGCGCCGCGGCGCGACATCCAGGGATCGCAGAGGAGAAGCTTGCCGGCGTGGCGCACGGCCAGGCCGCTGTGGCCGATGAACTCGAGGCTCGTCATGAGGATGGTGATGCTCCCGCCGCGGCCCGGGGCCGGCCGGCTCCCCTAGTTGCTACAGGAAGCCCGGTTCAGCAACCGCCGGTGGGGCCGTGACGCAGGGGGCTGACTTTTTGGAGCGCGGTCCGCGTGCTACGAAGACCGTTGGCGCGCCGCTCCCGGCGCGGGATTTTCGACACGGCACGGGCGACGGCGAAGGAAACAAGGCATGAACTGGAACCTCGGCGACATCTTCTGCGGCATCGGCCCCCTGCTGGCGGACGAGCCCGCGCTGATCCATTCGGGGACGGGCAAGGCGGCCCGCATCCTGACCTGGGGGGAGGTGGACCGGCGCAGCGATGCCCTGGCCCGCGCCCTCATCGAAGGAGGAGCCCGGCCCGACGACAAGGTCGCGATCTACTCCTACAACCGCCCCGAGTGGCTCGAGGCCGTGATCGCCTGCTTCAAGGCCCGCCTGGTTCCCGTCAACGTGAATTACCGATATCGCGACGAGGAACTCCATTACCTCCTCGACAACAGCGACTCGGTAGCGGTGATCTTCGAGGGCAGCTTCAGCGACAGCGTCGCCCGCCTGGCGGCGGACCTGCCGGGCCTGCGCACCCTCATTCGCCTCGAGGACGGAGGGCCGGCCTGCGCGGGCGCGGCCGACTACGAGACGGTGGTGGCCGAAGGCGGCGGACCCCTCGACATCGAGCGCAGCCCGGACGACCTCCTGCTCATCTACACCGGCGGCACCACCGGCATGCCCAAGGGCGTGATGTGGCGACAGGAAGACCTCTTCCGCACCCTCGGCGGCGGCGGCGACCCCCTCGGCACGGGACCCCGGCCTGCCGACCTCGGCGAGCACCTGGCCAACGTGAAGGCCGGGATGCAAAAGCAGCGCCTGCTGCCGGCCTGTCCCCTCATGCACGGCACCGGCCTGTTCACGGCCATCAACGCGCTGGCCAACGGTGGCAGCGTGGTCACCACCGACACGCGGCGCCTCGACGCCCATGCCCTGTGGTCCGCCGTCGAGCAGCACGGCGTGAACGCCATGGCCATCGTCGGCGACGTGTTCGCCAGGCCCATGGTCGAGGCCCTCGGCGAAAAGTCCTACAACCTGGAGAGCCTGCGCCTCATCATCTCGTCGGGCGTCATGTGGTCGCTGGAAACCAAGAAGGCCCTGCTCGAGCACCATCCCTTCATGCTGCTCTTCGATTCGCTCGGATCCTCGGAGGCCACCGGCCTCGGCGCTTCCATCATGGGAGCCGGCATCGAGATGCAGACGGCCTCCTTCAAGGTGGGCGACCGCGTCAAGGTCCTCACCGACGACGGCCGCGAGGTGGAGCCCGGTTCCGGCGAGCAAGGCCTGGTCGCGCGCAGCGGTCCCATTCCGGTCGGCTACTACAAGGACCCGGAGAAGACGGCGCGCACCTTTCGTACCGTCGGCGGCGTGCGCTACTCGATGCCCGGCGACTTCGCCGTCGTCGAGGCCGACGGCACCATGAAACTGCTCGGGCGCGGCTCGGCCTGCATCAACACCGGAGGCGAGAAGGTCTTTCCGGAGGAGGTGGAGGAGGTGCTCAAGCGCCATCCCGCCGTCGAGGACGCCGCCACGGTCGGTCTTCCCGATCCCCAGTGGGGCCAGGCCATCCACTCGCTGGTGGTGCTGAGGCCCGGCGAGTCCGCCGCCGAAGCTTCCTTGCGTGAGCACGTGCGCGAACACCTGGCCGCCTACAAGGTTCCCAAGCGCATCTTCGCGGTCGATACCCTCGGCCGCTCTCCCTCTGGCAAGATGGACTACAAGGGCGTGACGGCGCGCGCGACCGAACTGGCCGTCCGGGCCTGAGCCGAAAGGAGATCGACATCCGCCCTGGCACCGCGACCGGACCGCTAGCGCGGGTGGCTTCGCTCGCGGGCCGCGCCTGCGCAGCAGCGCTGCTGCTCCTGACGGCGGGGCCGGGGTGCTCGGTGATCTCGCGCACGCTGAGGCCCCTCGGCCTCGCGGCCGGCGAGGGCTACGCCTACGAAGTGGAGATCGTCGGTGTCGGCGGCATCCTCGCCGACCGCCTCGAAGAGGCTTCCATCCTCTACGAGAAGTCGTGGGAACCTCCCGCCAACCTCCAGGGCCTCAAGCGCCGCGCCCAGAGCGATCGCGAGATCTTCCTCAAGGTGATGCGCTCGCGCGGCTTCTACGAGGGCACCGTCACCTGGGAGATCGACTCGGAGAAGAAGCCCGCCGTCGTCTCCATGAAGGTGACGCGCGGCGGCCGCTACAAGTTCTCGCGCATCGAGATCCAGGGACTGCCGGCCGAAGCCGCCGACCTCGCCACAGAGGAGGGCCTGCTCTCCCTCGGACTCGCCGTCGGAGAGCCGGCCCTGGCCGAAGCGGTGCTCGGCGCCGAGGACCGCCTTCTCGTTCGCTTGCCCGTCCTCGGCTTTCCCTACGCGGAGCGCCGTCCCCGCGAGGCCCGCATCGACTCGCGGGCCAAGACCATGGACCTGGTGCTGCGCGTGGACGCGGGTCCCGCCACGCTCTTCGGCGACGTGACCATCGAGGGCCTCGAGACGGTGAACGAAGACTACGTGCGGCGCCGCCTCGCGTTCTCGCCCGGGGAGCCGTTCTCGCCGGCCAAGGTGGAGGAGACGCGCAAGGCCCTGTTCGCCAGCGGCGTGTTCTCCGGCATCAGTCTCGGCTGGGGCAAGCGCGGCGACGTCGCACCGGACGGTCGCGCGCCGATACGCCTTCTCGTCTCCGAGGGCGACATGCGCACCGTCGGCGCCGGCCTCAAGTACTCGTCGGCCGAAGGCGTCGGCGGCCGCGCCTTCTGGGAGCACCGCAACCTGAGCGGTCGGGCCGACAAGTTGCGCACCGAACTGGAGATCAGCCAGCTGGTGAACAACGGCGGTGTGTCCTACCGCCTTCCCGACTTCTGGAGCAAGGGCCAGAACCTTCTCCTCGACGCGCGCGCCGACGACGACCGCGTGCCCGCCTACGACCGCTTCGCCATCGGCGTTTCGGCCGGTGTCGAAAGGCCGCTCACCAAACGCCTGACGGCCACGGCCGGTCTTGCCATCGAGCAGACCGACGTCAACAGCACGGCAGAAACGGGAGGCACCAGCACCTTCACCCTCATCGGCGTGCCGCTGGGCCTGCGCTACGACGGCAGCGACGACCTGCTGGATCCGTCGCGCGGGCATCGCACCCTGATCGGCCTCACACCCTGGGTGAGCGTGCTCGGCGACGGCGTCGAGATGCTGCTCGCGCGGCTGACCGAGAGCTTCTACATTCCTCTTACCGATGACCGCCGCTGGATCTGGGCGACGCGATTATCCCTCGGCTCGGTCATCGGTCCCGAACGCAGCGAGGTTCCCGCCGACAAGCGCCTCTACGCCGGCGGCGGCGATTCGGTGCGCGGCTACGAGTACCAGCTGGTGGGGCCTCTCGTGGACATGGATCCCTACGAGAAGAAGCCCGACGGCCGCCCCAACTGGAAGCCGCTGGGCGGGCGCTCCCTGCTCCAGACCGGAACCGAACTGCGCTGGAAAGTTACCGAGAACTTCGGGCTCGTGCCCTTCGTCGAAGGCGCCGGCGTTTTCGATTCGAGCTACCCGGACTTCCAGGAGGACATGCGCTGGGCCGCGGGCCTCGGCGTGCGCTATTTCACCGTGGCCGGCCCCATCCGCTTCGACATCGGCGTTCCCATCAACCCGCGCCAGGCCGACGGTTACTTCCAGATCTACATCAGCCTGGGGCAGGCCTTCTGATGGGCGCGCCGGCCAGGCTGCTGAAGCGAACGGCGCGCCTTGCTGCCTTCGTCGTGCTGGCCCTCGTGGTCTTGGTGGGCGTGATCTACGGCCTGCTCAAGTTTGGGGCCCTCACCGGTCCCCTCGACGGCATCATCACGATGCTGGCGCGCAAGGACGGCGTCTTCTTCGTGAGAGTCGAGGGCGTCTCCGGCAATCCCCCCGAGCACCTCGTCGCCCGCAGGATCGAGGTAGGGGACGACGACGGCGTGTGGCTCACCGTCGAAGACGCCGATATCCGCTGGCATCCCTTCGACCTCTTTCATCCCCGCGACGACGTGAAGTGGCGCATCAACGTGGACGACGCCAAGGCCCGCCGCCTGGTGTGGACCCGTCTTCCCCGCGGCAGCGACGACGAGGACGACGAGCCGTTTCGCTGGGACCGCTTCATCCGCATCCTCGTCGGCCACATCCGCGTGGACGACCTCGAACTCTCGGGCGACCTCCTGGGCGGCGCCAAGGCAAGGTTCCGCGCCGAGGGCAGCGGCGTGCTCGGCGAATGGGAGCACGGCTTCGTGCGCCTCGACCTCGAGCACATCGACGACTGCCGCGGCAGGGCATCGATCGACCTGAAGACCCACGGCAGTCCGCTGGAGCTGAGCGGCACGGTGAGCGCCGGGGAAGAGCCCGGCGGAGCCCTGGCCGCGCTGGCGCGCCTCGACGGGGCCGGCAGCGTGAAGCTCGACCTGCGCGCCTCCGGGCCGATGCGCGACTGGACGGCCGAGGCCGACGTCCATGCCTCCGGCATCGGCCGCCTCCAGGCCGAGGCGCGCCTGGCCTTCACGGCCGCGGGGCCCTTCGAAGTGACGGGCACCTTCGATCCCGTCGAAGAGCAGCGGCGCCGCTACATCGTGGGCGCCGGCGCGCCGATGCGCCTGTCCGCCAAGGGCGCCTGGGCTCCCGACGTCGAGTTGCGCCTCGACCGCGTCCTTCTCGACGCCGACGGCCGCGAACTGACCGCCAAGGGCCGCCTCGACCTGGCCACCCGCGTCTTCGCCGTCGAAGCCGAGCTCGCCCACCGCAGCGAAGGCGCTCGGGTGGCGACCACGCTCCTGGACGTCGCGAGCGCTCGCCTCCAAGGCAAGGGCACCCTCGGCGATGGAGGGAGCCTGGAAGCGAAGCTGCATCTGGACGCGCCGTCGGTGGCCGACGTGTCGGGCGGAACCTTCGAAGCCACGCTGAAGGCCGTCGATCCCCAAGGCGAGGGCAGGCCGCGTTTCGAACTCAGCGCCGGCGCCGACGGGCTGAAGATGGGCGAGGTGGTGCTGCCCGTGGTCGGCGAAAGTGCGAGGCTTACCGCGAGCGGCTTCCTCGACGTGGTGGAGGGCGTGCTGACGACCGAGGAGGCCAGGCTCGAGGGCGTGGACCTCGAGGTGAGCGGGCCCGTCGCCATTTCCGACAAGTGGGGTTCGATGCGCGCCACGCTGAAGGCCGAAGCGGCGAGCCTTCAGTCCCTCGAAGCCGTGGCGCTCACCCGCGTGTCCGGCAAGGCGACGGCCACCCTCGAGTTCACGGCGACTTCGATGTGGGAAGACTACGACCTGGCCCTGCAGGTAAGCGCCGCGGAGGTGGGCATCGGCGAGCCCGGCTGGAACGCGCTGCTGGAGGGCGACTCCAGCCTCGTCGCGAACTGGAAGGGCTCCCTGCGCGGCCCCGGCGAGGGCAGCCTCGAATGGAAGGCCGCCGGCATCGAAGCCTCGGCCACCGCCTCCATCGGCAGCGACGGCGAAGCGCTCGTTGCCGACGCGAGGTTCGCCCTGGACAACCTCGCCCGCCTCGCCGAACCCACGCAGGCGGCCGTTGCCGGCCGTCTCACGGCCACCGCCTCGGCGCGCGGCAGCCTCGAGGATTTCAACCTCGACGTCGCGCTGCGCGGCGACCGCTTTTCCTGGGAGGGCCTGCGCTTCGATTCGCTGACGGCCGACGCCCGCGCCGAAGGGCTTCCGGAGCGCTGGACGGGCACGGTGAGCACCCGCGCCGCCTACGCCGACCTGCGCGCTTCGCTGGACGCGAGGGTGGAGATGCCCGACGACGCGCGCGTCCTCGTGCGCGACCTCGTGCTCACGGGCCCGCGCACAACGGGCAGCGCCGACCTCGACGTGGACCTGGCCGGCCTCCTTGCCACCGGCACGGTGAGCCTGAAGAGCCAGGACCTCGCGCTGTGGCGGCCGATGACGGGAATGGCCATCGACGGCGCCGTGAACATCGATCTCGCGCTCGCGGTTTCGGGCGCGCCGGGCGGCAAGGGCGGCGCATCGCAGCTGGTCACCGGCAAGGTCGGTGTCGCCGACGGCGCCGTGTTCCTCGAAGACACGCAGCTCTTCGTGGACGTGCTGGAGATCGTGGCCGACGGGCTCGTCCTCGGCGCCCAGCCGGGCGGGAGCGCTGTCGCCAAGGCTTCGCGCGTGCGCTACGGCACGACGACCCTCGTCGAAGGCACGGCCTCCGCGCGCGGCGACGGGCGCGCCTGGAATCTCGAAACGAAACTCGACATTCGCGACGACGAGGAACTGACGGTGGACGTCGCCGCCAGCCTCGTGCCGGGCCTTTCCGCTGTGCTCGACGTGACGCGTTTTACGGCCGAGTTCGACGGCACGGCCGTGGCGCTGGAAGGCGC
>JBHEPB010000190.1:0-13709 GCA_046260515.1 Binatia bacterium
CTGCGTGGATGACGGCAACATCTGCACCAACACGGCGTGCGACGAGCTGACCGGCCAGTGCGAGACCACCAACAACACGCTGCCGTGCGACGACGGCGTGGCCTGCACCGACGGCGACACCTGCGGCGGCGGCGCCTGCTCGGGTACTCCGCTTGTCTGCACGGATGACGGCGACGTCTGCACCAACACCGCCTGCGACGAGCTGACCGGCCAGTGCGAGACCACCAACAACACGCTGCCCTGCGACGACGGCGTGGCCTGCACGGGCGGCGACATCTGCGGGGGCGGCGCCTGTTTGGGGGCCTCCCTGTCCTGCGCCGACGACGGCAACATCTGCACGAACACTGCCTGCGACGAGTTGACCGGCCTGTGCGTGAGCACGAACAATACGGTGCCCTGCGACGACGGCCTCTTCTGCACGAATGGGGATGCCTGCCTCGGCGGCGCCTGTTCCGGGACCCCGGTGGTTTGCGGGAGTACCAACGAATGCACCACGGGCGAGTGCAACGAGGCAACCGACCAGTGCGACTACACCACAGTCGATGCCCTTTGTGAGGACGACGATACCTGCACCGTCGACACCTGCGATCCTGTGATGGGTTGCGAGCACGAGCTCACTTGCACGGACATTTGCCGAACCCCGGGCTACTGGGGAACCCACGGCGGCTACGCGAAGCGCGGCTCCCTCAATGTGACCCAGGCTGTCCTGGACTCCGCCGGAGGGCTCGAGGTATGCGGGCAACTGATCACGACCACCAGTAACATCGGTAGTCCCTACCTGGACGGTCTTGGCCTGACGTCGGCCCTCGAAGGGCTTTGCGTGAGCGTCAAAGGCGATAAGGTGCGTCAGCTCTACCGCCAGCTGGTCGCTACGGCACTGAACTGTCAGATCAGCAGCGGCACGGACTGCGACGTGATCCTGGCTCGCTACATCGACGTGAGCTTCGAGGACTGCAGTGCCCTGTGCGCCGACGGTGGCAATTCGCTGGCCGACGTGACCGTCGGCGAATGCATCGAACAGCTCGACTGCTTCAACAACGGCCGGGTGATGGTGGACGGCTCCTGCGTCGAGGGCGGAGGCTGCCACGACGAACCGTTGTGCAATGAAGAGATCGGGGTCTGCCCGCTGAAGACGCCGGCCTCGAGCTCGAACGCCTGCAACGAGGCGACCAAGAACAAATGCACGATCGACTCCTGCATCTGAGGACTCTGCCGGCGTGAGCCGGGAGGGTGTTGCCCGGCAAAGGGCAAAAGGAGGGCGGGGCCGCACCAGCGGTTCCGCCCTCTTCTGTGGGCCCATTGCCGAGAGCAAGGGCGAGCACGGCCGGTGCTGAATGTCACAGGTACACCGGTTCAGCGCAGAATCGCCGCGGTGCGCCCAGCCAGCCCTCGATCATGTGGTTCGGATGGAGTCGTACTTGCGTCGAGTGGTCTCGCTGGGCGCCTGGACCACGGGGGAACTCCGGCCAGACCCCCATCCCCGAGTGAGGGGGGCCGGAACCTCCCAGGCCTGCCGCGACGGATAGCTACCCCTGCCCGTGCCACTGGCTGATCGGGGCTCTCAATCGGTTTCTGAGGCTCGTTTTCGGGCAATTGTCGCGAAGGTTTGGCGAAAACGGGGCTCCGTCCTGCTCGACCAAGGAGTGAAATACAGCAAAATCAGCCACTTACGTGGTCGGCCGGACGTCGACCGGTCGGAATCGCGCGCTGGCGGGGCCGAGCTCGTCGAGGACAGAGGGTTGAGCGCCATGGTGACTGGCAGTGGACTGATGAGGTTGTCGTCGGGATCGACGACATCACCTCCTGGACGTCGAAGAGCTTGGTCCGGCCGGGGAGTGCGGACTCACGGGAATGGCATGCAAACGCAGCCGGCGCCGCAACCCTGTCCATTCGGGCAGTGTTCGGCAAGCTCGCACTCCGAGCACTCGAAGTCGCAGCAGTAAGGCTTGCCGGGGTCGCCGCCGGTGCAATCGGAATCGATTACACATGAATCGCCGACAACGGTCGGCAGCGTCGTCGTTGACGTTGTGGTGCATGAAGCAAGGGGGCACGCCACGGTCACATCGAGGCCAACGGACCGTCGAAGAAGACGAAGTGCGTCGCTCGTACTAATGGCCCCACTTGCATCCAAGTCGCCACACTCGAAGCTGTGCCCGGGTACCGGATCCAAAAGCAGGAGAAAAAAGACGAACAATCTTGAGATCAGCACGCGGAATCCATCCTTTCTTCCGGTACCCATAGTGGGTTCGGGCTACTCATACGCGCAATTGGGCATGCTCTCGACAACCAGCTGATGAAAGGCCACCAAGACGGCCGCCGCATGTGGGCCGAGTCACATATCGGGAAGGGACCATGTGCCGAAATGCTACTGACGGGAGGCCGCGTACAGTTCGACTGGGTTACTGGCACCAAACGGGGGGCTACCGCGCAAGCTGCTGTTACGAAGAGGGCTGAAGTCGGCAGGGAAGCGGATCGACAGGGTTTCGCATCGGGACTATGGTCGCGAATGGGCGGTTCTCCAGCATGGAAGCCGCCGCCCTCCTTTCGTTGCGGAGCGAGGCGGGGGCATTCTCGACGATCGAAACAGAGCGGTTGCAGGCAACCCGGCCAGATGCCGGAGCGGAGGCCCGTCATGACTTTTCCTATCGCGGTGTGGACCTGCGGCGTGGCGGCGGCATTGGCCGCCGTGGTCCAGGCGGCGCCCGCCGCGGCTGCCCTCGTCGTGCTCGGCCCGGAGCTGCGTCCCACTACGCGCAACCTTGCTGAGGCGGACCCCTGCCGCTTTTCCGACGGCTCCACCTTTGTCCTCGACGATTCCACGCGTGACCCGAACTCCGGGCAGGGCTCGTTCCTCCTTCTCGCCCGCTGGGTGGCCGACGACGGCTCGGTTGCGGCCGGGCCCTTCGTCGTCAACGACGTTCCAGCGTGGAACTATAGCGAAGTAGCTTGCGCCGCGGACGGAACCGCGCTGGTCATCTTCCAGGACAGGCTGCGCTTCGTCTCGCGCAGCGGAGCGCTGGGAGCCTCGCGCCCGATTTGTCCGGACGGGCTCTGCGAAGGCTTTTTCTGGCGCGTCGCTGCGGCCGCCGTCGGCGACCGCTTCTTCGTGGCTTGGCTGGGAGTCAGCGGGGCCTCCGTCGTCGGTCGTTACGTGTCGGCCGACGGCGCCCGCGACGGATCTCCCGTCCAGATCGGCGACTCCGACTACTTCGACGACCTGCGCAACCTCGAGGTCCGCGGCAACGCCGCTGGTGAGGCCTTCGTGGCGTGGCGCGTGGCAAGGGACCCGGGCCACTCTCCTTACCCCTGGCAGCAGGTGGATGTGCGGGCCGCCGTCGTCAGCGCCGACGGACGCCTGACCGATCGCGAGGTCCTCAACCGCTTCCCCTACAGTGCGCAGCACGAATTGGTGGTGAAGCAGGAGAGAGGCCACCGCTTCCTGGTGGCGTGGAACAACGATCACTTCGAAGCCGGCTGGGTGGCCCGGCGCGTGAGCACGGCCGAGGGCAACCGCACGACCACGACCACCACCACGACCACCACCCTGGATCCGCGAAGCGTCGAGTTCCTGCCTTCGGTGCGCCTGGCGAGCACGGCTCCCGGCAACTGGTGGGACCTGGACGACGATCTGCGACTCGCGGCCGACGCGGCCGGAGGCTGGCTGGCGAGCTGGACCGACGGTGTCGCGGTCGTGGCCAAGTCGATCGACGAAGCCCAGCACTGGAGTCCCGCGGCTCCGATCGAAGGGGCCGTCGGTCCGCCCGCCATCGCCAGCGACGGCGACCGGGGCTGGGTCGTTGCCTGGCCCACGGCCGGCGGCGTCCACATCCACCGTTCCGACGACGCAGGGCTGTCCTGGGGAGATGACGAAGAACTCCTTCGTAGGCCCCTCGGCGACGATGAACTGAGGATCGAGCACCTGTCGGTCGCTACCGATGGCAAGGGCCGCTGGGTGTCGGTGTGGGCCGAGTACCTTCGACGCGCCGTCGAGCTCCCCGACGGCGAGCACTCCGGGGACGAATACGTCGCCTGTTCGGTCGTTACGTCGCTGTCCACGGACGACGGGCGCTCGTGGAGATCCCCCAGGGTGGTCGAGGACCTGCGCTGCGGCGACACATGGGTGCAGGCCCTGCGCATCGTCGCCGACGGCGACCGATCCTGGCTGCTGGCCTGGACCAACGACGGCATCGTAACGAGCCGTTCTGTGGACAGTGCGCAGACCTGGTCACTGCCTCAGCCGAGCGGTATCGACGACGCGTCGGGAAGCGGCAACCTGGCCGTCGCCACCGATGGAGAAGGACACTGGCTGGTGTCCTTCCTGCGTTCCTACTGGAGGGGGGAGGAATACCTCGGGCCTCCTGACCTGCTCGTGTCGCGCTCCGACGATGTCGGGCAGCACTGGTCGGAGCCGGCACGCGTGGCGCCCTGGCACGACCTGCCTTCCGGGTGGGACTCCTCCCCGAGTCTCGCCTTCGCCGACGGCCTGTGGGGCATCGCCTGGCAGACGAACTCGGGCACCGGCGGGATCGGCTTCGACGCCGATATCGTAGCGGCCTTCTCTGCCGATACCGGGGCTTCGTGGAGCGAGCCGAAGGCTGTCGCCAGCGACGCGAGCATCGATACGCGTGCCGATCAAACGCCCTTGCTGGTGGCCGCCGGAGGCGGTCGCTGGGCCGTGGTGTGGAGGACCTTCGAGGGGTTGAAGCAGGAAGTGCGACTGGCGCGGGCCCGCGCCGGGTGCGGCGACGGCGCCGTCACCGGCTTCGAGGAATGCGACGACGGCAACCTCGTCGACGGCGACGGCTGCGACTCCAACTGCCTGCCCACCGGCTGCGGCAACGGTTACGTGACGAGCGGCGAAGACTGCGACGACGGCAACGCCGACGAGAGCGACGAGTGCTTGTCGGACTGCCGCGTGGCCTCCTGCGGCGACGGCTTCGCCCAGGACGGCTTCGAGGAATGCGACGACGGCGACGCGGACGATACCGATGACTGCCTCTCCACCTGCACTCTGCCCACCTGCGGGGACGGCGTGGTGCACACGGGTATTGAGGAGTGCGACGAAGGACCTCAGCCCGAGGCCTCCGGAGCCTGTCCGGATGGCTGCCGCCTGGCCACCTGCGGCGACAACTACCTGCACCTGGGCGTCGAACAGTGCGACGACGGCAATTCCAGCAACGGCGACCGGTGCACGAAGCGCTGCCGCGTGGATCCGGTCTGCGCGCCGGATCTGCCCGAGCAGAACGCCACGGCGAGCCAGGCCCTGAAGGTGCTGCGCAAGGCGATCGGGCTTCGCGTTCGATGCCCGCTGGCCACCTGCGACCGTGACGGCAACGGTGTGATCACGGCGGCCGACGCGCTGGGAGCCCTGAGGATCGCCGTCGGCCTCTCCTTCGACATCTGCCAGAGAGGCTCGCTGCGCTTTCGCCTGGAGAGCTCAGTCCTGCTCGGCGCCCTTCAGGTCCGCCTCGACTACAGCCGGGCCAGTGGCGACGTGCCCGGCGTCGTCGATAGGCCGGCCTGCGAAGTCCTGGCTCCCCTCGACTCCATGCACACCCTGAGCGCCATGGGTTTCGATCCCGGCCGCGGGCACTTCACGTTCGGCCTGATCTCGCTCGGTGGATTCCAGGGTCCCCTGGACCTGGTGAGCTGCGATTACGACGCGCTGGCGGGGCCCGACGCGTACGCGTTCACGGTCAGCGTCGAAGACGCGACGGGCGTGAACGGAGAGCCGATCGAGCCGCGGCCGCAGATCGAACTCGTGGTGGAGTAGGGGTCGACCCTGGAGCCAGGCACTGGAACAAGGGGTCGCGGACACAAAGGTCGACGACTACCTCACCGCCCGCAGTTCTCCCAGCGACGCGCACAAATTGATGAGCGCAGGCCACTTGCGAATGTCCCTCTGTCTCATACACGATGGAGCGTGTCTGACTTGTTCCACGAAGCACTTTCCGATCAAGCCACCAGGACCAGGCGAGGAGTAGGAGCGGGTGACATTCTGAATTACCGGCTCCTGTTCTTCGCTGCTCTCTCCCTGCTAGCCTGTACCCGGCCATTCGGAGCACAGGCGGACGACGTTCTGCCACTCAGTGGAACTTTCTCAGTCCACGAACCATCGCCCTCGGGTCAGTCCGGACCTGAGCTGCTTCCGCTCCATCGCGGCGGATTTCGAGTAGCGTGGACTGGTGTACTCGTGCGCGGATCTGGCGACGGAATTCCCCTTCGGGAGCGTGCCTTCAATAGAGACGGGGCACCACGATACGAACCTCGCAATTTCACCGAGCCGATTTCCGCAGATGCAGAGGTGCGACTTGCCTATCTGAGCAAGAACCTCATCGCAGGAGTGTGGCGAAGCGAAGGAGGGCGCGACGGCGATGCCTGGGGCATCTTCGGCGCGCTGTTCGACCGGCGTCTTCGTCGCATCGGCGACGAGTTTCAGATTAATCTCCGGCATACGGAGGGGGTTCAGTTCTATCCAACGATCGCCTCAACGAACGATGGGTTCGTGGTCGCCTGGTACGACCTCGGCAACGATCGGGATTCACCGCAGCTTATTTCGGCGCAGCGCTTCGACGCCGCCGGCCACCGTCTGGGCGAGGAAATTGACCTGGCCGTACCGCCCAACGATTACGGCTTCTATCCCGAAGCCGCCAGTCTGAACGGCGAGAGGAAGGGCGATGTCGTCCTGGTGTGGGACTCCTTTGACGGAACTGGGAACGGCTCCGGGTTCGATATTGCGGCGAGGTTCATTGGGCGTGCTGGCGCCGTATCGGACCGCACGATTCTCAACGCTTCAACGGCCAGAGACGAAGGGAATCCGAGTGTGGCCGCGACAGCCGATGGCTACATCGTTACCTGGACCGGGTACGACGCTTCGGGTTCGGACGTTTTCGCCCGGCGTTTTCTCAACAGCGGAGCGCCCCTGGGCGACGAGTTCCGCGTGAACACGTACACGGACCGCGGGCAGTTCGCGTCCGTTATAGCTGTGTCTCCGGAAGGAAGCTTTGTAGTCGTCTGGACGAGCGGTGATCGACATTTCCCCGATCTCTCTCAGGATGGCGACGACAATGGCCTCTACGCCCAAGCCTACGCAGCGAACGGGACGCGCATAGGCGAGGAGATTCAGGTAAGCACGGAGACCAAGGGACGCCAGGGAACGGTCCTTAACACGACTTCCATCTCGTTCGTGAACAACACCGACTTTGTGGTCGTTTGGGACGACGCAGAGCCCGGCCGCTCGATATGGGTGTACGGTCGCCGGTTCCGGTTGTCGCCTGATCGGCGTTTGTGCGGAGACTCGGTCGGTGCGGACCTCACGGTCCGCGCCGCCGACGCTCTCGGGGTCCTGCGGGCGTCGGTGGGACTGTCGGCGTGCGATCTGTGTAGCTGCGATGCCGACGGGTCCGGTGCGATGACTTCCACTGACGCCCAGGTGGTACTCCGGCATAGCGTTGGCCTCGGAGGGGCGATGGTATGCCCCGCATGTGGATAGGACGGCCTCACGTAGCAGCCATTCCCTACTCCCAATCGGAGAGGTCAATGACGGAGGATGAACCCTGGCCGCCACTCGACCGAAGCGGGCATGAAGAACGGGTATTGATCGCCCGGCCGGGGGCCCGTCTAATGCAACGATGAGTCGGCAGATACCGCCCGTACTGCGCGCAGCCCTCCTCGGAGCGCTCCTGGCTTGGGGGCCCGCCGCTCACGCCGCCCTCTCCACCGTTCGCGTCGCCGACGGCCTCGACCGGCCCGTGTACGCCACCGCACCTGCCGGCGACACCGAGCGCCTCTTCATCGCGGAACAGCACAGCGGCCGCATCCGCATCCTCGACCTCGCGAGCGGGACCATCCACGCGACCGACTTCCTCGATCTGGGCGGGCTGGCCACCGGCAACGAGCAGGGCCTGCTCGGCCTGGCCTTCCATCCCGACTACGACGTCAACGGCTTCTTCTACGTGAACCTGACGGCTACGGGCGGCGACACCGAGATCCGCCGCTACCAGGTTTCCGCGGACCCCGACGTAGCCGACCCGCAGTCGGCGCTGCCGGTGCTCGGCTACGACCAGCCCCAGACCAACCACAACGGCGGCTGGCTCGGCTTCGGGCCGGACGGCTACCTCTACGTTGCTTCGGGCGACGGCGGCGGCAGCAACGATTCGTCCAGCGGGCACACGGTAGGCATCGGTAACGCCCAGGACATCACCTCCAACCTGCTCGGCAAGATGCTGCGCCTGGACGTGGACGGCGACGACTTCCCTGCGGACGCCGCGCGAAACTACGCCATCCCTGCTTCCAATCCTTTCGTGAACAAGACCGGCGACGACGAGATCTGGAGCTACGGCCTGCGCAATCCGTGGCGGGCTTCCTTCGATCGCGCCAACGGCAACTTCTACTTCGGCGATGTCGGGCAGTCCTCGCGCGAGGAGATCAACGTGCAGCCGGCCGCCTCCGTCGGCGGCGAGAACTACGGATGGAGGCTGAGGGAAGGCACCATCGAGAATCCCGTCGTCGGCGGCCCGCGCCCCGAGGGCGCCATCGATCCGATCTACGACTACACGCGCGGCGACGGCGCCTTCCAGGGCTTCGCGGTGACGGGCGGCTACGTTTACCGCGGGCCCATCGCGGAGATCCAGGGGCACTACT
The DNA here is from genome assembly GCA_046260515.1 of Binatia bacterium. Classification (GTDB taxonomy): domain Bacteria; phylum Desulfobacterota; class Binatia; order UBA1149; family CAITLU01; genus DATNBU01. The sequence continues at coordinate 8,644 of JBHEPB010000190.1, forward strand.
TCTTCGCCGACTACGCGACCGAGCGCATCTGGTCCCTCATCTACGACGGCTCGGCGCCGGAGACCTTTGACGGGAGCAACTACACGGGCCTCGTGGACCGCACGGCGGAGCTGGCTCCGGGCGGAGGGCTGAGCATCAACGAGATCGCCTCGTTTGCCGAGGATGGGCTCGGGAGGCTCTACATCGTGGATCTTGGCGGGGAGATCTTCCGCATCGTTTCGGACGAACCGACGACGACCACGACTACGACGACCACGATCCTCATTACCACGACCACGATCGCGGCTCCGACCACGACGACGACGCTTCCGGGCCCCACCACGACGACAACTCTGCCGCCCACGACCTCGACCACCACCACGCTGGCGGCCGGCGGCGCCTGCGGGGATCCGGTGGACAGCGGCCCGCCGGGGCTGCCGACCGCCGGCGACGCACTGTTCGTGCTGCGCGCCAGCGTCGGCACGGCTGTCTGTGCTCTGTGCGTGTGCGACGTGAACGATAGCGGGGACGTGACGGCGGCGGACGCGCTGCTGGTGCTGCGCGCGGCGGTGGGGCATGCCGTCGAGCTCGTCTGCCCCGTCTGCTGACAACCCGCCGGCTCCGATTCAGCGAGTACGAAGCCACCGTCCGCTCAGCCTGCCCTGAGCAGGATGAGCACTTGGGCGCAGGCGCTCTCGGGTGGGCTCCGCTAAAGGGAGACTAACGTGTTCCCGGCGCCATCCTGGCCGTGCCGCGCGGCCGAGCTCTCTTCACGGGAGTCATCTGCACGTTCACCGTCGGGCGACGCGTCTTTGACGAATCGACCTCCAGTTGCTGCAGCTCGTAGCCCGGGCAGACGACGGACATCGGCCGGTGCCCTCTTCGGACCTTGGCGGAATACTGCCCCCGGAAATCCGACACCACCACCCTGGTGGCCACGGTTACGCCGCAGCCGCCGACCGGCTCCCCGGTGACCGCGTCGGAGATCGTGCCGCTCACCCTCATGGCCGTGCAGCCTCCCAGCGCGAACGCGCAAAGCGCGACCAGAATGAATCGTCTTTTCACGGATGGACTCCTGTCGCGCCTGCGGTTGCGGTCATTCGGTGTACGGCTCGGCCTCGTGCAGCTCGGCGACATCCGCGGTGAGCGTCATCGTGTGGATCGATGCGATGAAGAGGTAGATCGTGTTCGTCTGCTTCACCTTGTTGACGAGAACGAAGTTCGGGTCGTGTTGCGGCACGCCGGCCTGGACCAGGATCTTTTGTTCGGCGTCCGCCAAGCTGGGGAATGCCAGAGGGAGGATCCCGAGGAAGCGGAACCCCTGGGAACTGGCGCTCAGGCCACGCTTCACCACGGTAAGGGTGGTGCCGGCGCTGTTCTGGGACGGCGGTAGGAACTCGATGCGATTGCAGCCGGAGAGCAGTGCATAAGCCGCGACGGCGGCAAGAATCGGATAGCGAATGGTCATGGGGACTCCTGCTCTGGTTGTTTCCCGCAACGGTGAGGGAACCGGCGACCGGCAAGACATCGGGGATATGCAGAGTTGTGACAAGCGCCAACTCGTGACGTGCGGCACAAAATGGAGGACAAGGAACGGTCCCCGAGCCCCTCGAATCGAAGCGGTCGCCATCGCAGGGTCGGATTTCCCAGTGGTGCTGGCCGCGACGGTCGGCCATGCCGTTGACGCGGAGGCGTCTGCCCGGTGCACGGCCTCGGCGGCACCACGCCAAAAAAAGGCCGGGGCTTCTGGCGAAAGCCCCGGCCTCTTGCCGGTGTCGGTTGTGGCGCCGCCGCTCGGCGCCGCTTGTAGAGGTTCAGCCCTTCAGCGCCGCCAGGGCCGCGTCGTAGTCGGGCTCCTGGGCGATCTCGGGGACGAGTTCGGCGTAGGTGATCTTGTCGTTCTCGTCCACCACGAAGACGGCGCGGGCGGTCACGCCCTGGAGCGGGCCGTCGGCGATGGCCACGCCCCAGCGCTTGCCGAAGTCGCGGTCGCGCAGATCGCTGCCCGATTTGACGCGATCGAGGCCCTCGGTGGTGCAGAAGCGCTTGGCGGCAAAGGGCAGGTCGGCGCTGGCGATCACGACGACCACGTTGTCGCCGAGGGCGGCGGCCTGCTCGTTGAACTTGCGGGTCTCCACCTGGCAGACCGGCGTGTCGAGGCTGGGGACGGTGACGATGACCTTCTTCTTGCCGGCGAGCGAGGCCTTGGTGATGGGGGCCATGTCGGAGCCGACCAGGGTGAAGTCGGGGGCGGCATCGCCCACCTTGGGCATGGTGCCGGCCAGGTTGATGGTGTTTCCGCGAAGGGTGACGGTGGCCATGGGTGCTTCTCCTCGTTGCAGCTTGGACAGGTGATGCGCGCGGGTGCCCGGCGGAAGGCGGCAATCGGCCTCCGGCAGGGCTTCAGGGTGAGCCCGTTCGCTCGGGGTTAGTTAGCGGGGGTGGGGGGAGAGAGCAACGAGGTGGGAAGGACGAAAGGGCCGAAGGAGCGCTGGCGCTCGAGGACGGCGTTGCGGATGGATTCGGCGCGACGACGGAGGTCCGCCGCCTCGCGTTCGCGTCCGGAGGCCGAGCGCAGTTCGGCCAGGCCAGCGAGGCCCACGGCATAGTCCGCATGGTCCTTGCCGCGAACCTTCGCGGCCACGTCCAGGTAGGCCTGCCACGCCGATCGGGCCTCGTCCTGCTTTCCGGCGAGGGCCAGGCACCTGGCGGCGCCAGTCATCGCGGTCAGGCGCCGGTCGCGCTTTGGGTGGAAGTGCTCCGCTGCGATTTCGGAAGCCCGCCGGTAGGCCGCTTCGGCTTCCAGGAAGCGGCCGCTGTCTTCGTAGGCCGCGCCGAGTCCTAGCAGGATGTCTGTATGGGTGTAGGACGGGTAGTCGTCTTGGAAGGTGAAGCCGTCGACCACGGCTTGGTCGATGCGGGCGCCGGCGTCCTCGAAGGCGCGGATCGCGTCGTCGAGCCGTCCCTTTCCCAGGTAGTACCAGGCGAGGTCGTTGGCATACCTGGCCGTCAGGAACGGGCCCCAGGCTCCATCGGAGATCTTGATGTAGTTGCGAAAGTGCTTCTCGCGATCGGGCCCTCTCGCCCAGAGTTCCCTCCTCCAGTCGGACAGCCGCCTGACCGTTGCGGCATCGCCGAGACGGGTCTTCACGTCGATCACGGTTTCGAGGCAGGGCGGCGACTGGGAATGGAAGTCGTGAGCGTAGTCGGGGACCACGATCTCCACGTCGCCGGAGGCGGAACTCCACAGCGGTTGCTCTGCGGCGCGGCGCCGTTCGTAGGCGGGACGGGAGTGATCCACGCAGCTTTCCAGGTACCAGAGGGCTTCGGCGTAGAGGCCGTAGTCGGCGTAGTGCTCTCCAAGCGTGCTCTCCATGTGGAGGTGTAAGCCCTTGTCGTCGTCCGAAGCCGCCTTGGCGGCTACGACATGGAACGCGTCGGCCCACTTCTCGAACGCGCCGGCGAGGAAGTAGATTTCCCGTGGGCGCATTCTTTCATGCCAGTCGCAGTTCGCCTGGTTTTGGGTGGGCGGAGGCTGGGGAACGGCTTTGCAGATGCCCACGATGCGATCGGCCAGGTTCTCGGCGGCTTTCCATTCGCGAAGTTGGAGGTGAATCTCGGCCTTCGTCAGCAGAGCCGGCGTCGTGAGGGCGCTCCCCGGCCCGTGAAGTCGTTCGAGGTCGGCCAGGAGCTGGTCGGCCATGGCGAAGGCCCTCTTCGTGTTGCCCCAACGCGCATGGGCCCGGGCCAGTTCGGAACGCACCCGGATGTCCACGCGGCTGCCTTCGGAATAGTGCTCCCGGGCGAGCGTGAGGAGGCGACGTTCGTCCTCCTCAGCCTTGGCGACGTGGCCGAGCTGCCGGTCCTCGGCGATCTTCATCTCCAGGCGGGCGATGCGGTAGTCAGCGTGGCACCCTGCGCCGGCCAGCGCAGCAAGCAGCGGGACCAGAGCGAGGCGACTCATGGCACGATCTCCGCCAGCGCTTCATGGAAAGGCTTCTCGTACATCCGCGTGTGATGGACGAGAACGGGCGCGGGGACCCACCAGTTGCGTCCGAGCACGACGTCGCTGCGCAGGGGGGTGGAGTACGCCGTCCCCACGTAGACGACGGGATCGAAGAGGTTCACCTGGTAGGTGACGTTCGAAAACCTGGGAGGACGAAGCAGGGGAGCACCGCTCATCTCCACGACAAGTCTGGGGAATCCCTTCGCATCGGTTTCGGACAACTTGGCCTCCAGGCCCCTCGTCTGCAACGCGCCCAGGCATTTGATGGCGCCGAAGCTGTTGCAGCGCAGGAGGACATTCCGACCAGCGTCCAGGTGCCCGTTGACGGCATCGGCCACGTGGCCGCACCCGCCGACGCAGGCCGCGGTGCCCCCGAACAAGAGCCTCAGGTTTTCCCGAGCCGCCAGTAGCGTGTTGGTACTGCACCCCGGCCTGGTGGAGCAGATCCCGTTCACGTCGAGCCTCTGGCGGTCGTCCATCATGCCCCTGTCTTCTATTCCATGTCGGGCCTGGGCCTCAGCCGGGGTGCTGCCTGATCCGGGGTCATTCGCAGATTCTATTCCGATCAGGGAGGCGGCCAGCATGCCGGCCGCAACGATGCCCCCCGCGTAGCGCCCGTCCTCGATGGCTTCCACCGCGTCGATGGCCTGGAAGCCGCTGCTGGCCACCGAGGCCGTCACCTTGAGCCAGGCGTAGCTGCCGCGGGCCAGGGGCCTGGCCACGGCGGTGGAGAGCTGGCTGGAGAAGTACACGGAGAAGCCCGCGAAGATGCCGGCCGTCAGCGAGTGGCCGAGGTCGCCGGTGCTCACCAGCGAATCGACGAAGGTGGCCGTGCCCACCGCGATCATGACGATCTCGAGGGCCGTGAGTTCGAAGACCCCGCCGTCGGCGTCGCGGCCGAGCACGGGGTTGCCGTCGGAGTAGGCGTAGGGAGAGGCGTACTGCACGGCCGGATCCGGCGTCAGGAAACTGCCGGTCACCGGATCGTAGTGACGAGCGCCGAAGTAGAGCAGTTCGGTCCCGGCATCGTCGATGTGTCCGGTGTAGGCGAAGCGCGAGGCGGAGCCGTGGATCTGCCGAC
>JBHEPB010000204.1:0-28403 GCA_046260515.1 Binatia bacterium
CTGCGGCTTCGCGCGGATCCACGGCATGCTGGTCGGCATCATCGCCAACAACGGCGTGCTGTTCTCGGAATCCGCGCTCAAGACGACCCACTTCATCGAACTCTGCAACCAGCGCGGCATCCCGCTCGTCTTCCTGCAGAACATCACCGGCTTCATGGTGGGCCAGCAGTACGAACGCGGCGGGATCGCCAAGGACGGCGCCAAGATGGTCCACGCCGTCGCCAACTCCGTCGTCCCCAAGTTCACGGTGGTCATCGGCGGATCGTTTGGCGCCGTCAACTACGGCATGTGCGGTCGCGCGTACGAGCCCCGGTTCCTGTGGATGTGGCCGAACGCCCGCATCTCGGTGATGGGCGGCGAGCAGGCGGCCAGCACCCTGATTCAGGTGAAGAAGGCCCAGCTGCAGGGCGAAGGGCAGGACCTCGATCCCGCCTTCGAGAAGGCCATGCACGACCAGGTGGTCTCCACCTACGAAACCGAGGGTAGCCCCTACTTCAGCACCGCGCGCCTGTGGGATGACGGCGTGATCGATCCCCTGCAGACCCGCGCCGCTCTCGGCTTGGCCCTGGAAGCCGCACTGCAGGCGCCGGTCGCCGCCACCCGCAACGGCGTGTTCCGCATGTGATCCGCGCCGCGCGCGCCGTCGGGGCGCGGCGGGAAACGGGCAATCGCGAAGCACCGATGGAGAAGTCAGCAACGATGAAGGACAGGATCGTCATCGCCAACGCGAGCGGCTACTGGGGCGACGAGGGCGCGGCCATCGCCCGCCAGGTGCGCGGGGGCCCCATCGACTACCTCACGATGGACTACCTGGCCGAGATCACGATGATCATCCTCGCGCGCCAGAAGGCCCAGAGTGAGGACGCCGGGTTCGCCCGTGACTTCGTCGCCTACCTTCGTCCGCTGATGAAGGAGATCGCCGACAAGGGCATCACGGTGATCGCCAACGCCGGCGGCATCAATCCCGGCGCCTGCGCGAGGGCCCTGGACGCGGCGGCAGCCGACGCCGGCGTGAAGCTTCCGGTGGCCATCGTTGACGGCGACGACCTCCAGTCGCGCCTGTCCGAGCTGGCGGCCGCGGGCTGCACCTTTCCCCATCTCGACAGCGGGGAGCCCATCGGCGAGCGCCTGGCGAAGGTCAACTCGGCCAACGCCTACATCGGCGCGCGCCCGATCGCGGCCGCCCTGGCCAAGGGGGCCCGCATCGTCGTGACCGGGCGAACCTACGACGCGGCTTCCGTGCTGGCGCCGATGGTGCACGAGTTCGGCTGGAGCTGGCAGGACTACGACCACCTGGCGGCGGGGTTGCTGGCCGGCCACCTCATTGAATGCGGCGCCCAGGTGACGGGCGGCAACTACACGCGCTGGGAGGAAGTTTCCTCCTTCGAGAACTTCGGCTATCCCCTGGTCGAATGCTCGAAGGACGGGAGCTTCGTCCTGACCAAGCATCCCGGCACGGGCGGCCTCGTCAGCCGCCGCACGGCCGCCGAGCAGGTGCTCTACGAGATCGGCGATCCACGCTTCTACGCGTCCACCGACGTGGTCGCCGACTTCACGTCCTTCCAGATGGAGGACGACGGGCCCGACCGCGTGCGCATCCACGGCGTTCGCGGCCGCATGCCCACCGATACCCTCAAGGTGTCGATGACCTACGAGGCCGGCATGAAGGCCTCGGCCATGGTCATCGTCAGTGGGCCCGATGCGGTGCGCAAGGCGCGGCGCTTCGCCGACATCTTCTGGAGCCGCGTGCGCGGCGACTTCGCCGAGACCAGGACCGAGTACGTGGGCTACAACGCCTGCTGGGGAGAGTCGGCGGCGCCCCACGTCGAGCCCAACGAAGTGGCCCTTCGCTTCGGCTGCCGCTCCTTCGACAAGCGCGCGATGGAGTCGTTCGCGAGGGAGCTCGCGGGCATCGCGCTGTCCGGGCCGCCGGGCATCTGCGGCGCGGGCGGCAGGCCGTCCCCGCAGCCGGCCTACGGCTACTGGCCGGCCCTGGTTCCGAGGAGCCGGGTTTCGCAGCGCCTCTTCTTCGACGGCGTCTCCGAGGAGTTTCCCTGCGACGAAGGGCCCGCGGCTGCCATCGAGAGGCCGGCCGAGCCTCCTGCTCCCGCTTCGGCGCCGGGGCCCCGCGTGAAGGTTCCTCTCGGGCGCGTGGCCCACGCGCGCTCGGGGGACAAGGGCGACGTGTGCAACATCGGCGTGATCGCCCTGGCTCCGCAGTTCTACCCGGAGCTGGTGCGCGAACTGACGGCGGACAGGGTGGCGGCTTTCTACCTTTCGCTGGCCAAGGGCAAGGTCACGCGCTATCGCCTCGACAACATCGGCGCCCTCAACTTTACGATGCAGGAGGCCCTGGGCGGAGGCGGCACGCTGTCCTTGCAACTCGACAACCAGGGCAAGACGGCGTCGCAGGGACTGTTGACGATGGAGATCGAGGTGGCGGCGAGCCTGCTCGACGAGGCACCGGTGGCCCTGGCGGCAGGACGCGGAGGAAACGCAGCGTGAGCATCCAGAGGGAGATTCGCGACGGCATCGGCTGGATCACGCTCGACCGCCCCGAGGTGCGCAACGCGCTGAGCAGCGAGCTGATGGAGGCCGTCGGAGTCGCGCTCGACGACTACGAGGCCGACGACGGCGTGCGCGCCGTCGTGCTGGCCGGCGCGGGGCCGTCGTTCTGTGCCGGCGCCGACCTGCGCAGCATGCGCAGCGCGCGCGATTCGTCGGATGAGGACAATCGCGCGGACGCGCGCCGCATGGGCGCGCTCTTCCATCGCGTGGCGTCGTGCCGCAAGCCGGTGCTGGCCCGCGTGCACGGGCCGGCCATCGGCGGCGGGGTGGGGCTCATGGCCGCCTGCGACATCGTGATCGCGGCCGAGAGCACGCGCTTCCAGTTCTCTGAAGTGAGGCTGGGCATCGTGCCGGCCATGATCTCTCCCTTCTGTATACGTCGCCTCGGCTCCGTCGCGGCGACGCGCTACTTCCTCACCGGTGAGGCCCTGGACGCGAAGACGGCGCTGGAGGCCGGGCTGGTGGACATCGTGGCCGCCGACGCGGCTCTGGACGAGTCCGTCGCCAAAGTCTGCAGCGATCTCGGCAAGGCCGGACCGAAGGCGCTGGTCGAGGCCAAGCAACTGGTGACGAAGGTCCTTCACCTCGGCCCCGACGCGGCCCTCGAGTACACGGCCGACCTGATCGCGCGCCTGCGCGTTTCCGACGAGGCCCGGGAAGGCATGACGGCCTTCCTCGAAAAGAGGCCGGCCGCCTGGGTGCCGCGCCCTTGAGCACGCGCTTCCGCAACTCCCACCTGCGCGACTGCGTGGTGCTGGTGGACGACGAGGCCAACATCCGCGAAACAATCGCGTTCATCCTCGATGCCGAGGGCGTCGAAGTGGCGACCGCGGCCGACGGCGTGGACGGCCTCTCGGCTGTCCGCCGGCTGAGACCCAAGGTGGTGCTGCTCGATGTGATGATGCCGAAGATGGACGGCTACGAAGTCTGCCGCGCGATCCGCCAGGACCCGAACCTGGTGGGGACCTACGTGATCATCCTGACGGCCAAGGGCCAGCGCTCCGACGAGAGGAACGCCCTGGAGGTCGGCGCGGACATGTACCTGTCCAAGCCCTTTGACGACGAGTTGGTGCTGAGGACGATCGGCGAGGTCTTCGCCGGTCTGCCGGTGGTCTGAAGGGAAGGGGGCCCGAGCGCGCCGGGATCAGGCGTCGGGGTCGGCGGGGAAGAACATCTTGAGCATGTCCGCCGCCGCGGCGAGGTCGCCTTCCAGTTCAATCTTCTCGCTGGCCAGGGCCAAGCGCCCGTCGAGGCTACCGTCGGCGATGGCGATGAAGTCGCTGGTGTCGATCTTGATGGTCGCGTCGGCGCTTTCTCCGTCGCCGGTCTTCCAATGCACGCCCGAAGGCCCGGCCTCGAGGAGGAAGGTGCCGGTGGCCGAGCCGCCGAGCTTCAAAAGGAAACTCCTGCTCGTCGCGGCTTCGGCTGCCCCCTGGGCCTCGAAGGCGCTGAAGATCTCGCGGACGCGATCCTGCACCGTGGGCGGCGCGGGCAAGGTGGGCGAGGCGGGGGAAGCGGGAGCAGGCGGTGCGTTTTCGAGGTTATCCACGCAGCGTGTTTAGTCCGGGCGGCGGGCGCGGGCAACCGGTCCCGGCGAGCCGGACCGGCCGGGCGCGCGGGCATCGAGGGCGACCCGGGCGGGTGTTTCGTGGTTGCCTCCAGCCATCCGGTTGATACGATGCGCCGATGATTCGCGCATATTCGACCCTTCTTCTCACTTCGATCCTCGCTCTCGCGCCTGTTCTCGTCCTCGCCGGGGACGCGAATGCCCTGTCGGAGACTCCGCCGGCCGCCGCACCGGCTCCTGCCGCCCCGGCGCCGGGTGCCGCCGCCGCTCCGGCTTCGCCGGCCGCCAGCGGAGAAATGGCGCCGGACCAGGTCGTCACCAACTACCTGAAGGCCATGCAGGCCCAGAACTTCGCCGAAGCCTTCAAGTACGTCTCGTCCACGTTGAAGGCGGGAAAGGGCGTGGAGGAGTGGTCGAAGGAACAGCAGTACGTGATGCAGATGGGCGAAGTGAAGATCATCGAGTTCAAGGTCTTCCCCGCCATCATCGGTGCGGACGGCATCGCCCGCGTTCCCAATATCCTGAAATCGCAGGATAAATTCCTCAACCAGCTCGGTCTCGACGAGCACGAACTCTACGAGCTGATCAAGGAAGACGGCGCCTGGCGCATCGACCAGCAAACCCTTGCCGAAGGGCCCGACAGGGCCGAGTACTTCCCGGACGACGCCCAGAAGAACTGAAGCGTCCATCGCGGAATGCGGCGGCCGCCGCTGGTCGTGCGGCGTCGCGATTTCCTCCAGCAGTTTCCTTGACTTGGGCCAGACCGGCCGTTAAGTCCGCCGGGCCTTCATGGGAGACCCGCCGGTCGAAGACCGGCGCCAAGACCTTTGATTCCGAAAGCTTTTAGACCGTTCGAGGAGAGCAACATGGGCATCATGCGATGCAAGGGCCTTTCGGGTCGTCGCTGGGGTCTGCCGCTGGCAGTCCTGGCGGTCACCGCCGCCGTCACCGGCTGCCACCGCCATGAGGAGTGGGAGCCGCTGACCAGCCAGAAGGTCTACGTTTCCGACCGCTTCTACGACCTCGAGATTCTCGGCCCGAAAGAAGTCCTCGTCGTCGGCTACAACGGCAAGCTGCTGCACAGCGCCGACTTCGGCACCACATGGAACGTGGTGTCGAGCGGCAGCGGCAACGGCCTGTTCAGCATCAGTTTCGCCTCCGACAACAAGACCGGCTGGGTAGTGGGCCAGGGCGGCACCATCCAGAAGACCACGGACGGCGGCAAGACCTGGACCACCCAGGGCGGCAAGATCTTCATGAGCGACGAGTGCCGGGCCGCCGGCGGCGACCCGGACGCCACCGATGAGTCCGACAAGTGCCCCCTCGCGCCCCTCTTCGCCGTCAGCGTGGTTGACCAGAACAATGCCTACGCCATCGGCGACCGCTCGACGCTGACCACCACCAACGACGGCGGCAAGAGCTGGAACACGAGGACCCTGAGGCCCATCGTGCCGCCTTCGGACAACCTCGACCCCAACGCCGGCATCGCCTTCGAGGATCCCGTCCTCTACGACGTCCAGTTCCTCAACAACCAGGTGGGCTTCGTGGTCGGCGAGTTCGGCAAGATCCTGAAGACCACCGACGGCGGGGCCACCTGGTACGACAAGCAGGCCAGCCTGGTGGGCGACCAGTACTTCGACATCATGGAACTGCCCACCTTCTTCGACGTGGACTTCCGCGGCGACAACGAAGGTTATGCGGTCGGTCTCGAAGGCCGCGTGGCCAGGACCACCGACGGCGGCGAGACCTGGGCCTGGGTGGAGCACGGCGTCGAGGAATACGACGCGCCCTTCTACTCCATCGACCTGCTGCCGGGCGGCGCCATCTGGGGCGTCGGCGGTTCCGGCCAGGCCATCTCGGCCGCGGTCGGAGGGGAACTCGGCAAGGGCAATCTCGGGACGCGCGTGACCAACTGGATCCGCGACGTCGAGTTCTACGATGACAACATCGGCTGGATGGTCGGTGGCTTCGGTTTCATCATGAACACGAGCGACGGCGGCAAGACCTGGTTCCGCCGGATCGGCTAGGCGCGGACTTCCAAGGATAGAAAGGGAACACCATGGCGATCAATTACGAAGTCCCGGCAGACAAGCGCCTGCTCTACTGGATCGGCGACAAGCTCATCGACTGGAGGCACCCGGTCTCGATCCTGGTGCTGGGCGTCACCGGCCTGTTCGCCTACTGGAGCTTTCAGCTCAGCCTGGTCACCAGCTTCGGCGAACTCCTTCCCCAGACTCACCCGTACGTGCAGATCCACAACACGTACTCGAAGGATTTCGGCGGCGCGAACAACATCGTGATGATGGTCGAGGTCGAGGAGGGCGACATCTTCAATGTCGAGAACCTCGGCCAGGTCTACCTGATGACCCAGGAGATGGACCGCGTCTACGGCGTCAACCACAGCCAGATCGACTCGATCGGCCACCGCACGACGCGCCACCTGCGCGTCGCGGCCGCAGGAACGCTGCGTTCCGAACCGATCATGATCGACATGCCGAGGACGGAGGCGGACGCGGCGGACATCCGGCGCATCGTCCACAACTCGGAGAACGTGTTCGGCATCCTGGTCTCCCTGGACGACAAGGCCGCGCTGATCCGCGCGAACTTCATCGAGGGGCGCCTGGAGTACAACCGCATCTTCGAGGAGATGAACGAGAGGGTCATCGCTCCCTTCACCGAGGGGTGGGTGGGCGCCCAACTCGTGGACGTGGAACCGGACCGCGCCGAGGCCTTGAAGGTCGAGAAGGGCACCGGCATCCTCGTCAAGCGCATCTTCGACAAGAAGTCCTCCACCGCCGCGGCCGGCGGCCTCCAGGACGGCGACGTCATCACCGCCATCAACGGCGAGACCGCCCGGCGACGCTGGGAAGTGAGTTCGGCCGTCATCGCGGCCGCGAAGGAGGGCAAGGGCCCCGTCAAGATCTCCTACCTGCGCGACGGCAAGCCCGGCGAGGCGACCATCGCCGCCGGCGGCAGCAACCTGACCGTGTGGGCGGCCGGCGAGCCCCGCCTCTACGGTTGGGTCTACAACTACGCCGGCGACGTGTTCTTCATCCTCGTCATCACCTACTGCATCGAGTGGGTGCTGCGCTGGCTCTACTTCCACGACTGGCGCGGCGCACTGCGACCCACGATCACGGGCCTCATCGCCGCTTTCTGGGGCATGGGCTTCATCTACCTGATCGGCCTGGCCCTGGATCCCCTGATGCTCGTGATGCCCTTCCTCATCACGGCCCGGGCGGTGAGCCACGCCATCCAGATGCACGACCGCTACTACGAGGAGTACGAGCGCTGCGGCTGGAACAAGAGGCGGGCCATCGTGGCCTCCTTTGCCGAACTCTTCGTGCCGACCTTCTCGGGCATCACCACCGACGCCCTCGGGGTGCTCGTCATCCTGCTGGTCCCGGTGCTCATGCTGCAGAAGCTGGCCGTGACGGCGTCGTGGTGGATTCTGGCCATCACGGTGTCGGAGATGATGCTGAACCCCATCGTCTACTATTACCTGAAGGCCCCCGAACCCGAGCTCGTGCTGCTGCGCGAGCGCGGCGGCTTCCGCAAGCTGATCGAGAAGTTCAGCACCTGGCTGGTGAGCGGCGTCGGCAAGGCCACCGTCATCGGAAGCTGGGTCGCGCTCGTGGCCGTCGGCCTCTTCTTCGCGCGCGGCCTGACCATCGGCGACCCGCACTCGGCGTCCCCGCTGCTGTGGCTGGATTCCCCGTACAACCAGTCCCACAACGCGGTGCAGGGCAAGTTCGGCGGCGTGGAGCCCCTGATCATCGTGGCCGAGGGCTACGACAAGAACGCGATGAAGGACCCGCACACGCTCAAGGAGATGGAAGGCTTCCAGCGCTTCCTCGAGCGCGATCCCTCGGTGGGCTACAGCTTCTCGCTGGCGGACATCCTTCGCGCCGTGAACAGCGTGTTCCACGAACTGGAACCGAAGTGGGGCGTCATCCCGAACAACTGGGTGGACGTCGGCGGCCTCTTCTTCATCTTCTTCTCGGGCTCGCCGCCCACGGAGACGGCGAAGTACGTGTCCACGGACTACGCCACGGCCCACGTCACGTTCTTCTGCCGCGACCACAAGGGCGAGAACATCCGGCGCATCGTCGGCCGTTCCAACGAGTACATCGCCTTGGGTGAGATCCGCAATCTCGGCATCGAGGTGGCGGCCGAGGGCGAGACCGCCGTCGTCGTCAAGACCGTGCTCGACGACCCGAAGTGGTCCAACCACGAAACCTCCTGGATCGGCAAGCGCGTCGGCGACAAGCCCGAGAAGCCCTTCCAAGTGGGCGACCGGATCGTGGAGGTGGCCGGCGAGGAGGTCGAGGGTCTCGAGGACTTCAAGACCAAGCTTCACCACGCCGTCGAGGATTCGCGTTCGGTCCCGTTCCTGATCGATCGCGGGGGGACCATGGTGGAAGCCGAGGTGACGCCGCCGTGGAAGGCACGCTTCCGGCTGGCCGGCGGCCTCATCGGCGTGCTCGCGGCGGCCAACGCCGAGTTGGTCCGCAACGACCTGCTGATGAACTTCCTCGGGTTCTTCACCATCTGGGTGATCCTGACGTTCACGTACAGGTCGGTCACCTCCGGCCTCTACCTGCTGGGTCCCCTCATCGCGTCCAATATCGTGGTGAACGGGTACATGGCCTACAACGACATCGGCGTGAACATCCACACGCTGCCTCTCGTGACCGTGGGCGTGGGCTTCGGCATCGACTACGGCCTTTACATCGTCAGCCGCATCATCGAGGAGATCAAGGTCAACAGCGACCTGGAGAAGTCGGTGCACGAGGCGATGGTGACCTCCGGCAAGGCAGTGACCTTCACGGCCATGACGATGATCATCAGCACCGCGTTCTGGTACTTCTCCAACATCCGTTTCAACTCGGAGATGGGGCAGCTGCTCGCGATCTGGATGTTCATCAGCTACGTCGGTTCGCAGACGCTGCTGCCGGTGCTCATCCTCGTGTTCCGGCCGAAGTTCATCCTGAAGGAATCCGGCCACGCCGAGAGCCACGAACTCGTGCGCATCAACTGAGGTACTGTCATGGACTGGATGAAACTGGACATGTGGAGTTCGACCATCATCGTTGCGGTGTTCAGCTTCGTGGTGATCGGCCTGGATGAGTACGTCATCAAGGCCTGGCGCCTGAAGCACTGGGAGAAGCTGGCCGCCTCCGGCGACCAGGAGAAGATCGAGCTCCTGCGCCTGGCCAAGTCGGCGCATCCCGTCGACGAGTAGAATTCCGGGGTCTCCAGCCCCGGCCAGGGCGGACGGCGCCTCGCGCGCCGTCCGCCCTCGTTTTCCTCCCCCATGCTACGCACCGCACGCATCCTCGGCACCGCCACGCTGATCGCCGTCCTCTTCCGCCTCTCCCAGCAAGTCAGCGCGGCCTGGGGCAACGAGGAGGTGGAGGGCTACACCGTAGCCCTCGGCGTGGTCTCCGTTCTCTTTTTCATCCGCGCCGTGGCCACCGAGTACACGCGCCAGGACATCCATCCGGTGCAGAAGGACATCCTGTGGGGAATCACCCTGGGGGCCTTGGTGTCCATGCTCTCCCGCCTCCTGCGCTGAAGGCGGCGCCGAGTTGAACGCCGCCCGGGTCGGCGGTATCTCCCTTGCTCGATAGCGGCGACCACGCGTGATCCAGGCTTCACACCTCACCAAGGACTACGGGCGCTTCCGCGCCGTGGACGACGTTTCGTTCCAGATCGGGGCTGGGGAGATCGTCGGCCTGCTCGGGCCCAACGGCTCGGGCAAGACGACCATCATGCGCATGCTGACCGGCTTCTTCGCGCCCACCTCGGGAAGCTGCAGCCTCGGCGGCATCGATCTCGCCGTGGATCCGCGCGAAGCACGGCGCCGCATCGGCTACCTGCCCGAGCGCGTGGCCCTCTACCCGGACATGACCGTCCAGGGTTTCCTCGCCTTCATCGCCAAGATCCGCGGCATCGAGGGCAGGGTCCAGAGCGCCGTGGGCGACGCGATGGACGTTTGCGGGCTCACCAGCATGGCCGGCCGCCACATCGGCAAGCTCTCCAAGGGCTACCGCCAGAGGGTCGGCATCGCCCAGGCCATCATTCACCAGCCCCAGGTCCTCATCCTCGATGAACCCACGGTCGGCCTCGATCCCCGCCAGATCGTCGAGATTCGCGCCCTCATCCGCACCTTGTCGGGCCTGGCCACGGTGCTCCTGTCCACCCACATCCTGCCCGAGGTCAGCGTCACCTGCCGCCGCGTGCTCATCCTGGACCGCGGCAAGGTGATCGCGGAGGACTCGGTGGAGGGCCTCACCGAGAAGACCGCCGGCCGCGGCGAAACCCTGGTGCGCGTGGCCGGCGTGGAAGCCGCGGTGGTCGCCGCCGTACGCGAAGTGGGCGGTGTGGACGACGTGGAGGTCGGCCACCGGGCCGCCGACGGCGTCCTCACCCTCACGGTGCGGTCGCGACGCGGCGCCGAAGTGAGGCCCCCCCTGGCCAGGCACCTCGTCGAGAAGGGCTTCACGGTGCACGAGATCAGCCCCCTGCTGATGAGCCTCGAGGATCTCTTCGTGGACATCCTCGCGCGCTCGGGTTCGACGGAGGCCAAGCCTTGAGGCCCTTCTTCGCCCTTCTCGGCAAGGAGCTGCAGGGCTTCTTCCGGCTGCCCCTGGTCTACTTTGTGGGCGCCGTGTTCCTCGCGCTCTCGGGCTACTACTTCTACACGAACCTCAACGCCTTCATCACGTTCGGTTTCGGCGAGAGCATCGTCGAACACCTTTGGCAGCGGCTCTACGCGGATATCGTGCGCGTCGTCATCACGGTGATCCCGCTGGTGACCATGCGCGTTTACGCTGAGGAGAAACACCTCGGCACCATCGAACTGCTGTACACCACGCCGGTGCGCGATTTCGAGATCCTCGCGGCCAAGTTCCTGGCCTGCATGAGCGTGTTCGTCGTGATCGTCGGCTCCACGATGCTCTATCCCTGGCTCATCTGGCGGGTGCAGCCCTTCGACCTCAGCCAGTTGGTCGCCATCTACCTCGGCCTCCTGCTGCTGATCTCGGCGATGGTCTCCATCGGGATCTGGCTGTCCTCGCTCACCGAGACCCAGCTGATTGCGGCGATGTTCACCTACGGGGCCATCCTGCTGCTGTGGAACCTCAGCTGGAACGAGGCCGCCGTCCCGGGCGACTGGCTCGGCTTCGTCTCCCAGCTTTGCGCCTACGACCACTTCGAGCCCTTCGCGCGCGGCGTGGTGGACCTGAAGGATGTTGCCTACTACCTGGCCATCATCGTGCTGATGGGCTGGCTGACGATGCGTTCCATGGAGTCGCGGCAGTGGAGGGGGAGGCGGTGATCTCCCGCGCGTGGATCAAGTGGCTGCAGCTGCTGGCCGCCAGCGTGGGGACCGTGTGGCTTCTCGGCGCGCTGGTGGCCGCCACCTACGTGTACAACGTCCGCTGGGATCTCAGCCCCGGCAACCGGTTCACGCTGTCGGACCACGCCCTGCAGGTGCTGGCCAAGGTGGACCGGCCGGTCAAGATCCGCGCCTTCATCCGCACCGAGGACGCGCGCAATCCCTTCCTGAAGGATCTGCTCTGGCAGGTATCGCGCGAGAGCGCGCACATCACCTACGACATCGTGGACGTCAACCGCAACCCCGCCATGGCCGCCCAGTACGGGGTCAGCTCCTACGGGTCCACGGTCGTGGAAGCCGGCGGCAAGAGGGCGGACTTCAGCAATCCGAGCGAGTCGCTGCTGATGTCGGCCCTGCTCAAGGTCCTGCAGAGTTCGAAGAAGGTCTACGTGACCACCGGCCACGGCGAGTGCTCGATCGAGGACACCGACCGCCACAACGGCTGTTCCCAGCTGCGCAGCGCCCTGTCCCTCGAGTCCTTCGTGGTGGAGAAGCTGAATCTGGTGGGCGGCGAAGTGCCGGACGACGCCGACGTGATCGTGGTGCCGGGCCCCAAGAGCGATTTCCTCGAGGGCGAGGCGGTGGCGCTCGGCCACTGGCTGGAAAGGGGCGGCAAGCTCTTCGTCATGCTCGATCCTTTCCGCGCGCCGCGTCTGGTGGCCCTGCTCGGTTCCCACGGGATCGAGGTCGGCGCCAACATCGTCATCGACCCGGACAACCGCATGGCCGGCGGCGAGCCCTGGTCGGCCGTGCTGTCGGACCTCGACCGCCGCCATCTGGTCACTTCCACGCTGAAGGCCCCGCCGCTGGTGTCCCTGGCCGCCGCCATCATCGCCCGGCCCGATGAGGCGAAGAGGCGCGAGGCCAGCACCTTGCTGCGCTCGGGCCCCCGGAGCTGGGCCAGTTACGACCCGGGCATCGTCGCCGGCGGGGAAGTGCGTTTCGTGGCCGGTCGCGACGTGAACGGTCCCATTCCGGTGGCGGCCGTGCTGACGGAGCCGGCCGCGGCCGCCAAGGTGGACGGGACGCAGACGCGCATCGTCGCCATCGGCGACTCCGACTTCGCCACCAACCGTTTCCTCGACTACCTCGGCAACAAGGATCTGCTCGTCAACAGCGTCAACTGGCTGGCGCGCGAGGACGCGCTGATCGGCAGCCGCCCCTCCCAGAAGGCCCCCGGCAAGAACCAGTTCTTCATCAGCCAGGCCGATGCCGAGGGCGTGTTCAAGGCCGCGGTGCTGTGGCAGCCCGGGCTCTTCCTCCTCGTGGGCGTGCTGGTCTTCCTGCGCCGGAGGTTCGGCGAGTGAGCTGGCCACGCATCCTCGTCACCTACCTGGTGGCGGCCCTGCTGACCTTCCACCTGGTGGGCAAGGACAGGGACGCGACGGTCGCCGAAGAACAATCGGCGGCGACGACGACGCCCTTCCTCGAGGCCGTGCCCGAGCGCATCGACCGCGTGCGCATGGAAGACCGCTCCATGGCCGTGCAGTTCGAGCGCCGCGACGGGCGCTGGATCACCACCGAACCGGAGGGTCTCGCGCCGCCGGGCGACGTGGTGGACGCCGTGCTGGAGAGCTTCACGTCGCTTCCGGCCATCGAGATCGTGGCCACGGGGGTCGAGCACGAAGGACAGTTCGGACTGGTGCCGCCGAGCGCGCGCGTGCGCATCGAACAGGAAGGCGCCGTCGTCTCCACCATCGTGCTGGGCGATCTCAGCCCCACCCGTACCGCCGTCTACGCGAGGAAATCCGGCAAGGACGAGGTCGCCCTCATCGGTCTCAACGCGAAGTACTATCTGGACCTCGTGTTCGAGAACATCCGGCGCCAGCGCGGGTCCGTTGGAACCGCGCCTCCCGCCAATGGAATCGCCGTCCCCGCCGACGGAGCTGCGGCTCCCCCCGTCGAGTAGCCGGCCATGGACTTCGGACTGAGCGAGGACCAGGAGCAGCTGAGAACGACGGTCCGCGACTACTTCTCGCGCGAGCTTCCGGTGTCCATCGCCAGGAGCATGCTCGAGGACGGGCGCGGCTTTCCCCCGCAGGCCTGGCGCGGGCTCTGCGACCTCGGCTGGCTCGGGCTGGCGGTCCCCGAAGAACTCGGCGGAACCGGGCTCGGGCTTCTCGAACTCTGCCTGGTGCTCGAAGAAGCCGGCGCCGTGGCCCTGCCCGGGGCCTACACCTCGACGGTTTCCCTCGCCTTGCCCCTGCTGCTCGCGACCGCCGACGAGGCCCAGCGCCGCGCCTTCGTTCCCGAAGTCGTCGAGGGGAGAAGGCTGGTGGCTGCTGCGATCGCGGAGGCGAGGGGACGCTGGAGCCTGGACGGCATGGATGCCGTTGCCGCAAGGGAGGCCGGCGGCTTCGTGCTGCGCGGTACCAAGCTCTTCGTGCCGGATGCCGGCGAGGCCGACACTCTGCTGGTGGCGGCCCGCGTCGATGACGGCATCGGCTTCTTCCTGCTGCCGGCCGACCTGCCGGGACTCACGATCACGGCGATGGACACGGTGGACCGCACCCGCCGCCTCTTCGTCGTCGAACTTGGCGGCGTGCGTGTCGAAGCTCCCTGCCTTCTCGGCTCGAGGGCATACTCCCAGGGGCATCTCGAAGGAATCCTCGACGGGGCCAAGGTGGCCGTCGCCGCCGGCATGGTCGGCGCGGCCGAGAAGACGCTGGCGATGACGGTGGAGTACACGGGCCTGAGGGAACAATTCGGGCGCGCCATCGCCACCTTCCAGGCCATCCAGCACCGCTGCGCGGACATGAAAGTCGCCGTCGAGCACGCCCGCTCGCTGGTCTACTACGCAGCCTGGGCCTGCGACACCAAGGCGGAGGACCGGCGACTTGCCGCGGCCATGGCCAAAGCCTTCGCGAGCGACGCCTGCCCGCGCGTGGCGGCCGACGCGGTGCAACTCCACGGGGGGATCGGTTTTACCTGGGAGCACGACCTCCACATCTACTTCAAGCGCCTGAAGGCCGACGAACACACGTACGGCGACGCGACCGACAACCGTGAACTGGTTGCGCGTCACCTGGAGAAACAACCTTGAGCGATACCAACCGCTGCGTG
Source organism: Binatia bacterium (assembly GCA_046260515.1). Taxonomy (GTDB): domain Bacteria; phylum Desulfobacterota; class Binatia; order UBA1149; family CAITLU01; genus DATNBU01. Next base: position 14,601 of record JBHEPB010000204.1, read on the forward strand.
GTGGTGACCGGCGCGGGAGCCGGCATCGGAAGGGCGACGGCCCTTCGCCTCGGGCGGGACGGACTGGCCGTGGCAGTCTGGGACCTCGACGGGGACGGCGCGGAGGCCACGGCGTCGGCCGTCCGCGACGCCGGTGGACAGGCGATCGCGGTGGTTTGCGACGTGAGCGACCGGGCCACGGTAGACCGCGCCGTGGAGCGCACCACGTTGGAGCTGGGCGCCCCCTGGGGACTCGTCAGCAACGCCGGGATCGACCGCCTCTCTCTCTTCAAGGACAGCGACCCGGCCGACTGGCGCGTCATCCTGGACGTGAACCTGGTCGGCGCCCTGCACGTCACCCAGGCCCTGCTGCCGGCGATGATCGCGCGCGGCTCGGGCCGCATCGTGTGCGTGAGTTCGGATGCCGCCCGCGTCGGCTCCACCGGGGAAGCCGTTTACGCTGCCGCCAAGGCGGGGCTGCTCGGTTTCGTCAAGACGCTGGCCCGCGAGGCGGCACGCAACGGCATCCTGGTGAATGCCGTGTGCCCGGGCCCCACCGACACCAACCTGCTGGATGCGGTGCGCAGCGGCCCCAACGGCCAGCGCATCATCGAGTCGATGACGCGCTCCATCCCCCTCGGCCGCATCGGACGGCCCGAGGACATCGCCGGCGCCATCGCCTTCTTCTTCACCGAAGACTCCGGCTACGTGACGGGGCAGATCCTGTCCGTCAGCGGCGGCCTCACGATGGTCGGATAGATCTATTTTTTGTCGGCGAGGGGGAGCTTGGCGGGAGTGCCGCTGGCGTTCTTGTCGCGCAGCACCTGCAGGAGCTTGTCGGGGCCGCCCGAGTTCAGGATCTCGCCGAACTGGGAGCGCAGGTTGGAGACCAGGCTGATGCCCTCTCCAATCACGTCGATGAGGCGCCACTGCTCGCCCGCCTTTCGCAGGCGATACTCCACCGAAAGCTCCGGGCCGCTGCTGCGGTGAATCTTCGTCTGCACGGTGTAGTCGCCGCGGGCCTCGGGACGGCCACCCACGACGGACACCGTTTCGTTGGCGTAGTTGTCGATCTGGTGGCCGTAGGTGGTCGTCAGGTAGCGGTGCAGGAGCGCCTGGAAATCCTTCTTCTGCGGGTCGCTGAAGCGGCGGTAGTGCACCGCCAGCACCAGCTTCGAGATCGTCTCGAAGTCGCTGCGCTGGTCGAGCATGATCTGCAGCTTGTCGATCTTGGCGTCGTGGCCGACGCCGGGTTCGCGCAGGATGGTGAGAACGTCGTTGGAGGTGCGCTCGACGAACTGTTCCGGGGTCTCGGCGGTCGCTGCGGTCGGGGGCGGGGCGATGGCCGCCGCCGCGGCGACGAGGCAGGCCAGCAGGGTCGTACGGGTGAAGGTCTTCATCGCGACTCGCTCTCCGTTTCGCCGGGGAAGTAGAGGTCGTCCTCGGATGCAGAGGGCTGCTGTTCCCCGGTGGAGCCCACGCGGTCCTCAACCAGGGCCTGGCGGCGCTGCAGGTAGGCGTTGCGAACCGCGGCGTAGTAGTCCACGGACGAGGTTCTCAGGTCGTCGATTTCCTCGAGGTACCTGGCTCGTGTGTTCACCACCTCGAGGGCGCCCTGGCTGGTGGTCGCCCACCACGGGACGAAGTACGGATAGATCCTTGCCGCCGAATCAGCGACGCGGCCGAAGGTGTCGCGCACGTTGGAGGGGCCGAGGAAGGGCAGCACCACGTAGGGGCCGGGGTGGACGCCCCAGAAGCCGAGGGTCTGTCCGAAATCCTCGTTCGGGCGGGGGACCTCCAGGTAGGTGGCCGGGTCGCCGAAGCCGCCGATCCCGATCGTGGTGTTGACCATGAAGCGCCCGAGGCTCTGGGTCGCTTCGGCGGGCTTGCCCTGCAGCACGCAGTTGAGGAAGACCACCGGGAACCACAGGTTCGAGGTGAAGTTGCCGATCCAGCCCTGGACGCGCTCCGGCACCACGAAGTCGTAGCCTTTGGCCACGGGTTCCAGGGCGTAGCGGTCGAGGGCGTCGTTGAACCGGAAGACCCCGCGGTTGAGCGAGTTCCAGGGGTCGGGATTCGCGTCGTCCGCGGCGGCGGCGGGCAGCGGGGCGACCAGAAGAAGGCCGGCGGCGAACATGGCCGCGCTGCGGCGTTTCCAGTCGAGGCTCTTGGTGACGGATGCACTCATGGGGTCCCCTCCGAGGCCGTGTCGTCGTTGCCCTCGTCCTTGGACTTGTCGCCCACGTTCACCAGGAACTTGCCGATGAGGCGTTCGAGCACGAGGGCGCTCTCGGTGTAGGCGATCTGCTCGCCGGCTTTCATCACCTCGTCCTCGGCGCCGGGCGTCAGCTGGATGTAACGGTCGCCGAGGATGCCGGCGGTGAAGATAGCAGCCGAACTGTCGATGGGAAGCTGCAGGTTCGAGTCCAGGTCGAGGTCCACGCGGGCACGGTAAGTCTCGTCGAGGGAGATGCCGCGCACCTGGCCGACGCGGACGTCGGCAATCTCGACGGGGGACTTGGGCTTGAGGCCGGCTACCTGGTCGAACAGGGCGTAGACGGGAAGCCCGCCGTTGCCTTTGTAGCGGACGCCGCCGACGGTGAAGGAGAGCCAGGCCAGCGCCGCCAGGCCCACGAGCACGAAGAGGCCGGTGACGAAGTCTCGGGTAGCGCTCGCGTTCATGCTGTTCACACTCCCCATAACGCGGTCAGGATGTAGTCGAAAACGAGGACACTCACCGAGGCGAGGACGACCGTGGACGTGGTGGCGGCGCTGACCCCGGCCGACGTGGGCTGGGCGGTGTACCCCCGGTAGGTGGAGATCAGGGCCACCAGGATCCCGAACACGACCGCCTTCAGCAGGCTGCCGGCCACGTCGTTCTCGAAGTCCACCGAGTTTTCCATGCTCGACATGTAGGTGCCGCCGTCGATGCCCATCAGCTGGACGCCCACGAAGTAGCCGCCGCCGACGGCCGAGACGATGAAGAGCCCGGAGAGCAGCGGCATGGCCACCGCCATGGCCCAGGCCTTGGGCCGGACGACGTAGTCGATGGGGTCGATGGCCATCATCCTCAGTCCGTCGAGCTGCTCGGTGGCCTTCATGGTACCGATCTCGGCGGTCACCGACGAGCCGGCCCGGCCCGTGGTGAGAAGGGCCGTGAGCACCGGCCCCAGTTCGCGGATGAGGCTGAGGCCCACCACGGCGCCCAGCGAGTTCTCGGCCCCGAAGCGGACCAGGGTGGTGTAGCCCTGGAGGCTCAGCACCATGCCCACCGCCACGCCCGAGACGCAGATGATGAGGATGGACAGGACGCCGATCTTGTAGAGCTCGTGCCAGAACTCGCCGAAACGAAGGGGAGGGCGCAGGGTCACCGCGAGGATGCGGGCGGCGAACGCGGCCAGGCGCCCGAGTTCCTCGGAGACGCCGGTGGCCACGCGGCCGATGCGCATCACGAAGCGGGTCACGAGTGGGCTCCGCCGCGGTGGTGGCGCTCGGGTCGCCTTTCGCCCTCCTCGAACTCGTGCGCGCTGGCCAGCACCGCTTCGAGGTCGTCGGTGTCTTCGGTGAGGAAGCGGCGCACGCGCACGTCACCGCTGGCCTGCAGTTCGGCGGGAGCGCCCTCGACGACGGAGTCGGGAAGCAGCAGCACGATACGGTCGGCCATGCGCATGGTGGACGGGATGTGGTGGGAGACGACGATCATCGTCATCGCGTACTGGCGGTTGATGCGCACGAGCAATGCTTCGATGAGCTTGGTGGACAGGGGGTCGAGGCCGGAAAAGGGCTCGTCCACCAGCAGGATGCGGGGCCGTCCGACGAGGGCGCGGGCCAGCGCCACGCGCTTGACCATGCCCCCGGAAAGCTCGCGGGGCAGCAGGTCGTCCACGTCCTCGAGCCCCACCGCCGTCAGGCTCTCGTGCACCCGGTCGGAAATCTCCGCGGCCGACAGGTCGGAGTGCTCCCTCAGCGGGAAGGCAAGGTTGTCGAACACCGACATCGAATCGAGGAGGGCGCCGTTCTGGAACATCATGCCGAGGCCGCGTCGCACTTCGTAGAGGTCCGATTCGCGAAGGCCGACGACGTTGCGCTCCGCGACGTCGATGCGTCCGGAGTTGGCCTGGATGAGCCCGCCGATGAGCTTGAGGATGGTGCTCTTGCCGCTGCCGCTGCCGCCGAGCACGACGGAGATGGCGCCCGGGGGGAACGTGCAGGTGAGGTCCTTCAGCACGGGCCGCCGCCCGTAGGACATGTGCACCGAGGAAAGGCTGATCGCCGGTGCTGCGGCGTCCGGATTTGATGAGCGCGACGGACCTCGCGCCGCGCCGGGTGCGGCTTCGTCAGTCACTGGAGCACCCACCTAGAAGTGCTTAACGCGGTTGGGCTTTCGAGTCGAACCTCTGGGCGTGCGGTGGCGTTTACATTGGCGGACGAGGCCGATAGAAAAGCCGGACGGGGTGCTGTGCCCGTCGCCCCGTCCATCTACCGGAGAAGGCCTTCCCATGTCCCAGAACATCGAGTCCCAACTCCAGGAGTCCCGCCTCTTCGAGCCGCCTGCCGAGTTTGCCGCCACGGCCCACGTCTCGAGCCGCGCCGAATACGACGAGATGCGACGCGCCGCCCTGGCCGATCCCGAGGGCTACTGGGCCGCGGTGGCCGAAGGGCTTCACTGGTTCCGGCCCTGGACGAAGGTTCTCGACTGGCAGCCTCCCTTCGCGAAGTGGTTCGACGGGGGCACCACCAATCTCAGCTACAACTGCCTCGACCGCCACCTGGACGGGCCGCGGGCCGACAAGACGGCCATTCTCTGGGAAGGCGAACCCGGCGACACCCGAACCCTCACGTACCGGCAGCTCCACGGCGAAGTGGCCCGCTTTGCCGGCGCCCTTCGCGCCCTCGGGGTGGCCAAGGGCGATCGTGTCGGCATCTACATGCCGATGGTTCCCGAGCTGCCCATCGCCATGCTGGCCTGCGCCAGGATCGGTGCCACGCACTCGGTAGTCTTCGGGGGCTTTTCGGCCGACTCGCTGAGGGACCGCTGCAACGACGCCGAAACCAAGGTCATCGTGACGGCCGACGGCGGCTACCGGCGGGGCCAGGTTCTCGCGCTCAAGCCCATCGTGGACGACGCCGTGCGCCAGATCCCGACGGTGGAGCACGTGGTGGTTCTGAAGCGCGGCGGCAACGACGTCGAGTGGACCGAAGGTCGTGACATCTGGTGGCACGACGCCGTGGCCTCGGCCGAGGCCGTGGACGCCGAACCGGTGGACGCCGAGCATCCTCTCTTCATCCTTTACACGTCGGGGACCACCGGCAAACCCAAGGGCGTGGTGCACACCACCGGCGGCTACATGGTGCAGGCTGCCCACACCACGCGCCTCGTCTTCGACCTGAAGGACGACGACATTTACTGGTGCACTGCTGACTGCGGCTGGGTGACGGGCCACACCTACCTCGCCTACGGCCCTCTGCTGAACGGCGCCACCACGGTGATGTACGAGGGCGTCCCCAATCATCCCGGCCCGGACCGCCTCTGGTCCATCATCGCCCGCCACAAGGTGACCATCCTGTACACCGCGCCCACCGCCATCCGATCCTTCATGCGCTGGGGCGACGAGCACCCGAAAAAGCACGACCTGTCGAGCCTGCGCCTGCTCGGCAGCGTGGGCGAGCCCATCAACCCCGAAGCCTGGATGTGGTACCGCGAGCACATCGGCGGGGAGCGCTGCCCCATCGTGGACACGTGGTGGCAGACCGAGACCGGCGGCATCATGGTTTCGCCGCTGCCGGGAGCGGTAGCGACCAAGCCCGGCTCCTGCACGTTGCCGCTTCCGGGCATCGACATCGACGTGGTCGATTCCGAGGGCGAGTCCTGCGGCCCCAACCAGGGCGGCTTCCTGGTCATCCGCCGACCCTGGCCCGGGATGATGCGCACGGTCTACAAGGATCCCGACCGCTACGTGCAGAACTACTGGGCGCGCTTCGGCGACATGTATTTCGCCGGCGACGGCGCTCGCAAGGACGCCGACGGCTACCTGTGGGTGATGGGGCGCATCGACGACGTGATGAACGTGTCGGGCCACCGCATCGGCACCATGGAAGTGGAAAGCGCGCTGGTCGGCCATCCGGCCGTGGCCGAGGCGGCCGTCGTGTCGCGGCCGGACGAGATCAAGGGCGAGGCCATCGCGGCCTTCGTGACCCTGGGCAGCGGCCACGCCTCCAGCAAGGAACTCGAAGCCGAGCTCAAGGCCTGGGTGGGCAAGGAGATCGGGGCCTTCGCCAAGCCCGACGACCTGCGCTTCACCGACTCCCTGCCCAAGACCCGCAGCGGCAAGATCATGCGCCGCCTGCTGCGCGACATCGCCGCCGGCCGCGAGAGCAGCGGCGACACCACCACTCTCGAGGACTACGGCGTGCTCGCCAAGCTGCGCGAGAGCGAAGAGTAGGAAGGCCCCAAGGATGTCCCTGGTTCTCTACAACACGCGCACCCGTCGCGAGGAGCCTTTCGTGCCCCTCGTGGCCGGCAAGATCTCGATGTACGTGTGCGGCATCACGGTCTACGACCGCTGCCACGTCGGCCACGCCCGCTCCCTCGTGTTCTTCGACGCGATGGTGCGTTACCTGCGCTGGCGCGGATTTGACGTCCACTTCGTCCGCAACATCACCGACATCGACGACAAGATCATCAACCGCGCCAAGGAGCGCGGCGAGGACTGGAAGACGCTGGCCGATCGCTTCATCGGCGAAATGCACCGCGACGTGGCCGCCCTCGGCTGCGTCCAGCCCGACCTGGAGCCGCGCGCCACCGACCACATCGCCGAGATGCTCGACCTCGTCTCCGAGCTGGAGAAGAAAGGCCTGGCCTACGACGCCGGCGGCGGGGACATGTACTTTGCGGTGGACAAGTTCCGGCCCTACGGCGCGCTGTCGGGCCGCCAGCTTGAGGACCTGCTGTCGGGAGCCCGCGTGGACGTGGACTCGCGCAAGCACAGCCCCATGGACTTCGCGCTGTGGAAGTCGGCCAAGCCGGGGGAGCCCTCGTGGCCCAGCCCGTGGGGGCCGGGGCGCCCGGGCTGGCACCTGGAGTGCTCGGCCATGAGCATGCGCTACCTCGGCCGCACCTTCGACATCCACGGCGGCGGCGAGGACCTCGTCTTTCCCCACCACGAGAACGAGTTGGCCCAGTCCTGCGGCGCCTACGACACCGACTTCGTGCGCTACTGGGTGCACCACGCCTTCGTGCGCATCGACCAGGAGAAGATGAGCAAGTCCCTCGGCAACGTCTTCGCCATCGAGGACGTGCTGAAGGAAGTGGAAGCCGAAGGGCTGCGTCTCCATCTGCTGTCGGTGCACTACCGAAGTCCCCTCGACTTCAGCCCCGCCGGCATCGCCGAGTCCACCAAGGCCCTGGTCCGCGCTTATGAGACGCTGGCACGCCTGGAAGAAGCCGGCCTGGCGGTTCCCGAGTACACACACGCGTCACCCGAGGCCGCGGGCCTCGTCGAGGCCTTGGACGCCGACCTCGGCACGGCCCGCGCCGTGGCCATCCTTTTCGACTCGGTGCGCGACGCCAACCGGGCCATGGACGCGGGCGATCCCATCGCCGCGGTGAAGGCCGCCGGCCTCATCCGCGCCGTCGGCGCCGCCCTCGGCTTCTTCGGCATGCGGGCCACCGACTTCCTCCAGCGCTACAACGCGCGAGGGGCCTCCGACGCCGGCCTGGACGCCGACGCCATCGTGGGGCTGATCGCAGAGAGGAAGGCCGCTCGCGCCGCCAGGGACTTCGCCAGGGCCGACGCCGTCCGCCAGCAGCTGCTCGATCAGGGCATCGTGCTGGAGGACGGGGCAGGGGGAACCACATGGAGGCGAGCCTGAGGGCCTTGGGATGCGCATGACGGCTTGGCTTTTTTCGGGCACCGCCCGCAGTCCGGCAGTTGGGCTGCACGCGCCGCGATGGTAGAAGATCGGGACCCTCAATTGCCGGGACCGGCAGAGCAAGGAGGCAGAGGAACAACAATGTCGATCAGGATTGTCATCGGAATGGTTGCCGCCCTCGTGATCACGGGCGCGGCGGCCTGCACGAAGTCGGAAGCACCCGCACCCGCCGCGGCCCCCAAGGCCGAGGGCAAGCCCGCCGCTCCCAAGCCCGAGTCGGACGGCGACGAGACCTGAGCCGGACAGCCCCGCCATGAGCTCCGAGAAGACCGACCGGCGTCAGTTCCTGAAGCGGGTCGGTCTTTTCTCGGGGCTGCTCGGCGTCGGTTCCCTCCTCAAGTACAAAACCCAGTACTTCCTCCTCCCTTCCGCTCCGACCGAGGCCGACACGCCGCGGCCGGAATGGACGGGTTCCCGCGTCCAGTCCTTCCGCCCCCTCGGCCGCACCGGCTGGCAGATGTCCGACATCTCCTTCGGTACCGCCAGCGTCCGCGACCCCGACGTCGTGCGCATGGCCATCGACCGGGGCGTCAACTACTTCGACACCTCTCCCGACTACTCGGACGCCGAGTCCGAACGCGTGGTGGGCCAGGGCGTCCGCGGCCGCCGTGACAAGGTTTTCCTCGCTTCCAAGTTCTGCACGCCGGGAGGCCACCTCGCGGCCGACGCGAAGGTGGAGGACATCATCGCCGCCGTGGAGGCCAGCCTCGGCCGCCTCGGCACCGACTACCTCGACCTCTGCCACATCCACGCCTGCAACGACCTCGAGCGCCTGATGGCGCCCACCTTCCACGAGGCCTTCGACCGCCTGAAGGAGCAGGGCAAGGTCCGCTTCATGGGCGTCTCCAGCCACACGCCCGAGCTGGAGATGGTGATGAACAAGGCCGTCGAAAGCGGGCGCTTCCACGTCCTGATGGTGGCCTACAACTTCAACAACTGGCCGGATCTTTCCAATATCATTGATAAAGCGCACGCGGCCGGGGTTGGCTTCGTGGCCATGAAGACCCTCAAGGGCGCCTATCACACGGTGCTGGCCGACTTCACGCCGACCGAGCGGAACAGCTTCACCCAGGCGGCCTTCAAGTGGGTGCAGTCCAACCCTCGCGTTTCCGGCCTGGTGGTTTCCATCTCCAAGGCCTCCCAGCTCGACGAGTACCTCTTCGCTTCCGGCCAGCCCCTGGCCCCCAAGGACCTCGCCGTCCTCGAGCGCTACGACGAGCTGGTCACCCGCCAGTACTGCCGTCCCGGCTGCGGGGAGTGCCTGGACGCCTGCCCGGCCGGCCTGCCCATCAATGACGTCCTGCGCTACTCGATGTACTACGAGGGCTACGGCAGCGAGAGGCTGGCGATGGGCAAGTACGGGGCCCTCGGCCCCGGCCGCCAGGCCTCGGCCTGCGCCGACTGCGCGGCCCCCTGCCAGGGCGCCTGTCCCTTCGAGATCCCCATCAAGGACCGCATGGGCCGCGCCCATCGCCTCCTCCAGCCCGTCGCCTGAGCGGCGCCGTGTCCGTCATCCTCCATGCCGACATGGACGCCTTCTACGCGTCCGTCGAGCAGCGCGACGACGCTTCGTTGCGCGGCCGCCCCGTCATCGTCGGCGGTCTCGGCAAGCGCGGCGTGGTCTGCGCCGCCTCCTACGAGGCGCGCCCCTTCGGCGTGCGCTCTGCCATGCCCATGGTCCAGGCCCGCCGCCTTTGTCCCGGCGCCGCCTTCCTGGTTCCGCGGATGTCCCACTACGCCGCCATCGCCGCCGACGTGCGCGAGATCTTCTACCGCTACACGCCGCTCGTCGAACCCCTGTCCCTCGACGAACCCTACCTCGACGTGAGCGGATCGCTGCGCCTGTTCGGAGGCGCCTCCGCGATCGCCGACAAACTGCGCGCCGACATCCGCCGCGAGCTTCGCCTGGCCGTGTCGGTAGGCGGCGGCCCCGGCAAGCTCGTCGCCAAGATCGCCTCCGCCCGCGCCAAGCCCGACGGCGTGCTGCTCGTAGAGGAGGGAAGGGCCAACGAGTTCCTGCGCCCGCTGCGCGTTTCGGAGATCTGGGGCGTCGGCCCCGCCACCGAGAAGAAGCTCCACGGGCTCGGCATCGCCACCATCGGCCAGCTGGCCGACTTCGATTCGGATCGCCTTGGGCGCGAACTCGGCTCCTGGGGCCCGACCCTGCAGGCCCTGGCCCGCGGCTACGACCTGCGCACCGTCGAAGCCGACCGCGGACGCGTGTCCTGCGGCGAGGAGAACACCTTCCCCGACGACGTCGCCGACGAGGAACTGCTCGAGGCCATGATCCTCGTCCACAGCGAGACCGTGGCCCGCCGCCTGCGCCGCGAGGGCCGCAAGGGACGTACCGTATCCCTCAAGTGGCGGCCCTCGGGGCTCGGGGTCGAGTGGAAGCTCTTCGTGCGCTCGCGAACCCTCGACGTGCCCACGGACGACGGTCCGACGATCGCCGGTATCGCCTCGTCCCTGTGGCAGGCCGAGAAGGAGAGGCCGGCGGTGCGGCTCATCGGCGTGCAGGTGAGCAACCTCGACGGCGCGCGGCCCGTCCAGCTCGGCCTCTTCCGCTCGGAGGAGGACGACCGCCGCGACAAACTCAACGCCGCCCTCGACGACCTGCTCACCAAGTTCGGTCCCGGCGCCGTCCGGCGGGGCGGGGCACCCGGCGAGTGAATCCCGCCAATTGCATCCCCGCGGGTCCCTTCGTACCTTCCGCTCGCGTGCGGTCGTAGCTCAGCTGGATAGAGCACCGGGCTTCGAACCCGTAGGTCGCAGGTTCGAATCCTGCCGGCCGCACCATCTCCGAGACCAGGTTCGTCTCGCCCCTCGCCGGCTCGGGGCTCAGGTCGCAGGTTCGAATCCTGCCGGCCGCACCATCTCCAAGACCAGGTTCATCTCGCCCCTCGCCAGCTCGGGGCTCAGGTCGCAGGTTCGAATCCTGCCGGCCGCACCATCTCCAAGACCAGGCTCGTCTCGCCCCTCGCCGGCTCGGGGCTCAGGCTCGGGGCTCACCTCTCCAGCACCCAATCGCCGAGCAGTCGGAGCAGCGGCTTCCGCCCGCGCGCGCAGCCGAGTTCCCAGACGATGTGGGACGGCGCCCGTCCGGCGGCGCGGACGATGCCAGCGTGAATCCCGTGCAGGTGGTGGGCGGCGCAGACCGTGGTGCGGTTGTTGCGCGAGTTGCCGCCGCCGTGGGAGCGGTACGTGACGTGGTGGTCGTGCAGGTTCCGACGCGAACTGCAGCCCGGCACCGAGCAGCGCCACCCGTCGCGCTCGAAAACCGGGTCGCGGTGGCGAGGCTGCGATGTCCACTCCACCAGCGCAGCGGCCACCATGCGCTCGAAGGCCTGCCAGCGGTCTTCCCCGTCGCGCTGGAGGCGGTCCATGATGGCCTCAACCATTACGGCGACCGACAGGCAGACGTGGCACTCGATACGGACCGCGCCGGCCGGCTCGAGGGATGGATCGGACGCGGGCCCGGTCGCACGCACCTGCACATCGGCGGGATCGATGTCGCCGGTGCCGTCGGCGCGCACATCTGCACCCGGCGCCGGAGGACCGGAGCACCGGGTGGAGGAGGGCGACTGGCCGTGGTCGAGGGCCCAGGCGACTTCGTCCTGGAGCCGTCGCAGGGTGACCTCGCCGGCGCGGCGGATCCATGCCTCGGCGTTGAGCTCGGAGATGACCGGCAGCAGGGCCGCCGCCGCAAGGTGCGAGATGCGGCCGTCGCGCCAGGCCTGGCGCAGCAGCGGCGAGCGGCGCCAGGATTCGCGCTCGACCGCGACCATGCTCCACACCGTGCGCGCCGAGCAGCCCAGGCGCGACTCCACGTAGAGGCGGACGGTGGCGAAGCCGATCTCGCGGAAGAGGCGCCGGTTGATGCCGATGTAGAGCAGCGCCGCCATCTGGAAGTCGATCCGCTGCGCGGCCTGGCGCAGCAGGCGCAGGCGGCGGTCGATCTCGAAGGCGTCGGTGTGGTCGAGGCCGTCGAGCAACGCGTCGAGGCGACGGGCCGGCCCTGGGTCGCGGGAGGCCGGCTCGAGCCAGGGGAAGCCTTCGGCCACTCCCGTCTCGGCGAGGAAGGCCCGCAGGCAGCGGCGGCCGCGGTCTTCCTGCCGGTGCAGTTTCTCGCGCAGGCGACGCTCGTGCGCTTCCTGGGTCGGGAGCCAGCGGGGTGGGGCGGCGCAGCGACCTGAAGAGGACCCCGCGTGCAGCACCGAAGCCCCGCTCGCCGCTTCGGCCGCGACTCGCTCGAGAACCTGGCCAGGGGAGAGTGGAAATCCTTCCATCCGCGCCGCCATCTCGCCGGCCAGACGCCACAGGCGGCGGCCGCTGCGCGAGACGGCGATGCCCCAGCGAAGTTCGGGGTCGTCGTCGGGGGACGGCGACGCTGGGGCTGGGTCGCCGGCGCCGATTTCCGACGCGGTGGCATCGGGCCGAGGCCCCGACGCCTTGCTGGTCGCATCGGTCGCTCTGGCGTGACCGGCCGCGTCTGTGGTCGCGGTCGTGGCGGTTGCGTCCGTCGTAGCGGTCGTTCCGTCCGCGCCGGTTGCGTTCTTCGCAGCGGCCGCTCCGTCCGCGCCGCTCGTCCCAGCCGTGGCGGCCGCGTCACCCGCTGCCATGCCAGCGGCCTCGCGCCGCGCGAACTCCCTTACGAACGCATCCAGTTCGCGCAGCGATACGGAGGATGACGACCGGAGCAGCGTCCCTTCATTCTGTGCCGTCGCCACGCGGACCAACACGCGCACGCGCGACCATGTGACGGCGCCTGCCTCGAGTGCCACCGCGAGGACCGGCAAGGACTCCAGCGTCCGTATCACTCGTGCATCCTCTTCCACCGTGCGGGGCGCGAGTCCGAGCCTCTCGCGCGAATAGTCGCCGAGGCGCACGAACCCCAACTGCTTCCAGGCGCGCCGGTCGATGAGGCGGCGAGCGAGGCGGGCCTGGACCAGGCGGCAGCGCGCCTGCATACCCGACAGCGCGACCAGCTCGCGGTCGAGGACCACGCCGGCATCGGTACGCCAACTCCCTCGGACCGCAAAGTCGGGCGGCGCGAGCAGAGCGGGGTCAACGATGTCGAGATCATCGAAGTCGCTGCTCCCGCAGCGCGAACCAACCTCCGGACCGCTCTGACCCATGGCGAAAATTTAGCGAATTCCGGGCCGGTCTGCAAGATGAAAATCGGGCAATTTATGCTGCGGATGTGATATCCGACCTCCTGAGCTGCGTGCCGCCGCAAGGTGCGGCCGCGGATGCGGGAGGTGGGCGGGAAGTGGGCGGTGCAGGTTGGTGCGAGGGTGAACGCGAGGACGTGCAGGCTGCGCTGGCCTACGCCGCGTGGCGCACCCAGGAGTCGGAAGTCCCTTTGACGTGAAGATTCTCCTCGACAAGAACCTCTCGCCGGCCTGGGTGGGGTTCCTCGTCGCGGAGGGCATCGAGGCCGTACACTGGAGCGTCGTCGGCCCGCCGAATGCGACAGACCGCGAGTTAACGCACTAGGGCACGGGAACGTGGATTTGTCGTCCTGACACACGATCTCGACTTCGGCGTTCTCCTGGCGCTCACCCGGGCTGCTGGTCCCAGCGTGATCCATGTGCGCGTCGCGGTTCCGCTGCCTGAAGTCGTGGGACGCGACATCGTCCGCGTCCTGTGCATGCGAGCCGAAGCGTTCGAGAAGGGGTGCCTCGCGACGATCGACGAAGTGAAGTCGCGGGTCCGCCTGTTGCCGATCGCTTCCGCGACTCGGGAGCGCGAACCGGAATGATGCTCGCCCTGCGCTCGACAGGGCGGCGAGAGGGCTAGCTAGCGCCACCAAGCGTACGCCACGCCGGCCCCGCCCGCCCGGCTCTCCGCCCCGGTCGCATCAGCCTCGCCCCCCCCCCCACATACACATTC
>JBHEPB010000214.1:0-24286 GCA_046260515.1 Binatia bacterium
ACCCCGAACCCTCGTCTCGTTGTAGCCCCACGCCACCGGCGAGGAAGGCGCCTCTTCCGGCTTGAAACAAATCTTCTGGAACTCGGTGAAGGCGGGAAGGGAGTTCTTGCCGTGGAAGATCACGGGACGCCTGGCCGGGTAGTCGGCAGGCACCATCTGGTCGGTGTCCACGCGAGGCGCCGAAGCGGCGGCTTTCCAGAGCGCACCCTGGAGGCTCGTGCCGCCGAGCTCGCGCGTGGCCGAGATCCGGTCGGCAAGGGCGAGTCCGTCGAGAAAAGCCGCGATTTCTGCCGCGTCCGGCGAAGGCCGGGTGACGAGTTCCTTGAGCGTGGCGCCGGGCTGTGACATCAACGGGCTCCTGCCTTGCGTTCCCGCTGGAACGCGTCGTGCGGGAGCGGATCATAGCAGCGGGGCGGCCGAGGGCAACGCCGCTGCAGGGGCGCGGGCGGCCCGCTGCGCGGCGCCAGAGAGGGACACCGACGTGCTCGGCACAACATCGATGCGCATCCTGAAGCACGCGGTCGCGGTCATGAGGCCGCGAGGTGGTGTCTTCGACATCGACGTGGACGACGAAGTGCTCCGCTCGATGGCCGGCTTCCTCGAGTACCTTCCCACTCCCGCCCGCTTGAGCTTCCCCCTGGGCCTGAGGCTCCTCGAATACGGCCCCTTCCTCTTCCGCGAGGGCTTTCGCACCTTCTCCTCGATGGACGGCGAGACGGCAGCCCGCTACCTCCACCATTGGGAAAGGGCCGGCAGTGCGCCGTCGCTGCTCTACCAGGGCGTTCGCGCCCTCGTCTTCGTCTGCTTCTACCAGCACCCGAAGATCCTCGAAGCCATGGAAGTGGACTGGCAGGGCAGGGCCGACGAGAGGGTGCGCTTCCGCGCGCGCATCCTGCGGGAGCAGATTCTCGCCACGGCTTCCAGGCCGGCCTCTTCCGCCACGCCGGTGGAGCCCGTCGCGAATACCGAGAGCGCGGCCGGAGGTGCGTCGTGAGCGACGAGCGCCGTGCGTGGGACGGCGAGCCGGTTCCCCCCGAGTTCGACCTCGAGTATCCCAACGTCGAGGACGGCCGCGTCCTCGGCAGCGGCGGCAAGGCGCGCCGCCGCTTCGTCACCGACGTGGTGGTGGTGGGCAGCGGCGCGGGCGGCGCGCCGGCGGCCGCCCTGTTGCGCGACGCGGGCTACGACGTCGTCCTCCTCGAGGAAGGCGGCCTGCACCGCACCGAAAGCTTCCGCACCGATCCGATCTCGTCCCTGCAGCGCCTCTACCGCGACGCCGGCACCAGCTCCATCATGGGCCGTCCGCCCATCCTCTTCGCCGAGGGGCGCTGCGTGGGCGGCTCCACCACCATCAACGGCGGCATGTCGTGGCCGACGCCCGCGCGCGTCCTGGAGCAGTGGAGCTCGGACTTCCGCCTGGAAGGCACCGATGCTTCCTCCATGGCGCCCTACTTCGAAAGAGCCCAGCAGATCCTCCACGTCGAGTACCAGAACAAGGACACGCTCGGCCGCAACGACGAACTCTTCGTGGCCGGGTCCGAAAAGCTCGGCTGGCGCGTCGAGGACAACCCACGCGACATGCATCGCTGCGTGGGCCTCAACAACTGCGGCTTTGGTTGTCCCACCGGCGCCAAGCGCTCGATGCTGGTGACCGAAGTCCCGCGCACGCTGGCAGCGGGCACCCAGTTGATCACCTACGCGAAGGTCACGCGCGTGATTTTCCGCGGCGACCGGGCGGTGGGCGTGCGCGGCCACTTCGTGGAGGAGCGCGGGCGGCGCCGCACGGCCGGCGGCACCCGCCTGGGCGACTTCGAGATCTTCGCCGACCTGGTGGTGCTGGCGGCGGGCGCGCGCCACACGCCCGGCATCCTCATGCGCAGCGGCGTCTTCGGCGGCCAGGTGGGCAAGGGCCTGCACACCCACCCCAACGCCAAGGTCGTCGGCGTTTTCGAGGAGAAGGTGAACCCCTGGGTCGGCGCCCACCAGGCCCACCAGATCCACCAGTTCCTCGACGACGGCATCCTGCTCGCTTACGCGGGCGTGCCGCCGGGCATCCTGGCCACCGGCATCCCCGGCTTCGGCCGCGAACACGCCGAGCGCATGTCGCTGTACAACCACATGATGACGGCCGGCTGCCTCGTGGAGGACACCGGCGTCGGGCGCGTCGGCCTCGGGCCGGACCTGGAGCCGTGGATGAGCTTCCGGCTCTCTCCCCGCGACGTCGAGACCATCCACCGGGGCGTCAGGATGTCTGCCGAGCAGATGTTCGCGGCGGGGGCCCGCGCCGTGCTCCTCCCCTTCGGCGACCTACCCGAACTGAAGAGCTCCGACGAACTCGGCCTCATCGATTCGCGTCCGCGCAAGCGCCACAACATCGAGCTGATGACGGTGCACATCATGAGCAGCGCGCGCATGTCCAGGGACCGCCAGGGCGGTGTGGTCGATGCCTGGGGGCGCGTGCACGGCCTCGAGGGGCTCGTGGTGGCCGACGCCAGCATCATCCCGTCCTCCATCGGCGTGAACCCGATGGAAACCATCGTCGCCCTCTCGCTTCGCTGCGCGGAGCGCTGGTCCGACGACATCGCCCGGTCGCGGGGCGCCTCGGGCGCCGCGGTGGCCTGAGCAGCGGAGAATCCCGTGGCACCTCTGTCCCGTTCCGACGCTGACCTGGTCCGCGACGTCCATCCGGTCCGCCGCATCATGCCCTTCGTGATGACGTCGCGGAACGAGTCCGCGGTGCTCTGCCGCGAGCAGGTGCTGGCGGCTCGCGCCGAGGAGTTCCTCGCCAGGTTCAACGCCAATCGGCCTGCGGACCGCCCGGCCTCCATCTTCCACATGGTCCTGCGCTCCCTGGCCAGGACCATCCACGAACGGCCCCGCGTCAATCGCTTCGTGGCGGGAGGGCGCTACTGGCAGCGCCGCGGCGTGTGGCTGTCCTTCTCCGGCAAGCGCGGCATGAGCGACGACGCCCCCATCTACACCGCCAAGCGGCTGTTCCCGCCGGACGAAACCTTCGAGCAGATGGTGGATTCGATGTGGGACACGCAGTCGGCGGGCCGCTCGGGCAAGGAGACGGACACCGACAAGGAGATCAGCCTACTGCTGAGAATGCCGCCGTTCATCCTGAGGCGCGTGGTGAAGCTGGGGCGCTGGCTGAACGAGCGCAACCTCTTCCCCAAGGCGATGATCGACGCAGATCCCCTGTTCGCCTCCGCTTTCGTGGCCAACCTGGGCAGCGTGGGCATCGACGCCTGCTACCACCACAACTACGATTACGGCACCATCCCTGTCTTCCTCACCATCGGTCGCCTCAAGAAGGTCCCCATCGTCAACGAGGCCGGCCTCGTGGTGGCGGCCGAGGTCTTCGACCTCAAGTACACCTACGACGAGAGGACGGAGGACGGCTTCTACGTTTCCCGCGGCCTGGACCAGATCCGGCACCGCCTGGAAAATCCCGAACTGCTCTGAGGCCTTGACAACACGGCGAGGGGGCCCCCATCTTGGGTGGCGGTCCGCGCCGCATCGGTGCGGCGTTCCTGCCGGTTTCGGGGGTTTTCATGTCGGTTCGGTCGATATCCTTTCCTGCCTCTGTGGCATTGCTTCTCCTCGCCTCGTCGCCCGCCCGGGCCCTGATCGTGTTCGGGTCCCCGGCCGCGCTTCACGACACGGCCGTCTCGGAAGTCCCCGACGTGGACAGCCAGGCGTCCCTGGCTCACGACGGCGCCTCGGGCTGGGTAGCGGCCTGGTACTCCCAGAACACCCTGGGCGGCACGATCGGCACCGATTTCGACATCCTCGTTTCCACATCGGCTGACGACGGCGAGTCCTGGTCGAACGCGGACGCGGCTCTGCCCAACGCGGCGACCGACGCCGAGGCCGTCGATACGGCGCCCAAGGTGGAGTTCGGCAACGGGGTCTTCGTGATGGCCTTCGTGTCGAGCAACGACCTGGGCGCCACGATCGGCACGGACCAGGACATCCTGTTCACCCGTTCCCTCGACGGCGGCGCGACCTGGTCGGCGGCGGCCCTCCTCAATTCCGGCGGGTCTTCCGATACCGGAAACCAGCGCGACGAACAGCCGTCGATCGCCACCGACGGCGCGGGCAACTGGCTGGTCGTCTGGAGGCTCGTCAGCCTGAGCGCGCCGACGGGACACCAGGTCTACTTCAGCTACTCGATCGACGACGGACAGACGTGGGCAGCGCAGCAGCCCCTCGGCGGCCTCCAGAACATCGGCACCGGCAACGGACAGGGAACCTCCGTGGCCTGGACGGGCAGCGGCTTCGTCGCGGCCTGGGGCAGCAGCGAGGCCATTGCTGCCAACGGCACCGACGGCGACGTCCTGTACTCGACGATCGCCGTGCCGGCCTTCACCGCTTCGGCGCCGGCCCTCCTCAACGACAGCGGCGCGGCGGATGCGGGCAACGAATCCGACAGCTATCCGACCCTGTCCGCGGACGGCTCGACCGTCGTGGCGGCCTGGCAGTCCAACGCCAACATCGGCGGAACCGGAACGGACAACGACATTTTCTACGCTCGCTCCACCGACGGCGGGAGCACCTGGTCCGCGACGGCGGCGCTCGGCACCAATGCGGGCTCGGACACCGGCGAAGACGTCTCCGTGGCGGTGGCGCACGACGGGGACACGTTCCTCGCCGTCTGGTCCTCGACGGATCCCCTCGGCAAGCTCGCCAAGACCGATGCCGACATTTTCGCGGCGCGTTCGGACGACGGCGGCGCCACGTGGAGCGCGCCGGGCATCCTCGCCAGCAACGCGGGCAAGGACAAAGGGGCCGACACCGCACCGGCCATTGCAGCCAACGCAGCGACCGGAACCTGGAACGTGGCCTGGGAATCCGCCGATACCCTCGGGAACACGCTGGGCGGTGACAAGGACATCCTGTTCGTTCATTCTTCGATCGACTGTCCGGCCGTTCCGGTGTCTTCCGCATCGTGCATCGATTCGATCGTTGCCGGTTCCTCGCTTCTTCTCATCAAGGAGGGCGGCGACAGGGACTCCTTTCTCTGGAAGTTCCTGAAGGGCGACCTCGTGGACAAGGCCGCCGACCTCGGCAGCCCGGACACCAGCGACGACTACGTGCTCTGCATCTACGACGAGACTCTCGGCACGCCGGAGCTGCTCTCCGAGATCGACCTCGAAGCCGGCGGCAACTGCTTCGTGAAGCCCTGCTGGAGCGACACCGGCAACGGCTTCAAGTTCAAGAACAAGTACGGCGTGGCCACCGGGGCGGTGATGACCGCCGGAGCGGCGGGCACCTCCAAGATCCAGATCAAGGGCAAGGGCGCTTTCCAGGCCCAGTTGCCCCTGGTCCAGGACACGGCCGTGAGCGTGCGCCTGCACAACCTCGGCAACGGCAAGTGTTTCGCCAACGACTTCTCCACCTCGCAGGTGAACAGCGCAGACCAGTTCAAGGCGACGTCGAACTGAGGCGGGCCGGCTTGCCAGGGCCCCGGCAGCTTGCCAACCCCAAGCTCTTTCGGCCGACCCCTCTTGTTGTCGGGGGCGACCCGCGCCCTTAATGCGGAAGTTGGATCGCTGCGACGGGACCGAGGGTGGGCGGTCTGGCGCCGTCGCCGCCTCCTTCCCCGGAGGTCCGCCCGTGCCCGCTCGCGAGGATGCCGTCGATCTTTTCGTGGATCTGGTCAGCCGCGCCGACCGGGACATCCACCTGCCGGCGGCCGCCCTGGCCATCGCCCGCATCGCCTATCCCGACCTCGACATGGACACCTGGCTCCGCGAAGTGGCGGGTCTGCGCCGCGACGCCCGCCTGGCGGCCGAGCGCCATCCCCGCGACCCTGTGGCCGCGGTGCTGAACGTGGTCTTCGAGGACTACGCCTTCGACGGTGATCGCTCGAACTACTACGATCCCCGCAACAGCTTCCTGAACGACGTGCTCGAACGCCGCCGAGGCATTCCCATTACGCTCGCCGTCGTCGTGCTGGAAGCGGCCGAGGGCGGCGGAGTGCCGATGTGCGGCGTCGGATTTCCTGGCCACTTCCTCGTCTGCCACCCGCCGACCGAGCGCTACTTCGACGTCTTCCGCCGCGGCATCGCGCTGGAACGGCCCGGCCTCCTCGAACTACTGCGCCGACAGGGCCTCGGCCCCGACGCCTGGCGCGACGACTTCCTGGCTCCCGCCGGCCGCACCCAGATGCTGGCGCGCATGCTCAACAACCTGAGACGCCACTACTCGCAGGTCCGCAACGAGAACGCGCTGGCCACTGTCGTTGCGATGTCGCACGCCCTCGAAGTCGCTCGCGAGTTGGCGGCCGACCATCTCGTCCAGTAGCGACCCTTCCGCCCGCCGCCTCGTTGACTCCCGCCCGCGCCTGGGCGAGCAGTGGCTTCGCTCGCCGCGCCCGCCCGAACGAAGGCACGCGGCCGGACAATCCGTTTCGTGGAGGCCGCCGTCGTGATCGAGTTCGAAGTCCGAGCCAACATCGCCGTCATCACCATCAACCGTCCCGAGGCCCGCAACGCGGTCAACGGCGCCGTGGCCAGCGGCCTCGAAGCCGCGATCGACCGCCTCGAATCCGACGACAGCCTGTGGGTGGGCGTGCTCACCGGGCGCGGCTCCGTGTTCTGTGCAGGCGCCGACCTGAAGGCCATCAGTTCCGGGCAGGCCGCCGATCTCGCCACGCGTGGCGGCGGCTTCGCCGGCTTCGTCGCGCGCGAGCGCAGCAAGCCGGTGATCGCGGCCGTGGACGGACCGGCCCTGGCCGGCGGCTGTGAGATCTGCCTGGCCTGCGACCTGATCGTGGCCAGCCGCGAAGCGCGCTTCGGCGTCCCGGAGGTGAAACGGTCGCTGGCGGCTGCCGCCGGCGGCCTCTTCCGCCTGCCGCGCGTGCTGCCCCGTAACGTCGCCAACTGGATGGTGGCCACCGGCGAGCCGATCTCGGCGGAAGAGGCGGCGCGTCACGGCATGGTCAACGTGCTCTGCGAGCCCGGCCAGGCGGTGGACAAGGCTGTCGAGCTGGCCGCGCTGATCTGCCAGAACGCTCCCTTGGCCGTTCGCGAAAGCCTGCGCGTCATGCGCGAGACGGTCCTCGTTGACGACAAGGCCGCCTTCCGGCGCTCCAACGAAGCGATGATGACCCTGGCCCAGACCGAGGACTTCCGGGAAGGACCGAAGGCCTTTATCGAAAAGCGCGCTCCCGTCTGGAAGGGAAAGTAGGGATCTGGAGCGTGTTCAGGCGCCGCGCGGGACGTCGCCACGCGCCTGCCCCGGCAACTTCTCCCAGAACAGGCACTCGTCCACGCTGCGCCGCACCGGCCTCTTGTAGGGCTGCAGCGGCCAGCCGATGGGGATGAGGGCGCACGAGGGCTGCGACGGCGACAGGCCGAGCCATTCGTCGAACTCGCGGTGGAAGGCGACCTGCATCATCGTGAGGCAAGCTCCGAGCCCCACCGCGCGGCACGCCAGCAGGATGTTCTGCACGGCCGGAAACAGCGCCTGGTGCTGGGGCTCGCCGCGACGCTTCCAGCCCGCCACCACGAGGTGCACCGGCACCTCGTGGAAGTGCTCGGCCAGCCAGACGGCCGACTCCATGTTCCTGCGCTTGGCCGCCGAATAGCCGGCTGCCCGCGAGGCTTCGACGGCGGGGCCGATGTAGGCCTCGAAGGCGCGGCGGTAGCGCTCGGCGATCCACGCGCGACGTTCTGGCTCGGTGACGGCGATGAAGATCCAGGGCTGGCGGTTGCCGCCGCTCGGCGCGAAGGTGCCGGCTTCGCAGACCTTGCGGATCAGTTCGCGGGGCACGGGGTCGGGCCTCAGCCGGCGGATGGCGCGTGTGGTGCGAATGCCCTCGAGAAGGGGCACCTCTTCGCCGATGGTGTCGATGTCGATGGCGGCGGGCGGGCCCGGAGGGGTCACTGGACTTTCCCGCTGGCGCTCATTGGGAATTCGCGCAAGCGCTCACTCGCATTTTTCGCTGGTCGGTGTGCCGCGGTGGCAGGCCATGCTTTCGGTGACACCGCTCGAGATGAAGGCGCAGGCGTTCTGGATGGCGCCTTCCCTGGCCAGCTGGAGGGTGGCGGCGGCCACGGTGCGGCACTGGGACCGGCCCTTGTACTCCATGCACACTTCGCAGGTGTGATTGCTCACCTCCATGCTGCCGGCCAGCACGTAGGCGATGACACCGAGCATCAGAAGGGCTCCGACCAGACCTGCACGACTCATGGCGGCGCACCATAGCGGTGCACCGGGCGGCGGGCAATGCGGGGTGGTGGTCGCCGTCTCGAAGGCCGGGGATCCGGTGGACTTCGCGCCTCGCGAGCCTGTAGCCATGTCGCCGCGGGAGGACTATGAGCAGGGCTGCCATGTCCCCGGATGAATCTTCTCCAGCAGCCCGGCCCGTGGCGGAGGCCGATCGCGCCGCGCTGGTCGCGGCCCTTGCGCGCATCGAGAGCGGCAACGCCCTTCAGCAGCCCGGCGATGCGGAGCGACTCGCGGCCTGCCTCGGCCATCCCGACAAGCACGTCCGGTTGCACGCCGCCTCCGCCCTGGCCGCGGAACTGGGTCGGGGAGGAATCGACGAAGCCCTCTGCCGCTCCTGGATGGGCAGCGACGACGAGCAGGTGCGCTGGGGCGCCGCTTTCGCTGCAAGCAAAGCCGGCCTCCTGGAGGACCAGGTCGTCGCGATCGCACTGTCCTCCCTCGACTCCGGCGACGGCGACGTACGCTGGGCCGCAGCTTCCCTGGTCGTTGCCGCAGCCCGCCAATCCGAGGCGGTGAGGAAGCAGCTTCGCGACCTGGTCGCGAGCGGAAGCAACAGGCGCCGCAAGATGGCGGTGCTCTGCCTCTGCGACTGCGGCGAGCGCGACGGCCGGCTCTACCGCGAAGCCCTTGGCGACGTGGATTCCTTCGTGCGCATGGCCGCCCTCACGTCGATGGCCCGCAACGGCGACCGCAGCAGCGATTCGCTGGCCGCCATCGCCGCCACGGCCGCGGGCGACGGCGAAGCGAACGTGCGGCGCGCCGCCGCGGCCGTGCTTCGGCGCTTGACCGCGTGAGCGGCGAGGCACCGGCAAGCGATCACCCGACAAACCGGAGTTCCCAGCGACGAGGGCAGGCCATGGCGCAGACCACCACCAGATCCCCCGCAGAACTCTTCGACCTCACGGGCAAGGTAGCGCTCGTCACCGGAGGCAGCCGCGGGCTCGGCCGCGAGATGGCCCTGGCGTTCGCGAGGGCCGGCGCCGACATCGTCATCGCCAGCCGCAAGCTCGACGCCTGCCTCGTGGTCGCGGCCGAGGTGGAACACCTGGGCCGCAAGGCCCTCGCCCACGCCTGTCACGTCGGCGCCTGGGAGGAACTCGGCGGACTCGTGGACGCGGCCTACGCGCGCTTCGGCAAGGTGGACGTGCTGGTCAACAACGCCGGGATGTCGCCCCTCTACCCGTCGCTCGACCAGGTGAGCGAGGCCCTGTGGGACAAGGTGCTGGCCGTCAACCTGAAGGGGCCGTTTCGCCTGTCGGCCCTCGTCGGCAGCCGCATGCAGCAGGCGGGCGGCGGCAGCATCCTCAACATCAGCAGCATTGCGGCCGAGAGGCCGACGCCCACCGAGACCCCTTACGCTGCGGCCAAGGCCGGTCTCAACGCCATCACCGTCGCCTTCGCCCAGGCCTACGGCCCTCGCGTTCGCGTCAACGCCATCCAGGCTGGTCCCTTTCTCACCGATATCGCGAAGGCCTGGCCTCCCGAGGTGGAAGAGTACCTCGCTTCCAGCGCCGCCCTGGGCAGGGCGGGACGCCCCGACGAGATCATCGGCGCGGCCCTCTACCTGGCCTCCGACGCTTCGAGCTTCACGACCGGCGCCGTGCTGCGCGTGGACGGGGGCCAGCGGTGACGCGGCCGGCGCGACTTGCGACCACCGTGCGCATCGCGCAGGAAGAGAGGGCATGAGCGAACTCTCCTCCAGGAAGTGCATCCCCTGCCGCGAAGGCATGGCGTCCCTCGCGCCGGCGGCCGCGGAGGACCTTCTCCGCCAACTCGACGGCTGGACCATCGGCGAGGGACCCCGGTTGCGCAAGCGCTGGAGCTTTCCCGACTTCGCCGCCGCCCTGGCCTTCGTCAATCGCCTCGGCGCCCTCGCCGACGCCGAGGACCATCATCCCGACATCGCGCTCGGCTGGGGCCGCGTGGAAGTGGAACTGTGGACCCACGCCGCCGGCGGCCTCACCGACAACGACTTCATCGTCGCGGCCAAAATAGACGACGCGTTGACCAACTGACCCGCCCCTCGGAGACCACGACATGTGCTGGATGCAGCTCCTGACCGCCGCCTTTCTCGCCGTCCTCTTCCTCCAGTCGGGCCTCGACAAGGTCGTCGACCGTGACGGCAACGCCGCCTATCTGCGCGACCACTTCAAAGACTCTCCCGTGGCGGGTCAGGTGGACATGATGCTCACCGTGGTCACCGTCTTCGAGCTGCTGGCCGGAACGCTGTCGGGCCTCGGCGCCCTGGCCATCCTGCTGTGGGGAGGCACCACCTTCGCCCATGCCGGCGCAGTGATGGCCGGAGTGACCATCGTGATGCTCTTCTTCGGCCAGCGCGTGGCCAAGGACTACGCGGGCGCGGCGGTGCTCGTGCCCTACTTCCTGCTCTCCCTCGTCGCCATCCACCTGCTGCAGTAGCCGCCCGGGCCGCCGCGGAACGAAGCGAGAATGGGATCCCTCGAGCAGCGCTACGCCCAGGGTCGCATCGCTCCATTCGCGCCCACGGCGACAGTGGATATCGACGCGCCCAGGGACCTCGTCTGGAGCGTCCTCACCGACTTCCCGAACTACGCCGCGTGGAACCGCTTCACGCCATCCGTCGCCTGCAGCGGCGTCCCCGGCACGAGTGTCGAGCTGAAAGTCTGTTTCCCGGGAGCGAAGCCGATGCGCCAGGTCGAAGTCCTCAACGTCTTCGAAGCGCCGCGCCGCCTGGCCTGGGGCATGAAGATGGGCACATCGGCCATCCTCGTCGCCAACCGCTACCAGGTCGTCAACGACCTGGGCGAGGGCCGCACCCGCTACACCACGACGGATTACCTGAGCGGGCTCCTGGCGCCGCTGGTCAGGCGGCTCTACGCCGACCCGATGCGGGCAGGCTTCCAGCTGGCGGCCGACGGACTGAAAGCGCGCGCCGAAGCGCTGCGACGCGGCTGAGCCAACTCAATTTCAACGCCGCGGCGCCGGAGCCGTCTCCATGCCGTCGCCGCGGACGGGGCCTCTTCTACCGCCGCCGCCGGGGCAACGGCTCGGCGAACCGCCCGCCGAAGACCTGGAGGCGGCTGCGCACTTCGCCGAGTTCGCCCACTTCGATCACGTTGCCGCCGCGGTAGGCGATCACCTGGCTGGTAAACGGCGAGATGCGGACTCCGGGAACGATGGTGCCGACGAGGTTCAGGGGATCGGCGGCCGAGACGACGGCGATCTCTTCCGCGCCCTCCTCGCGGCGCACGCGGCGAAGCGCCTCCACGGCATGGGGCAGGGCGAACTGCTCCCCGACGAAGCCGGCCACGAAGCGGCCGCCGCGCACGACGCCGCGGGCTTCCATGCGGCGCAGGGCCCACAGCACCCGCCGCCAGGGCGGCAGGCCGCGCTCGCGCACGACCACGTCGCGGAAGACGACGCCGTAGCGCATCAGCAGGCGGGTGGCCAGGCGCGCGTCGGCCTCGTCGTCGGGCAGGATGGCGAGTTCCTCGCTGCGCAGGAGGGACCAACGTCCCACCGGCAGGGCGCGGCGACCGCTGCGGCCGCCGACGGCCCGCAGCGCCGCGCGCGCGCTGCTGTCGCGCATCGCCCTCTTCTTGTCGTCGGGCAGCAGAAGCGCCCGCAGTCCCGCGATGCCGTCGCCGGTGACCAGCCCGCAGGCCACCAGTTCCCACAGCGCATCCTCCACTTCGCCGACGAGCCTGCCCGCCGCGCGGGAAAGGTCGGCGAGGAAGGACGCGCCGCGCGACCGTAGCGCCTCCAGCACGGCGGCGGCCGGCGGCGAAAGCGATGCGGCCAGGTCGGTGCCCGGAGGAAGCGGAGCCAGCAATTCGGCCAGGTCGTCGCGAAGGCAGAAGGCGATCGGCGCCGAGCGCGTCGGCCCTCGCGAGCGGCGACGCTTCGAAACTGCTGCGGCGAGGTCTTCCTCGTCGGGCAGCACGGGGGCGAGGCGGCCCCAGGCCACTTCGCCGGCCAGGCAGAGCTGTTCGAGATCGGCGCCGTCGTAGGCTGCGATGCGGGCCGGCAGTACGTCGCGCTCCCAGGCGCCCGCAGGAAGCTCGAGGCCGCCGAGTTGGGCGACGATGCTGCGCACGCCTTCGCGGCCGTGAAGCTGGGTGCCGTCGTGGACGTGCTGCCAGCGCAGCAGGAAGCGCACGAAGTCGGCCGCGCTGACCGGCTCGATCTCGCTGCGCAGGCGTCCCACGGTGAGGCGGTGGATGCGCGCCAGCAGGCCGCGCTCGCACCATTCCACTTCGCCCGGCGCTTCGGCGGTGAAGCTTCCCTGGAGGACGGAGCCCTGGGATTCGAGGCGGGCCAGCGCGGCAACGACGCGCGCTTCCGTGAGACCGAGGCGTGCGGCCAGCGCCGCGGCGGTGGTCGGCCCCACCGAGTCCATCCAGCCCCGCACGATGTCGAGGGCCGCGCTCTCTTGGTCGGCGTCGGCGCCGCTGCGCGAAGGGGGCAGGGCGATGTCGGCCACTTCGGGCTCGAAGACGGCGGCCGGGAACAGGGCGCGCACCAGGCGCACGCGCTCGGTGGCGACGACCGCCACCGATCTTCCTTCGAGCAGCAATCGCGTGGCGCGGCGCCTTTCCACCAGGTCGCCGAGCCAGGCCTCCCAAGGCCGTCCTTCGTGCAGGGGAAGAAGACCGAGGGTGAGCAGCGCGTCGTGGACTTCGTCCGCGTTTCTCGCTTCGGGCCAGGCCTGGCGCCTCACTTCGTCGATGGCGGCGGCGTCGAGGGCGCCGATCTCCCCTCCGGAGACGGCGTCGGTGCGCCTCAGCGACACGGCGCGGGCGCGGCGTTCCTCCAGCGGCGCGTCGTCGAGGAAGGCGTAGGGACCGGCGCCGAGAAGTTCGTGGGCAAAGGGCGAAGGCGCGGGAGTCTCGACGGCGACGGTGCGGATGCGGCCGTCCTCGATGGCCTCCAGCACCGCCTTCAGGCCGTCGGCGTCCATGGCCTCGTGGAGGCAGTCGTCCACGGTCTCGTCCACGAGGGGATGCGAGGGCACCTCGATGTTGCCGATGCGGTTGTCCTGGCAGCCCACCTGGGCGGGAAACACCGAGGCCAGCAGGTCCTCGGCCCGCATGCGCTGGATGGCCAGGGGAACCTTCTTGCCGCCGCGAAGGCGCATCAGGATGAGGGCGCGGCTGGCGTTCCAGCGCCAGCGATTGGTGAACATGGGCGACTGGAGGCTGGCCTGAACGAGGTCGTCGCGGAAGGTGCGCGAGCGCACGAAGTCGAAGACCGACTCCAGCGGAAAGCTGTGCTGCTCGCCGAGGGAGAGCAGCAGGCCGTCGTCGGTCGCGGCCGCCTGCAGCTCGAAGTCGAAGGAGACGCAGAAGCGCTTGCGCAGGGCCAGTCCGAAGGCCCGGTTGATGCGCGCGCCGAAGGGAGCGTGGAGCACCAGTTGCATGCCGCCGGCTTCATCGAAGAATCGTTCGGCGATCACCGTGTCCAGGGTGGGCACCGCGCCCAGCGCGGCGATGCCGTCGCTCACGTAAGCCACCATCTGCGCGGCGGCTTCCGGCGGCACGCGGGTCTCGGCGACCAGCCAGCGCACGGCGTCGGTCACGTTTCCGCGCCTGGCTGCGATCTCCACGCGAAGGTCGGCGACGGCCGACGAGAGTTCGCGGGTGCGACCGGGACCTTCGCCGAGCCAGAAGGGGATGGTGGGCGGCGTCATGCCGGCGTCCTCGACGCGCATGCGACCGAACTCGACGCGCCTCACCTTCCAGGAATGGTTGCCGAGCTGGATGATGTCGCCGGCCAGGCTTTCGATGGCGAAGTCCTCGTTGACCTTGCCGAGGAAGGTTCCCTCCGGTTCGAGGACCACGTCGTAGTCGGCTGTGTCGGGGATGGCGCCGCCCGAGGTGAGGGCGGCCAGCCTCGCGCCGCGGCGGGCACGCAGCACGCCGTTGACGCGGTCGAAGTGCAGGTGGGCGCCGCGGCGCCCGCGGCGGTCGGATACGCCTTCGGAGAGCATCTCGACGACGGCGTCGAAGTCCTCGCGGGGAAGATCGCGGTAGGGATACGCGCGGCGCGCCAGGGCGAACATCTCCTCGACCCCGATCTCGACGGCGGCCGTGGTGGCGACGATCTGCTGGGCCAGCACGTCGCGGGCCGGGCGCGGGATGTGCAGGCGGTCGAGTTCGCCGGCGTAGACGGCGCGCACCATGGCCGCGGCCTGCAGCAGTTCGTCGCGGGTGCCGGGAAACACCACGCCGCGCGGCACGGCGCCCAGCCAGTGGCCGGAGCGGCCCACTCTCTGCAGGAAGGTCGCGATGGCGCGCGGCACGCCGAGCTGACAGACGAGGTCCACATGGCCGACGTCGATGCCGAGTTCGAGGGAAGCGGTGGCCACCACCACCGGCACTTCGCCGGACTTGAGCTTCTGCTCGGCGCCCAGGCGCGTTTCGCGCGAGAGGCTGCCGTGGTGGGCGGCCACGCGCTCGTGCCCGAGGCGCTCGCCGAGGGCGTGGGCCACGCGCTCGACCATGCGCCGCGTGTTGACGAACACGATGGTGGAGCAGTGCTCGCCCGCCAGCACGGCGACGCGGTCGTGGATGGCGGCCTGCATCTCGTGGCTGCTGACGGGGCCGAGCTCGAAGTCGGGAATCTCGATGCGCAGGTCGAGGGGGCGGCGGTGCCCGCTGTCGATGATGCTGCAGCGCGCGTTGCCCTCCTCGTCGAGGCGGGCGGTGCCGACGAGCAGGCGGGCCACCTCGTCGATGGGCTTCTGGGTGGCGGACAGCCCGATGCGCGGCAGCGGCCGGCCGGCCAGGTGGTCGAGGCGTTCGAGGGACAGCGCGAGGTGCAGGCCGCGCTTGTCCTGGGCCACGGCGTGGATCTCGTCGATGATCACGCGGCGCGCTCCGGCCAGCAGGCGGCGGCTGCGCTCGGCCGTGAGCAGGATGTAGAGGGACTCCGGCGTGGTGATCAGGATGTGGGGCGGGCGTCTCAGCTGCGTGGCGCGTTCGCTCTGCGAGGTGTCGCCGCTGCGTACGGCGACGCGGATCTCGGCAAGCGGCGTTCCTTCGGCGTCGGCCAGTTGGCGGATGCCGGCCAGGGGCAGCGCGAGGTTCTTCTCGATGTCGTTGCCGAGGGCCTTCAGCGGCGAGACGTAGATCGTGTGGACCGAGTCCTCGAGGGCGCCGCCGGCGGCCTCGCGCACCAGCTCATCGAGGGACCACAGGAAGGCGGCCAGGGTCTTGCCGGAGCCGGTCGGCGCCGCCAGCAGCGTGTCGCGGCCGCCCGAGATGCTGCGCCAGCCCTCGCGCTGCACCGCAGTCGGCGCGCGGAACGAGGCCTCGAACCAGCGGCGCACGAGGGGATGGAAGCCGAGATCCTCCATGGCCGGCCTTTGTAGCCCAAGCCGGGAAGGGGGCCTACCCCGGCGGTGCGCCCGCCCCGGTTGTCTCCTCGCGGGCCAGTCCGTAGAAGGCGCCTATGAAGACGGTCGGTCGTATCCGCGAACTGTGGCGCTATCCGGTCAAGTCGATGGGGGGCGAGCGCATCGCCGATTGCCTCCTCGGGCCGTTCGGCATTCCCGGCGACCGGGCCTGGGCCCTTCGCGACGAGGCGGCCGGCGAGATCCGCGGGGGCAAGAAGCTCCCCGTGCTGTTGCAGTGCTCGGCCCGTTTTCTCTCCGAGCCGGCGGCCGGCGAGAGCCCGGCGGCCGAGATCACCCTGCCCGACGGGCGCACCATCTCCAGCGACTCGCCGGGGGCCTCCGCCGCCCTCTCGCAACTGGTTGGCCGCGAGGTCACGCTTTGCCCCCTGCGCCCGGCCGAGGATAGGGACCACTACCGCCGCGGCATGCCCGACAACCCCGACATGCTCGAAGAGCTGCGCCAGCTCTTCGGGCGTGAACCCGACGAGCCCCTTCCGGACCTTTCGGTGTTCCCCGACGAGATCCTCGAATTCACCTCGCCCCTGGGCACATATTTCGACGCCTTCCCCGTGCATTTCCTGACCACCGCGACCCTCGAGGAGATGTCGCGCCTGGCCCCGGCTTCCCGCTTCGACACGCGCCGTTTCCGGCCGAACTTCGTGGTGGAGACCTTGGCCGAGGCCGGCCAGGGACTGCTGGAGTCGGGCTGGAGCGGGCGGGAACTGCGCGTGGGCGAGGCCCGCCTCCGCGTGGTGATGCCCACCGTCCGCTGCAGCATGGTCGCGCAGCCCCAGGGCGACCTCCCCAAGGACCCCGGGGTGCTTCGCGCCGTGGTCCGCCAGGCAGAGCAGAACATGGGTTCCTATGCCACGGTCGCCGAGCCGGGCCGGGTCCGCACCGGCGACGAGGTCGTGCTGCTGGACTAGAACCCCCATGGACGGGCACAATGCAGGGAGCGACGGGCGGGGCCCGTACCTTGCCGGATCATTCCCTAGAAACCGCAATCCCCAAAGGACGAGCCATGGCAGTCAAACCCGTAGATCGCATCCGAAGCATGATCACCGACCTCGAGCGCGGCGCGCGCACGCTGGGCGACGATATCCGCAAGAGGGCCGGCAAGGTGAC
Organism: Binatia bacterium; assembly: GCA_046260515.1. Taxonomy (GTDB): domain Bacteria; phylum Desulfobacterota; class Binatia; order UBA1149; family CAITLU01; genus DATNBU01. The sequence goes on from JBHEPB010000214.1 coordinate 16,742, forward strand.
GGTCACCTCCGATCTCGAGGCGGCCCTGCGCCAGCTCATGCAGGGCCTCACCACCATCGCCGTGCAGCTCGAGAAGGCGGCCCACGAACTGCGCCTCTACCTGGAAGCGAGCACCAAGGGTGCCAGGAAGGCCTCGAAGAAGACCGGCGCCAAGGGCAAAGCCGGTGCCAAGCGTGCCAAGGCCAAAAAACCGAAGGCGGCCAAGGCAGCCAAGCCGGCGAAGGAAAAGAAGGCCGCGCCGGCGAAATCCTCCAAGGGCGGCGGCAAGAAGTCTTCCAAGAAGGCCGCCGCGAAGAAAGCGGCGCGCTGAGCGCCGCTTCAGCGAGCGGTCGCCGCGCCCGGGGGGCGACGGCCGCGCGCACCGCGCCGCCGAGGCCGGAGACGCAGACGGGACGATTGTGAAGGCTCGGCTCCTCTCCTAAGGTGTCGCGCCCGGCGACGGGAAACGATCGAACGAGAACTGAAGCTAAGGAGACCAACCAGATGATCAGACGGAACCCGGCCTCACTGGCCATCGTTTTGGCGACCGGGCTAGTCCTGGCAACGACGACCTTCGCGATGGCGGAAGAAGCCGCGCCGGCCGAGCCCGCGCCGGAGGTCGAGTACGCCCCGACGATCTACTTCGGGCCGGCCATCGGTTACGCGGACCAGAGGGGTTCGGAGTTCGGCTGGTCGGTGCAGGTTTTGGCCCGCTGGAACGAGTACATTGGCGTCCAGATCGAGTACCTCAACCTGGGCGACGACAAGACTTCCTCCGGGGATCACGACGCCGTCTATTTCGGCCTGATGCCGCTGCTGCCGGTGTCTCCTCGCGTGGATCTCTTCGGCCAGCTGGGCCTGGTGGTCGGCGATGCGGGCGACGACGTGGCGGCTGGCGGTGGTGTGCTCTACAACATCCCGATCGAGTTCTTCGAGTCGAAGACGGTCCGCGTGGCGCTGAGGGGCGACTACAAGTACCTGAACGTCGATAACGGCGAGCACATGCTCATGATCGGAATCATGTTCGGCTTCTACAAGTAGACAGGACCGCGGGCATCGGGCGAATCACCGCAAGCCCGCGCGCAAGACGTCGGCGGGGGGAGCTTCGGCTCCCCCCGCTTCGTTTTTGCGGCGCTTCTGTCATCGAAGTCTTCCCATGGCCTATCATCACGGAGACCTGAGGCGCGCGCTGCTCCAGGGAGCCATCGAGCTCCTGGCCGAGGGCGGCCCCTCGCACCTGACCATGCGCGGCGCAGCCCAGCGCGCGGGCGTCTCGTCGGCCGCTCCCTATCGCCACTTCGCGGACAAGCGCGAGATGCTCGCCGCCGTGGCGGAGGAGGGCTTCCTCGCCCTCGAGCGCGCCTGCCTGGCCGCCGCAGCCGACGCGGAGGGCCCGTTGGATTCGTTCTGGCGGCGTGGGTTGGCCTACGTGAAGTTCGCGATCGAGAACCCGGCCCACTACCGGGTGATGTTCGGACCCGAGATCCCGGACAAGCGCGCTTACGACGGCCTCCACGGGGCGGCGATGACCGCCTTCGGGGCCCTCGGTTCGGTGCTCCGCGAGTGCTCGGAGGCCGGCCTCTTCGCTGACGATGAAATCGAGAAACGAGCGATGCGGGCCTGGGGGCTGGTTCACGGGCTGGCGTCCCTCTACATCGACGGCCAGTTCAACAACGGGGGGGCGCCCACGAGGGAGGAATTCCTCGACCGGGTAAGCGAAGTGCTGAGACTCGAGGCGCGCGTCTTCGAAAATGGCCCGGACGGCCTTTCTAGCCGGCGGGACCCGGCGGTATAATCCCGCGTTGGGCTCCCCCCACCAGCTTATCGAGGTTTCCATGTTCGCCACGCCGCGAAGACTCCGTCTTTCTTTCTTTCCGGCCCTGCTGCTCGCCGGGGCCAGCCTGTTGCCGGCCGGTGACGCGTGGGCTGCTACCCGTGCCGAACTCGACGACCTTTCCCAGCGTGCCGGAATCGTTTTTCGCGAGATGCGTGCTGCTCCCGACGCGAAGATCCCCGGCGACCTGCTGGCGCGCAGCCGCTGCGTGGCCGTCGTGCCGAACGTGATCAAGGCGGCCTGGGTGGTCGGAGGCCGCTACGGCCAGGGCCTCCTCAGCTGTCGTTCGAAGACGGGGGAATGGAGCCCGCCCATCGTCGTCACGATGACCGGCGGCAGCTTTGGGTTCCAGGCCGGAGTCAGTTCCACCGACGTCGTGCTGTTCTTCATGACCACCGAGAGCGTGCATTCCCTGCTTCGCAGCAAGGTTCAGCTTTCCGGCGACGCCGGCGTCGCCGCGGGCCCGGTGGGTCGCGAAGCCGTGGCGGGAACCGACGGCCGCTTCACGGCGCAGATCTACTCCTACGCCCGTTCCCGCGGCCTGTTCGCGGGCGTGTCCCTTTCCGGCGGCTACCTCGGCATGTCGGAGGACGACACGCGCACCTATTACGGGCGCGGCTACACGGCGAACAACATCCTGTTCGAGCAGAAGGTCACCAACATTCCCAAGTCCACGTGGTACTTCCTGGCGGCCCTGCCGCGCCCGCGGGCGACCACGGCCTCCAAGACCCCGGCCAAGCCGGCGCCGTCGAAGTCGGCGCGCAAGGCCCCCGCCAAGCCGTCGCGGCCGGCGGCGAGCACGACGAAGCCGGCGCCGGCCGCCCCGGCCAAGGCGCCGGAAGCTGCGGCCGACGTCGCTTCCGGCCCCGACGCGATTCCCGGCGGCGACGCCTCGGGCTCGGCCGCTTTCGGAGGCGAGGCCTCGGGCTCCGCGGCTTTCGGCGATGCGGCCTCAGGCACGGCCGCCGAAAGCGGGGACGCTTCGGGAAGCGCAGCCTACGGCGGCGAAGCCTCCGGAACAGCAGCCACTCTCGAAGAACAACTCCCCCCGAGTCCCGCCCCGGCTCCCTGATCCCGCTCCCGCTATGTTTCGGGAAGCCACTTGCAGTGGCTTCGCTCGGTGATCCCGGCAGGGACGAAGAGCTTGCGGAAGGCGTAGAGCGAGTCGAGGTGCTCGCGAATGGTGAGGATGCGTCCTTCCTTCACGCGGAAGAGGAAGTGATACCAGTTCTCGTAGTCGCCGCCGTCGGCAGCGGCTTTGCCGCGGATCGTGAGTTCAGCGGCCACCCTGTCTTCCTCGGCCGTCAGGCAGTGGATCGTCACCGTCAGCCCGGCCTCCACGTCGTAGAGCCCCACCGACTCGGTGAAGAGGCGGAGCACCATCGCCTTACCGCGGAACTCGACGCCGTCGGGTAGGGAAGGCGGCACCCAGAACGACGCGTCCTCGTGGAGGAGGGAGGTGATGGTGTCGATGTCGCCGCGGTTCACGGCGTCGAAGTAGAGCCTGACCAGGTTCTTGTTCTCGGCCACTCCCACGGGATCCTCCTTGTGTCCTTCCTGCGTCCGCCGCGGCCGGCGGCGGATGAACCGGCCTCGTCGTCAGATGCGGCCCCGTTCGCGCAGGAAGGCCAGCGTTTCGCGAAGGCCCTGCTCGAAGGGACGGGGATTCCATCCGAGTTCGCGCACGGCCTTCTCGCCCGAGGGCACGGCGCCGTACTGCAGGAACTCGAGCTGGCCTTTCGGAAGCAGGGGAGGCGTGCCCGTCCAGCCGGAGACGAACTCGCCGACGGCGGCGACGACCTTGGCGACGGCCATCGGCATCACCGGCGGCACCTTGCTGCCGCGGCCGTCGGCGCCTGTTTCGCGCTGCACGGCTTCGGCGATGGCCGACAGCGAGTGCGTGGACTCGCTGAGGATGTAGCGCGCGCCGACGGGCGCCAGGCGTTCGGCCAGCAGGTGTCCCCGCGCGACATCCTCGGAGTACACGACGGGGATGGCGCCGGGCAGCAGCATGGGAACCTTGCCGCGAACCAGGTCGGCGATCAGGTGGTTGGTGCCGGGCGAGGTGAGAGGCCCCGGCCCGTAGATCCCGGAAGGATGCAGGAAGACGGCGGGAAGTCCGTCGGCCACGGCGGCGGTGACGATGCGGTCGGCTTCCTGCTTGGATCTCTCGTAGGCCGTCGCCTTCGGCGCGGCGTCGAGTTCGCTTTCGTCGAAGGGTTGTCCGGGTGGCGCGAAGCGGAACACGTCGATGGTGCTGGCATAAACGAAACGCTTCGCACGGACGGCGACGGCTGCGGCCACCACGTTGCGCGTGCCGCCGACGTTGACGCGATCGAACCCCGAAGGATCAGCGAGCCACTGCTCGGGGAGTCCGGCCGCATGGTAGATCACTTCGCAGCCGCTGCTCGCGGCCAGCACCGAAGCCGCATCGGTGACGTCACCCACGGCGAGTTCGCAGGCTGCCGGCACCACGGAGGCCGCGCGCTGGGGGTTTCTCACCAGGGCCCGGACGCGACGTCCTTCCGCGACGAGAAGGCGGGCGATGGCGTTGCCGAGGAGGCCGGTGGCGCCGGTCAGCAGGACTTCACACGACATGGCGCCGTCCTAGCACACGTCGGCAGCGATGCGAGGGCGCGCCCCGCCGCTGGGGGATCGGGAGCCGGGAAGGGTCTTCCTGGCTGTCCGGAGCCCTGCCTATGATGCCGGCAGCACCGCGGGGAGCGGTGCGGGAGGGACCACCACGTGAACAATGGATGGAAGACCGTCGTGATGCCGATGCTCCTGGTCGGCGCCCTGGCCTCGACTGCCCTGGCCGATCCCGCTGCCGACCGCTGCGGCGCCGTGAAGATGAAAGCCGCCGGCCGCTTCGGACAGGGCCTGCTCCAGTGCCACGCCAGGTCCACGCGCCGGGGCGAAGCGGTGGACGCGGCCTGCACGTCGAGGGCAGCTTCGAAATTGTCCTCCGCGTTCGACAAGGCGGATGCCGCCGGCGGCTGCGCGACAGCCGGCGATGCCGGCAGCACGCAGGCCCTGGTCGGCGCGGATGTCGACGCCGTGCTCGCGGCGCTGGCACCCGACCCGGACGATGACGCGCGCGTCTGCGCCTCGTCCAAGATGAAGGGCTCCGCGAAACACCTGCGCGCCTTGCTCACCTGCTACAGCGCCGCCGCCGCCAGAAGCGAAGGCCCCGTTGCCGACTGCTTCTCCCGCGCCGACGCCAAGCTGGACACGTTCTTCGCGAGGGCCGAAGCGAAGGGGGGATGCACGAGCGTCGGCGACGACGGCGCCCTCGATGCCCTCCTGACGGCCGCCGCCGAAGACGCGGTCGCGGCCCTTTCCCCGGTGTGCGGGGACGCCGTGACGGGCCCCGGCCAGGCCTGCGACGGAAGCGACGACGCGGCCTGTCCGGGTCTTTGTTCGGTCAGCTGCGCGTGCATGCTGGTCCCGGACTGCGGCGACGGCGTGGCCTCGCTTCCCGAGGAGTGCGACGACGGCAACGCCATGGACGGCGACGGTTGCTCCGGCCTCTGCGTGCTGGAGAACGCAAGCGCGCTGTGTGCTGGGGTGCTCCAGGTGTCGGGAACGTCCATCGACGCGGTGCTGGTGAGTTCGGCGTTCAACTCGCCCATCCATGCGACCGCTCCGCCCCTGGATCCTTCGCGCCTGTTCGTGGTCGAGAGGGACGGAAGGATCCGCATCCTCGATCTCTCCGACGACAGCGTCCTTCCCCAGCCTTTCCTCGACATCGCGGACCTGGTCGGCACCAGCGGCGAAGGTGGTCTCCTCAGCATGGCCTTCCATCCCGACTACGAGACCAACCGTCGTTTCTTCGTGAACTACACGAACAACTCCGGGCACACGACGATCGCGCGCTACGAGGCCGACCCCGGGAACCCGGACGCCGCCGACGAGTCGACGGCCGAGATCCTGCTGGTGATCCTCCAGCCGGAGAACAACCACAACGGCGGGCAGGCGGCCTTCGGCCCGGACGGCTACCTCTACGTGGGAATGGGCGACGGCGGCGGCGGAGGCGATCCCTACGAGAACGCGCAGGACGACGGCGAGCTGCTTGGCAAGATGCTGCGCTTCGACGTGGACGTGGAGACGCCGCCTTACTACGCCGTGCCGCCGAGCAACCCGGGCTACGTGGACGGCAGCGGCGAGCTCGAACTCATCTGGGCCAAGGGGCTGCGCAATCCCTGGCGCTTCAGCTTCGACCGCGGCACTGGAGACCTGCTGATCGGCGACGTGGGCCAGGGCTCGCGCGAGGAGATCGACTGGCAGCCGGCGGCGAGCAGCGGCGGCGAGAACTGGGGCTGGGACATCTTCGAGGGCAGCGTCTGCTACGAGCCGGCGCCGGCGCCGATGTGCCCGGCGCCGCCCGTCGGCTTCACGATGCCCACTCTCGAGTACGCCCACTTCGGGCCCTGCGCCTCGGTGGTCGGCGGCTTCGTGTATCGCGGCTGTTCGATGACGGACCGGGCGGGCACCTACTTCTACTCGGACTCCTGCAACAACTTCGTGAGGACCTTCGAGATCAGCGGCGGAATGGCGGTGAACGCCCAGGACCGCACCGCGGATGCCACCTCCACGGGAATCGACCCCGGCTTCATCGTCTCCTTCGGCGAGGATGCGCGCGGGGAACTCTACATCGTGGATCTGCCGGGAAATCTCTACCGCATCGTCGCCCACTGAAGCCGGGGCGAGGACGGCGGGAAAGGGTCGGCGGACGCGGCGCCCAGTGCCGCGCCCGCCGGGGAGGACCGCCCCGGCAAAGAGGAGGAGATGCCGCGACGATCCCTGCTCGAGGCCGCGACTCAGCCGCCGAAGAGGGCCTTCTCTTCCGCGATGAGCCCGGCGAAGGACGGACGCGCCATGATCCCCTCCACGTAGGCGGCCAGGTTCGGCCAGCGCTTCTTGTCCACCGTGAACTGCGCGTGGGCGAGGTTCACGAACTGGCTCGTCACCGAAATGTCGGCGATCGAGAGCGCATCGCCCACGAGGAACTTCCGTCCCCCGGCGAGAAGCGCTTCCAGGTAGTCGAACATGGGAGGAACGTCCTCGTCGATCGCCTTCTGTACAACGGCTTCGTCGGTGGGCTGCCCCATGAAGCGGGGGCCCACGATGCGCTGGAAGAAGATGGCGCCGGTGATCTTGGCGGCGATGCCGCCGTCGGCGTACTCCTCGAGGAAGACCGCGCGACCGCGCTCCTTCGGGTCCTTGGGGAAGAGGGCCGGCGCCGGGTGGGCGGCCTCGAGATAATCGAGGATGGCCGAGGAGTCGGGCAGGTAGTAGTCGTCCTCCTGCAGCACGGGGATCTTGCCGAGGGGGCTGATCTTCTTGAAGTCCGCGCTCACGCCGAAAGGAAACACCGGCTCGAGCTCGTAGTCGAGGCCCTTTTCCGCGAGCGCGACGCGAACCTTGCGGACAAACGGGGAGGCTCCGACACCATGTACTTTTCTCATGATCCTGTTGCTCCTGGGCGACCGCGACGGGCGGCCGGTCTGGGCTGGGGCCGCTCGCGGCGCCCTGCTTTGGGTTGGTCGGTGGGGGGAGGCCCCGATCGCGCCACAGGCTCGGCCGGGGTGGGACTGAAGTCGAAGAGGGTCGGGATCCTTGCGGCCGCGGCAGCGTCGCCCTCGAAGGAGGGGGCTCCCTGCGCATCGCCCGCGAGGAGACCGGTGGCGAAGAGCAGCATCTGCAGGGCCGGCGCGCGAACAACGACATCG
>JBHEPB010000245.1:0-8285 GCA_046260515.1 Binatia bacterium
CCCCGCCGGAACCTACGAGCCCCTCTACAAGAACGAGGGAGAGAAGCCGGTGGCGGCTTTCTTCCTGGACGTCCTGCCGGTCACCAACGCCGAGTTCCTCGACTTCGTGCGCGCCAACCCCGCCTGGCAACGCTCGCGCGCGCTGAAGCTGTTCACCGACAACAGCTATCTCGGGCACTGGGCCGGCGATCTCGAGCTGGGCGACGCCTCGAAGGTGCTTCCCGACGGGCCGGTCACCAACGTGTCGTGGTTCAGCGCGCGGGCCTACGCGAAATGGCGCGGCAAGAGGCTGCCCACGCTGGCCGAGTGGGAGATGGCCGCTGCCGCCAGCGCCACCAGGGCCCGCGGCAAGGACGATCCCGATCACTATCGCCGCATCCTCGAATGGTACGCCAAACCCACGCGCTTCCCCCTGCCGCCGGTGGCCACGGGCGAGCGCGACTTCCACGGCGTGAAGGGGCTTCACGGCCTGGTCTGGGAGTGGGTCGAGGATTTCAACACGGCCCTGGTCACCGGCGAGTCACGCGCCGACGCCGGCCTGGAGCGCAACCTTTTCTGTGGAGCCGGTGCGGCGGGCGCCTCGGACTTCCGCGACTACGCCGCCTTCATGCGTTACGCGTTCCGCAGCAGCCTCGAAGCGAAGTATGCCGTGCCGAACCTCGGGTTCCGGTGCGCCCGCGACCTGACGGAGGAAGAACCATGAAACGTTTGTACTGGACCAGGATCACCTGTGCTGCCCTGCTGGTCGCGATCGGGACCGGCGGAAACGCTGTCGCCCAAAAGGCTCCCGATGCCGCTCCCGCTCCGGCCGCCGCCAAGGACGCCGCGCCGGCCCAGGCCGCCGGCGCCGTCCACGGCACCCTGGAGACGGACAAGCCCCTGCACGACGCCTCCATCTACCAGCTCGGCTCCACCTGGACGCGTGCCGACGGGGAGAAGATCCCCCTGGCCTCCCTGCGCGGCAAGGTGCGCGTGATCGCCATCTTCTACTCGAGCTGCGAGTACGCCTGCCCCATCATCGTCGGTCGCATGAAGTCGGTGCAGGCCGCGCTGCCCGAAGCCGGGAAAGACCAGGCCGGCTTCGTGCTGGTCTCCATGGATGTGGCCCACGACGACCCCTCCAAGCTGAAAGAGTACTCCAAGCGCATGGAACTGGAGGGCGACTGGACCCTGCTGCGCGGCAGCGACGGCGACGTGCGCGAGTTGGGCGCCCTGCTCGGCTTCCGCTACCGCCAGGAACAGGACGGCGGCTTCTCCCACAGCAACATGATCACCGTCCTCGACCGCGAAGGGCGCGTCGTCCACCAGAGCATCGGCCTGGAGACGGACGTGACCGACGCCGTCGCGGCGGTCTCGAAGCTGCTGGTGCCCTGACGGCAGGAGGTTCGCCATGAAACCCGCCCGAAGCCAGTCCTTTCTGCGAAGCGTCCTCGCGGCGACGATCCTGTTCGCCGTCCCGGCCGACGCGGCCGAGCCTCTCGTATGGAAAGCGGGGGAGGTAACGGTCGAGCCCCTGCTGTCCGACCGCCTCCGCGTCGAGGTGGTGGACTGGTTCGACCCCGGGCCGGCAGGCGGCGACGAGAGCTACGCCTTCGTCGCCAACGTGATCCGCTTCGGCGCGGTGACGAAATGGCGCGACGTGAAGGTGACCCTCGAAGGCCAGGAAGTGGAACTCTTCGGAATTCCCGACGACGCGCCGGGCCTCGGACCCGGCGCCGTGTATTTCGCGAGCACCGCCGAGAAGGACCAGCGCGAGGTGAGCGTGCGCCGCGCCGTGCTCGAGTGGAGCGACGCCGTGGTGAAGGGCCTTGGCGTTGCCGGAGGGCGTTACATCCTCAACGACGGCCTGGAGACCGCCGCTGCCGACGCGGGCCTCCAGTGGCTCAAGAAGAACCGCATCTCCCAGCGCCTCGTCGGCGGCTTCGATTACACCCACGTCGGGCGCAGCTTCGACGGCGCCACGCTGCGCTACGCCCGCGCGCCCTGGAATTTCACGCTGGCCGGAGGACGGCCGACGGCGGGCGGATTCAACATCAGCGCCAACAACGAGGTCGAGGAAGTGGCCATCGTGTACGCGGCGCTCACGGCGACCGAACCCGAATGGCTTCCCCGTTCGGACGGACGCCTCTTCTATCTCCACTACGTGGACGAGCGAGGCCTCGTGGCCACCGACAACCGCGACCTCGCGCTGCGCCAGGCCGACGCGGGCGACATCTCGATCCACACGGTGGGCCTCAACCTGGAAGCCGTGAAGCGCTGGGGCCCCGGCGACGTGGACCTGCTCGTGTGGGCGGCCGCCCAGGGCGGCCAGTGGGAATCCCTCGACCACGCCGCGTGGGCCCTTTCCCTCGAAGCGGGCTACCGCCTCGTCGACGTTCCCACCAAGCCCTGGTTGCGCGCGGGATGGTACCGCGGCTCGGGCGACAGCGATCCGGGCGACGGCGACCACGGCACCTTCTTCCAGGTACTGCCGACGGCCCGCCTCTACGCTCAGACGCCCTTCTACAACATGATGAACAACGAAGAGGTCTTCCTGCAGCTGGTGTTGGTGCCGGTGGACGTGGTGGACCTGCGCATCGACTGGCACCACCTGTGGGCCACCGAAGGCGAAGACCTGATCTACGCCGGCGGCGGCGCCACGCAGACCAGGCCCCTGTTCGGCTTCAGCGGCTACAGCGCCCGCGGCCACTCGGACGTGGCCGACCTTCTCGACATTTCGGTCGAGTACGCCGCCCATCCCCGCGTCAAGCTCGGCGCCTACTACGGCCACGCCTTCGGCAACTCCGCCGTCGACGCCCAGTACCCCGGCAACGGCAACCTCGACTACGCCTACTTCGAAATCACCCTGAAACTGTAGCTCGATTCCCTCCCGCGGATTGAATATCCAACCATCCCTCTCACGCCGGGGGCGATAGAGGGTCCAGATGCAAGGCGGACGGGGGCGGCGAGAGCGGAGGCGTACTTCCTGTACGTCGTAGCTCTCGCCGCCCCCGTCCAACGCCGCAGATGGGCCCTCTTGCGCCCCCGGCTCAGGCCGCTTTCACGCCGGCCATGGCGTGCACGTCGTCGGCCTTCAAGGTCTTGCCGCCGATGGCCCAGTCGCCCTGGCGGAACTCGTTGATGCGCACCCAGGTGACGGGGCGCATGCTCTCGCCTTCCACGCTGATCATCGCCTCGGTGACCTTCTCGATGAGGTCCTGCTTCTGGCGCGGGGTGAAAACGTCCTGGATCAGGTCGATGGTGACCAGTGGCATGGTGATTCTCCTTGCGGGCTCGGGCTGCCGGAACCGTTCCGGCAGCCACTGGCCCCGTTGTAGTTCCGGCCGCGCCGGCATGCTGGGAGACAGCCTGGAGAAACTCTGGAGAAACGTGGGAGCGTCGCCGCCGATGCGCTATGGTCGGGCCGGATGCTCTACCGTTTCGACGAATTCGAACTCGACCGCTCCCGGGCCGAGCTGCGTCGCCAGGGAGAAGCGGTGGCCGTGGAGCCCCAGGTTTTTGCCCTCCTGCTGCTGCTGGCCGAGAACAGCGAGCGCCTCGTCTCCCGCGACGAGATCATCGAGAAGGTCTGGGACGGGCGCATCGTCTCGGATTCCGCGGTGGACAGCCGGGTGAAGTCCGCCCGCCGCGCCCTCGGCGACGACGGCAGGACCCAGCGCTTCATCCGCACCATCCATGGGCGCGGCTTCCGCTTCGTCGCCGAGATGAGGGAGGCGGCTGCCGCGCCGGCGGTCGCCGCGCCGCTCGAAGCGCCTCCCCCCGCCCAGGAGGCGGGCCGCACCAAGCCCTCCATCGCGGTGCTGCCTTTCCGCCTGGTCGCGGCCGATGCCGCCCACGTCGGACTGGCCGATGCCCTGCCCGACGAGCTGATCGCCGAGCTCTCGCGTCTGCGCTGGCTCTTCGTCATCGCCCGGGGCTCGTCGTTCCGTTTCCGGTCGGCGGCTCCTGACGCTGTCGAGGTCGGCAAGGTCCTCGGCGTGCGCTACTGCCTCTCCGGCATGGTCGATGCGGCCGGCTCCACGCTCACGGTGACGGTACAGCTCGTGGACACGAGCGACGGCGGGGTGGTGTGGGCCGACCGCTTCGTGTCGGGAATCGCCGACATCCACGCGACGCGAGCGCTGATCCTGGCGCGCGTGGTCGCCGCCCTCGAGGTGCAGATTCCCCTGAACGAGGCGAACGCGGCCCGCCACCTGGCCTCGGAGAACCTGGACGCCTGGTCGGCCTACCACCTCGGCCTCCAGCACATGTTCCGCTTCAATCGCGGCGACAACGCGGAAGCCGGCCGCCTCTTCGCGGCGGCGGCGGACAAGGATGCGGGCTTCGCAAGGGCCCACGCCGGGCTGTCTTTCGTGCATTTCCAGAACGCCTTCCTGCGCTACACGCCCGACAACGACGCCGAAGTGATCGCTGCCCGGCGCGCCGCCGAACGCAGTGTTGAGCTGGATCCGCTGGACCCCTTCGCCAATTTCACGATGGGACGCAGCCACTGGCTCGAGGGCGACCTGGAGGCCTCGCAGGCGTGGTTGGAGAGGGCCACGGCCATCAGCCCCAACTACGCCCAGGGCATCTATGCCCGGGCCCTCATCCACGCCCTCTGCGGGCGCGGGGCCGAGGGCCGCAGCGATGCCGACCTGGCCATGGCCCTGAGTCCCCTGGATCCGCTCTACTACGCGATGTCGGCCACGAGGGCCCTGTCGCACATCGTGCGCGGCGAGGAGGCCGAAGGGGCGTCCTGGGCGGAGAAGGCCGCCCGCTCGCCCAACGCCCACGTTCTCATCGCCCTCATCGCCGCGGTCGCCCACCACCTGAACGGCGACTGCGGCTCCTCTGCGGCCTGGGCGGCCAGGGTGAAGGCGCGCGGTCCTGCCCTGACGCGCAACGACTTCTTCCGCTCCTTCCCTTTCGTCGATGGCGCGACGCGGGGACGGTTCTCGAATTCTTTGGTGACCATCGGTTTCTGAAGGGACGCGGGCCAACTGGACTCCGGAATGCGGCTTGGCTAAGCGCGTCGGGTCCAGCAACTCGGACCACGAGTTGTCCGGCGCGCGAGTGTTCTTTCCGGGAGGAGAATCGATGGAAAAGCTTCACCCCAACCATTTCGATCGCGACGCGGTGATCCCGCCCGCCCGGGACGTGGACCTGGCCACCCTCGACATTTCGGATCCCGAGCTCTGGCGCCGCGAACTCTTCTGGGACCGTTTCGAGCGCCTGCGCGCCGAAGACCCCGTTCACTTCTGCCCGGACAGCTTCTCCGGTCCCTACTGGTCCGTCACCCGCTACGCCGACATCATGGCGGTGGACACCAACCACAAGGTCTTCTCGTCGGACATCAGCAACGGCGGCATCGTGATCTTCGACGCCGACCCGGAGTTCCCGGCCGGCTTCATCACCATGGACGAGCCGCAGCACACGCTGCATCGCACCACCGTGCAGCCCATCGTCGGTCCCGAGTTCCTGAGGCAGTTCGAAGTGCTGATCCGCGAGAGGACGCAGACGCTTCTGGACAGCCTGCCGCGCGGCGAGGCCTTCGACTGGGTGGACAGGGTGTCCATCGAACTGACCACGATGATGCTGGCGACCCTCTTCGACTTTCCCTTCGAGGACCGCCGCCGCCTGACGCGCTGGTCCGACGTGGCCACCGGCGAGCACAACCCGGCGATCTGTCCCGGCGGCCGTGAGCAGTGGGAGCGCGAGATGCTCGAATGCCTCGAGGTCTTCACGGGGCTGTGGAACGAGAGGGTCAACTCGCCCGAGCGCCGCGGCGACCTGGTGTCGATGATGGCGCACCACGAGAACACGCGGAACATGACGCCCACCGAGTACTTCGGGAACCTCATCCTGCTGATCGTCGGCGGCAACGACACCACGCGCAACTCGATGACGGGAGGCCTCTACGCCCTCAGCAGGAATCCCGACCAGTTCGAGAAGGTGAAGAAGGACCGCAGCCTGATCGCCAACATGGTCTCTGAGATCATCCGCTGGCAGACGCCCCTGGCCCACATGCGGCGCACGGCGCTGGAGGACCACGAGCTCGGGGGCAAGACCATCCGCAAGGGGGACCGGGTGGTGATGTGGTACGTCTCGGGCAACCGCGACGAGCGCATCTTCGAGGACCCGAATGCGTTTCGCGTCGATCGCAAGAACGCGCGCCAGCACATGGCCTTCGGCTTCGGCATCCACCGCTGCGTGGGCAACCGCCTGGCCGACCTGCAGCTGCGCATCCTGTGGGAGGAGATCCTCCAGCGCTTCGACCGCATCGACGTGCTCGAGGAGCCGGAGCGGGTGCCCAACAGCTTCGTCAAAGGCTACGCGCGGATGATGGTGAGCATCCCTGCCGCCTGAGGCGGCCGGCTGCCCCAGCGCGAACCCCATGAACGTCGCCCGCGTCGTCATCGTGGGCGCCGGCCAGGCCGGCGCCCAGGTTGCGTTCTCGCTCCGCCAGTGGGGCTACGAGGGCGCGATCACCGTCGTCGGCGACGAGGCGGCGCCGCCCTACGAGAGGCCGCCCCTCTCCAAGGATTTCCTGAAGGGCGAGCTGGCCGAGGAGAGGCTCTTCTTCAAGCCGGCCGACTGGTACGGGGCCAACGCGATCGACCTGCGCACGGGGACGGCCGTGGTGGGGGTCGACCGCGAGCACCGCAGGGTGGGGCTCGACGACGGGAGCGACCTGGAGTGGGACGCCCTCGTGCTGGCAACGGGATCGCGCCCCCGCCCCCTGCCCCTGCCGGGAGCCGACCTCGCCGGCGTTTTCGAGTTGAGGACCATCGCCGACACCCGGCGCATCCGCGAAGCGATGCGGACCGGCGCCCGCCTCGTGGTGGTCGGCGCCGGTTACATCGGCCTCGAGGTGGCCGCGGTCGCGCGCACCCTCGGACTCGAAGTGACGGTGCTGGAAGCGATGGACCGGGTGCTGGCCAGGGTGACGGGGGAGGTGGTCTCTTCGTTTTTCGAGGCCGAGCACCGCTCCCGCGGCGTGGACCTGCGCTGCGGGGTGCGTCTGGAGGCCCTCGAAGGCGACGGCGCCCTGGCGGCGGCCCGCCTGGCCGGCGGCGCCCGCGTGGAGGCCGACCTGGCCGTGGTCGGCATCGGCATCCTTCCCCGAACGGATCTGGCCGCGGCCTGCGGGCTGGCCTGCGCCGACGGCATCGTCGTCGATCGCGACGCGCGCACCAGCGATCCCGCGGTCTTTGCGGTCGGCGACTGCACCAGCCGTCCCCTCGTCCACTACGGCCGCCAGGGGCGCCTCGAGAGCGTGCACAACGCCATCGAGCAGGGGAAGCTGGCGGCAGCCTCCATCCTCGGGCGTCCGCGGCCGCCCGAGGACGTTCCCTGGTTCTGGTCCAACCAGTACGACCTGAAGCTGCAGATCGCCGGGCTCGGCCACGGCTTCGACCGCATCGTCGTCCGCGGCGACCCTGGCATGCGCCGCTTCGCCGCCTTCTACCTTCGCGGCGGAGTGCTGCTGGCGGTGGATGCGGTGGCCAGTCCCATGGAGTTCATGGCCTCGCGCCAGCTGATCCAGCGCGGGGCCCAACCGGATCCCGAGGCTCTCGCGGATTCCACCGTGTCGATGAAGGACATCGTCGACGCCCACTGACACCGAGGAGAAAGGTTCATGCCGAAGATCACCTTCACCGACCACGAGGGCCACGAGAGGACCGTCGAGGCCAACAAGGGCGAGTCCGTGATGGAAGTGGCCCGCCGCCTGGACGTGCCCGGCATCGACGCCGACTGCGGCGGAAACTGCGCCTGTGCCACATGTCACGTTTACGTGGACGGGGCGTGGCTGGCCAAGGTGGGCGGACGCAGCGAGACGGAGGAAGCGATGCTGGCCTTTGCGCCGAACGTCACGGCCAACTCCCGCCTGGGCTGCCAGATCCCGATGCACGAGGACCTGGACGGCCTGAGGGTCACGACGCCGGAAAGCCAGTCCTGAAGCGACGGCCGGCGCGCCGGGACACCCAAACGGGTGCGGTCGCGGACCATGGACAGGGCGGATCGCGGGCCGGCCCATTTGCAGGCAGACCGGAATAACCCAACTCGATCCCGCGGCGACCAACGGGGCGTCGGAGAAACGAGTCCAGGTATCCCTGTCCGGGGTTCGCGACACGCCGGATGTGAGGGAGACCTTCATCGGGAGGCGTCGAAACCCTACATTCTTGTGATTTTTTGTCTGGTGACTACCGGCGACGTCTGGTAATAGCCGTGCAGCCCGGAGATGCGCAGAGAGGCGGGGGGGACCCTTCGCGGGGTCGCCCTCGTTAGCTCCCGGACAACATGGC
>JBHEPB010000327.1:0-3107 GCA_046260515.1 Binatia bacterium
CCCACAGCGTGCGCGGCTATCCCCTCGAACCGCTGCGCGCCGAGTTGCGCCGTCGCGGCCTGCCGAGCGCGGCCGAACTCGCCGGTCGCAAGGACGGCAGTCGGGTGGACTACGCCGGCATCGTCATCTGTCGCCAGAGGCCGGGCACGGCCAAGGGCGTCGTCTTCATGACCCTCGAGGACGAAACCGGCTTCGTCAACGCGGTCCTGTGGCAGAGTGTCCTCGAGAAGTTCTCCGTGCTCGCCAAGACCGCCTCCTTTCTCGGCCTGAGCGGCAGGCTCCAGGTCGAGGGCATCATCCGCCACATCGTCGTCGACCGGCTCTGGGCGCCGCTGGTCACCCGGACACCCGCGCAGGCGTCCAGCCGGGATTTTCGCTGACGAAACGCCGACCCCGCCCCGCTGCGGCAGGCAGGATTTACAACGGCGCGAACCGGGTATATCTGGCCGACCCGGCCGCCAGCGCATGTCTTCCCGATGGCCCACTCCCTCGACCGACGACCGGCTGCCGCGCGTCTGGGTCCTCACCGACGACAAGGCCGGACACACCACGCAATCGTTCGGCCTGGCCGATGCGCTCGGCTGGCCGTGCGAACGCAAGGATCTTCACTTCAACGCCAAGGCCAAGCGCAGCGGCCGACGACTCGGTGCTTCGATCGAATCCGTGGACCTCACACTCTCCTCACCGCTCGAGCCCCCGTGGCCCGACCTCGTGATCGCCACCGGCAAGCGCGCGGCTCCGGTCGCCCGCTGGATCGGACGCCAGAGCCACGGCCGCACGCGCCTCGTCCAGCTCGGCCGCAAGGGCGGCAACGTTGCCGAGGAGTTCGACCTCACGGTCACCTGCACGCACTTCCGCCAGCCCCCGCATCCCAGCCGCGAGGAGATCCTCGCCCCGCTCACCGCCGTCACTCCGGCCCGTCTCGCCGAGGCACGCCGTCGCTGGGCGGGACTCTTCGGCAGCCGGCCGCGGCCGTGGGTCGCGCTGCTGGTCGGCGGTCGCTCGGCCTCCCACGACATCGATGCAACGACGGCCCGCCGCATGGCTCGGGAAGTCGCCGCAGCGACCACCGCGGCCGGCGGCGCGCTCCACATCGTCACCAGTCCGCGCACAGGTCGCGAAGCGCTCGCCGGACTGAAAGATTCCCTCGTCGGTTCTGCTTCGGTGTATGAATGGAAACGTGACGACCCCGAGAACCCATACTTCGGCTGCCTGGCCGTCGCGGACGTGCTCGTCGTGACCGGTGACAGCGAATCGATGATCGCCGAAGCCGTCGCAGCCGGGAAGCCCACCTACATCTACGACGCGCCCGTTCGGCGCAGCCACGCGTTCAAGCCGCGCAATATCATCCGCTCCTGGGTGCAGTCCCATGCAGCGCCCGGCCCGGCCATGCAGCGAACGCCGCTCGAGCGCTGGTGCACGCGCCTGATCGAGCGCGGCCTCGTGCAACCGTTGCGCGACCTGAATGCGATGCACGCCGGCCTCTACTCCGCCGGCCTCGCGCGCCCCTTCGCCCAGCCGATCGAAACGGGCTGGCAACGGGCATGGACCGAGGCCGACCGCGTTGCGGCGAGGGTCGCCGCTCTGGTAGGCGTCGCGCCGATACCTCGCGCGGCTGGAGGCGACGCGTGAACGCGGCCGTTCGCCACGAGCCGGCCGTCAACGGGCACGCGCGTGCGCACGCGCGACTGATGCTGCTGCGCCACGGCGAGAGCCAGTGGAACAGCGAAGGGCGCTTCACCGGCTGGACGGACGTGCCCCTTACCAGCCGCGGCCGCGACGAGTCGCGGCGTGCCGGCGAGGTGATCGCCGCCAGCGGCATCCGCTTCGGCGCGTGCTATTCGTCGTGCCTCCAGCGTGCATCCGACACTGCCGGCCTCGTGCTGCTCGCGATGGGCCAGCGTGAACTCCCGATCCACACCACGTGGCGCCTCAACGAGCGCCACTACGGCGCGCTGCAGGGCCTGCTGTGGTGGCAGGGCGTGCTGCGCTTCGGCCCCTCGGTGGTGGTGCGCTGCAAGAAATCCCACGACGTGCCGCCGCCGATGCTGCGCGCGGGAGACCCTCGCCACCCGGCCAACGATCCCCGTTATGCCGACGTGCCACGGGGCCTGCTGCCCGCCGGCGAGAGCCTCGGAGACGCACGCATCCGCCTCACGCCGGCATGGGAAAGCGAGATCGCGCCGAGCCTGTCGCGCGGCATCGACACCCTCGTCGTCGCGCACAAGAATACCATTCGCGCCCTGACGCGCCTTCTGTCACAAATTTCCGTCATGGACGTCGGCCGCGAAGTCATCAACACCTGTGAACCCATCGTCTTCGAATTCGACGAATCGATGCGGATCGTGGGGCACGGCAACGGCAACCGCCGCTAGTCCGTGGAGAACCCGGCCTTCCCGTTGCCCACGATGACCCTCCCTGCCATCCCGCCGTCCATCCGGGTCGCCGTCGTCGGCCGCTGCCCCGCCGACCTGTGGGGCATCTCGAGTTCGGAGCGCATTCGTCGCCAACTCGCCGCCATCGGCCCCTTCCGCTTCTGCGAAGCGGCCGAGGCTCTCGCCAGCGGCGAACCCGTGCTGCTGCTGCGCGCCGACTACCTGTTCGAGGACCGCACGATCGCCGACCTGCTCGCGGCCGCCCAGACCGTGCTTCGCGCCGGCCCGCAAAGCGACGCGGAGGCGGTGGCGGTCCGCACCGACGCAACCTGCGCGCGCGCGGCGTTCGAGGTGCTGGAGGGCGCCGGCAACGGGCGCGAGGTTTCGTCAGTTCCGTCGTGGCGCACGGAGACGGTCGAGTCACTGTCGGCCTCGTACATGCGCAAGCTGCGCAAGGCCTCGCCGCCCCAGCTGTGGCCCATCCGCGCCGAACGCGCGGCCGAACTCGAGGCGGTGCTGTTCGGCAACTCGTACAAGGGTGTCACCGACCTCGTCACCAAGTTCGTGTGGCCGCGCCCGGCTCGCCTCGTGACCAAGTTCTGCTCCACGCGCGGCATCAGCCCCAACGCGGTCACCTCCGCCAGCCTCGTGCTTGCGGCGGTCGCGACCGTGCTGTTCGCGTACGGCTGGTTCCTGACCGGTCTCGTGCTCGCGTGGATCATGACCTTCCTC
>JBHEPB010000263.1:0-9753 GCA_046260515.1 Binatia bacterium
GTCTCGTGGACTCGCAGGCATTGGCCTACGTCCAGGGAGAGAGCGAGCAGGATTACGTGACCCGCGTCACCCAGACCCTGCGCTCCACGGTCCGCGATGCCAACGTCCACCTCGTTTCGCCCGGGGCCAGCTACGACTACATCCAGTCGGACGACACCCACCCGACTTACACCGGGGACACCATCTACGTCGGCGTCTTCGGCGGGACCGGCTCCGGGTCGGGCGCGCCGGACTACCCGAACATCAGCGGCGGCAAGAACCCCATCTGGAACCAGTACGGCCACGAGCGCATGGGCTGGTCCCTGTGGACGTACTCGGAGACGCCGACGACGACCACCACGTCGACGACGACCACCACCTCGACCACGACGTCCTCGACCACGACTACATCGTCCACCACGACGACCACCACGCTGCCGTCCCAGTGCTTCGCAGATGGCGAGGGTGGCCCCTGCACCGAGACCACCAACTGCTGTTCGGGCGTGGGCAACTGCACGGGCGGCAAGCCGGCTTCCCGCGTCTGCGCGGCCGCGCCGACGATTTGCGGGGACGGTGTCGTCGAGGGCAGCGAGCAGTGCGAGGCCGGCGTGCCGCTGGCCGACAGCTGCACGAGCCTCGGCTTCACGGGCGGTAGCCTCGGCTGCAGCGGATGCCAGTACGACACCAGCGGCTGCACCGGCGGAACCTGCGGCGCGCCCCAGTCGGCCTGCTCGGCCAACGGCGACTGCTGCTCCAACAACTGCAACACCCGCAAGGGAACCTGCCGCTGATGCGGTCCCCGCCTGCACCGGCCCTTTGGAGGGCCGGTGCAGGCGGGGACTCCCGATGCGCGGCGGGCGACGACCTCGCGCCCTGCCCGCCCCCGCTGGCCCGGGCCGCGGAACGATGATACCCCCCGTCCAACGCGCGGAAGTCGGCGAAGCCGACGACGTCCAAAGGTGGAAGGCATCACGATGAAGAGTTGGCTTGGGATTCTGATGGTCGCGATCTTGTCGGTCTGGACGCCACCCGCGGCTCATGCCGCCGACTGCGTACCAGGAACGTTCAGCATGACCGGCCAAGACCCCTGCACCCCGTGCCCCGCCGGAACTTTCACTTCTGTCCAGGCCGCCACCAGTTGCTTCGATTGCCCCGTCGGAACCTTCAACGGCTCCCTGGGCCAGACCGCCTGCACCGACTGCGGGACCGGAACCTTCAGCTCCGTCCCGGCCTCCACCACCTGCAGCAACTGCAGTGCCGGAACCTTCAACAGCGCCCAGGCCCAGACCGCCTGCACCAACTGTGGTACCGGATCGTTCAGTAGCGCTGCGGCGTCGACCACCTGCACCAGCTGCAGCCCGGGGACCTTCAGCAGTTCGTTGGGCCAGACCGCCTGCACCGATTGCAGTCCCGGCAGCTACCAGGACGCTTCCGCCGCCGTCGAATGTCTCGACTGCGAGGACGGGACCTTCCAGCCGGAGGCCGGGGCGACGATGTGCCTGGACCGCAACGAACGCCGCTGCTGGAAGGTCAAGGACCTGAAGAACCCCGCGTTCGTGAAGCAGACCGGCGTCGTCGTCACCGATGAGGTCGCGAGCGGCAACGTGGACCTCACCGGCGTCAGCCTCTACTGCGCGCCCGCCGGGCTGGACGGGGACGCGGTCGCGGATCCCGACCCGCGCCAGTGCTGCGTCAAGGCCAAGGGAGACAAGCTCGATCCCGCCGTCAGCTACAACGTGACCGGAGTGGTCGGCGGCTCGCTGCAACTCCAGCTCAGCAAGCGGGCTCTGGTCTGCGAACAATGCGCCGGTGCCCCGATCGACAACCCGTTGCAGTGCTGGAAGGTCAAGGACCTCAAGACCCCGGCCGCCTTCGTCGGCACCGCCGACCTCGCGGTCACCGACGAGTTCGCCACCGACACCGTCGACGTCAAGAAGCCTGCACTGTTCTGCTCGCCGGCTTCCCTGGACGGTTCTCCGATCAGCGATCCGCTGGCCCAGCAGTGCTGCTACAAGGCGACGGGCGCCAAGCTCGCAACCGCGAGTACCGTCAACGCCTCCGGATCCGTGATCGGCGCGCTCGAGTTGTCGGTCCAGAAGCCGTCGCTCATCTGCGAGCCCTGCGTGGCGGTTCCGGGTCCCTAGCGGAAGCCGCGGCGTACGCCGCGCCGGGACCAGCGACGCCGCCAGCGGCAGGACACCGGGCGCCGTTCCGGTTCCACGCACCCGGGATCGCGGCAGAAGGAACCGCTTCGACACGATGGAATCGACCGACGCACTGGACGGGACACCGGGGCACCCAGCCCTGGTTCATCGCAAGGTGCTGCTGCTCCTCTGTCCGACCGGTGCGTACTGCCGTGAGGACCGTTGCCAGTCCTACTTCAGCCCCGACCTGATCCCGTCGATGCGCCCCCCGATGGAAGAGTGCGAAGCCGCCGGGGCGCTGAGGCAGGCGGGAGCCGAACCTTTCGTGATCGATGCGCCCGCGCTCGGCCTGACGGCCGACGAGACGCTGGCAGCCGTGGCGCGCCTGCAGCCGGATCTCGTCATCCTGGTGGCCACGTTCGGCACCCTCGACGACGACCTCGCGTGGGCGGAGCGCATCCGCCGCGCCGTGCCCGCCATCCCGATCGGCGTGCGCGGCGCCCCCTGCTACGTGCTCGCCGAGGAGATCCTCGCACGCGCTCCGGCAGTCGATTTCTGCGTGCGTGGCGAGTACGAGCTCGTATTCGCCTCGATCGCGCGCCGCGGCTACCGCCAGGCGGTAGGGACCGTGTACCGCGACGGCGAGCGCGTCGTCTGCCCGACCGCGTCCGGCCTCGCTCCCGACCTCGACGCCCTGCCACGCCCCGACCGAAGCGTCGTCGATGCCTCCCGTTACACGGTTCGCGGCCTCGGTCTTCCCCAAGCCACCGTTCGCGTGCAGCGC
The DNA here is from genome assembly GCA_046260515.1 of Binatia bacterium. Taxonomy (GTDB): domain Bacteria; phylum Desulfobacterota; class Binatia; order UBA1149; family CAITLU01; genus DATNBU01. Next base: position 2,908 of record JBHEPB010000263.1, read on the forward strand.
GGCTGCCCGTTCCCGTGTACGTATTGCCTCGTGCACACGGTCAGCGGCGACCAGGCCCGGCACCGGTCGCCCGACAGCGTCGCCTCCGAGATGGCCGAAGTGCAGCGCTCGGGCATCGACTTCTTCTACCTGCGTGCCGACACGTTCTCGCTCGACCGCCGCTGGGCGAAGGCCACCTGCGAAGCGATCGCGAAGCAGTGCCGGCGCGCGCGCTGGGTGACGACGACGCGCGTCGAATGCGTGGACGACGAGGTGCTGGCGGCGATGCGACGGGCCGGATGCTACGGCATCAGCTTCGGCATCGACGCAGCAAGTCGCTCCGTTGGCGAGAAGGTTCGCAAGAAGCCCGACCTCGAGCGGGCGACGGCCGCGATGCGCGGCTGCGACCGGCACGGCATCGTCTCGCTCGGCTACGCGATGATCGGCTTCCTGTGGGACACACCCGCAACCGTCGACGAAACCGAGGCCTTCCTGCGCGCCGCTCGACCCGACCTGCTGACCATCCACTTCGCGCATCCGTATCCGGGCACGAAGTACTACGACGACGTGCTCGCCGCGCGCGTTGCGCTCGGTTCGCCGCGGGCCCAGGCCGAGCCGGCCCTATCCGGCGGGGAGCTCTCCGCGGAGTTCCTCGGCAACCGTGCGCGCGCGATCACGCGACGACACTACGCTCGACCGGCGGTGCTGGCGTCTCTCGCCCGCAAATCCCTCAGCCTCGCGCCCTACCTTTGGCGACGCACGGCTCCCCTCGCCACCCCCGCTTCCTGGTCCACCGCCCCCGCCCGTCCAGGCTGAGGCGCCCGCCGGGACCCGGGGTTCGCTCAGCGACCGGATGCGGCTCTTGCGGATCGCACCCGCTGCAGCCTGTCGATGGCGGGGGACCAGCCGGGCCTTTGCGCGACGACGAACGCATAGTGCTCCTCGGCCTGGCCGAGCTGTCCGCGTCGCTCGTAAAGGTCGGCCAGTGCATAGCGTGCGTCCACGTAGAAAGGATCCAGTTCAACGGCGCGCAGGTAGTGGGCCAGCGCGCCGTCCGCATCGCCCTGGTAGGACAACGCGGTCGCAAGGTTGTTCTCGGCCTTCGCGAAGTTCGGCCGCACCCGCAAGGCCTCGCGAAAATGATGCGCGGCCGCCGCGTAGTCTCCACGCCACGCGTTGACGATGCCGAAATTGTTCTGCGCCTCGGGCCATCCCGGATTGATGCGGACAGCCTCGGCGTAGTGCCTGGCCGCCTCCTCCCGGCGCCCCGCTGCCTCCAGCGACACACCGAGGTTGTTGTGCACGAAGTAGTTGTCGGAGGTCACCTGGAGCGAACGCTCAAAGAGCGTGATGCTGTCGGACCAGTAGCGAAGCTGGGACGATGTGGCCGCCGCGCTGCCTGCCAGCACCAGCATCGCCAGCACCGCGGTCACCGCACGCGGCAGTCCCCGGTTTGAAACTCGCTCGGCCGCCTCCCAGGTGACGGCGAGCAGGAGCCCGATGTGGGGGATATAGGAGTAGCGGTCCGCCATCGCCTGGCCGCCGAACTGGATCAGTCCGCTCACCGGCACCAGCGTGCCGGCGAACCACAACCATCCGACCAGCAGCCAGGGGCGACGGGCGCGCTCGCGCACCAGCAGCAGCGTCACCATCGCGAGCACCAGCGCGACCGCGACGGCGTGGAAGACGGGAACCGGGTGGAGCGGATAGAACACGGCCAGATCGAAGGGCCAGACGCTTCGTCCGAGGTAGAGCGCGTAGTTCCACAGCGCGTTGCCGATCCGCACGGGCAGGGTCAACCCTTCTACGGTCATCACCGCGCCGGCGGCCTGCTGGGCACCCCAGGTACGCGACAACGTCGCGACGGCGAGCACGAGAAGCGCGACCTTCTCGGCAAGCAGCCACCCCGGCGACCGTTTGGCGCGTGCCGGGCTTTCGACCGCGACCTCCGACGACGGTGGAAGACCGAAACGACCGAGCGGCCAGTAGTCCAGCAACAAGAGCCCGAAGGGCACGATGGCCAGCGTCGGTTTCGCGAGCAGGCCGAGCGCGTACACCGCCAGCACCATCGCGTAGCCGCGAGCGGTCTCCCGGCGCGTGTAGCGCACGTACACCCACAGCAACAGCATCAGCAGCAGCCCGCTCAGCACGTCCTTGCGTGCAGCCACCCACGCTACCGATTCGACCCGGAGGGGATGCAAGGCCCACAGCGCTGCGAAAAACGCGCTTCGCCAGCGACGGCCGGTGGCTTCCTCCATCGCGAGGAACAGCAACGCGACCGAAATGGCGAACATCAGGGCGTTGACCAGGTGAAGGGCGCCCGCGTTCATTCCAAACAGGTGACAGTCCGCCATCAGCGAAAGCCACGTCAGGGGATGCCAATGCCCGGAATGGAAGGCGGTGAGCGCCCACTCAATGTTGGCCGCGCTGAACCCTGTGTTCACGAACGCGTTGTCGGTGACGTACTCGTTGTCGTCCAGGTGGAGGAACGCGAAGTGGCGCACCGGCGAGTAGATCGCCAGCACGACCGCGGCCAGGCCCGCGGCGACGACGAGCCGATTGCGCGAGGCGCCGCCGGCGGCACGAGGGGGAGATCCGATGGCGTTCAATGCACTTGGCCTGTCAACAACCACGTGCGCTCCAGCCAGTCCAGCGGCGCCGGCGCCGGTCTCTCCGCACGCTCCCGAGCAGCCGTGGAACCGGATCGGTGAATCCGCCGGCGGCAGTGCCTCCCTGCGGTCCCTTTCTTTTCCACCACCCACTGTGGCGCCGATGCATGCCCGGGTCTATCCTGCGCCCATGACAACTTCGGCAAGCGCCCGCACACCCGCCGCGGCGCAAAGCGACCCGGCCTTCCTGGCGGGCCTGCAGGGGCTTCTGCAACACGCAGAAGTCGCGCTCGTCCTGCGCAGGGTCTACCTCTTCGGTTCCCGCGCACGCGGTGACGCCCGCCCCGATTCGGACCTCGACCTCGCGTTCGAGCACGAATCCTCGCCCGAGGCCTGGGCACAGTTCGTCAATGCCGCGCAGGATCAGGCCCCCATCCTTCTGGACCTCGACCTCGTGGACATGGCGAGTGCGGCTCCGGAGCTTCGCGAACGCATCCTGAGCGAAGGCAGGCTTCTCCGTGGCTGACCGAACCCGGGCGTTGGAAAACCTCGAGCGCGCGATGGCGGAGCTCGAGAGTTACGCGGCGCTGCCGGTCACGAACCGTCGCGACAAGGCCGGCCTGATCCAAGCGTTCGAGTTCACGTTCGAACTGTTCTGGAAGACCTTCCAGAAGATCGCGCCCGATTCCGGCCTGGAGGCGGTCTCTCCCAGGGAGGCGCTGATTGCCGGCTTGAAACTGCACCTGATCACGGACGAGGAAGCCGGCACGTGGTCGCAGATGCTGCGCGACAGGAATCTCTCCAGCCACACGTACAACGCAGCGCTGGCCGACGAGATCGTCGAGCGCCTCCTCGGCAGCTATCTCGCGTGCTTCCGGGCGACCATCGAGCGAACGAGGAGAATTGGCTTGTCTTGATCGTGGTTCTGTAGATCGCCGGGCCAGCTAGCCCGGCCGAACCAGCCCCGCCATGTGCAGCACCACACCCGCGGCGGCCGAAGCCCCCAGCACCGTCATCGCCCCGACCTTCGCACGGAAGATTCCCCAGGCGGCGCCGGCGAACAGCAGCACGCTGGCCACCTTCACGCTGGCGAGAACCGGCACGTCGAGGGTGGCGCCGAGGCCCGACACCACCCTCACCTCGGCGAACATCACGTGCAGGGCGAACCACAGCGCGAGGTTCGCAATCACGCCGACCACCGACGCGGTGATGGCCGCCAGGGCCCCGGCCAGGGCGCGATTGCTGCGCAGGCCCTCCACGTAAGGAGCGCCGAGGAAGATCCACAGGAAGCAGGGCACGAACGTGACCCACACCGTGAGCAGGGCGCCGAGGGCGCCGGCCACGTACGGAGGCAGGGCGCCGGGGTTGCGGAATGCTGCCAGGAAGCCGACGAACTGGGTCACCATGATGAGGGGACCGGGCGTGGTTTCGGCCATGCCGAGGCCGTCCATCATCTCGGGCGCGCTGAGCCAGCCGTAGTTCTCCACCGCCTGCTGGGCCACGTAGGCGAGCACGGCGTAGGCGCCGCCGAAGGTCACCACGGCCATCTTCGAGAAGAACACCGCGATGTCGGCAAAGGCGCTGTCGGGAGCGAACGCCAGGACGGCGGCCACCGGCGCCGCCCACAGCACGAGGAAGATGCCGGCCACGCGCAGGGACCAGGCGGTGGTGGGACGGGCATGGTCGGGCATCTCCTCGCCGAGGGCGGTCTCGGCGTCCCGGACGAAGCCGGTTCCTCCCGGCCCGTGACCGCCGCCCTCGCCCGAGACGAAGCCGAAGTAGCCCAGCAGCCCCGCGGTGAGCACCACAAGAGGGAAAGCGACGTCGAAGACGAAGATGGCCACGAAGGCGGCCACCGCGACCGCCTTCATCGTGGTCCCGTGCAGGGAGCGCCTGCCGACGCGTTGCACGGCCTCGATCACCACCGCCAGCACGGCCGCCTTGAGCCCGAAGAAGAGCGCGGCCACCGGCCCCACGCTGCCCCAGGCCGCATAGACGATGCTGAGCACCATGATCGAGACGAAGCCGGGCAGGATGAAGAGGAGGCCGGCCGCCAGGCCCCCGGCGGTGCGGTGCAGGAGCCAGCCGATGTAGACGGCCAGTTGCTGGGCCTCGGGGCCGGGCAGCAGCATGCAGTAGTTGAGGGCGTGCAGGAACCTGGCGTCGCCGATCCAGCGCTTCTCCTCCACGAGAATGCGGTGCATCACCGCGTTCTGCCCGGCCGGCCCGCCGAAGCTGAGGGCGGCCACCCGGATCCACACGCGGACGGCCTCGCCGAAGGGGATCCCGTGGGACGACGCCATAGCGAGGGCTTCTATCCCGGAAAACCGGGGACAGGTACAGGTTTCGCTCCGCGAAACCTGTACCTGTCCCCGGTTTTCCGTAGTATCCGCGGCCTTCAGGAGTTGCCGTGGCCAACGAAACCAGTCCCAACCCCAGCCCGGCCGACGCCGGCCGTGACTTCGTTCGCCAGCGCGTCGCCGACGACGTGGCGGCCGGGAAGAACGGCGGCCGCGTGGTCACCCGCTTTCCCCCCGAGCCCAACGGCTACCTCCACATCGGGCACGCCAAGTCGATCTGCCTCAACTTCGGCGTCGCCATCGAGAACGGCGGCCGCTGCCACCTTCGCATGGACGACACCAATCCCACCAAGGAGGACGTCGAGTACGTCGACTCCATCGTGGAGGACGTGCGCTGGCTCGGCTTCGACTGGGGCGAGCACTTCTACCACGCCGCCGACTACTTCGACCGGCTCTACGAGTACGCCGAGGAGTTGGTGCGTCGCGGCAAGGCCTTCGTCTGCGACCTTTCCGCCGACCAGATGCGCGAGTACCGCGGCACCTTCACCGAGCCCGGCCGCGACAGCCCCTTCCGCGGCCGCACGATGGAGGAGAACCTCGACCTGCTGCGCCGCATGAAGCAGGGCGAGTTCCCGAACGGCGCCCGCACGCTGCGCGCGAAGATCGACATGGCCTCGCCCAACATCGTGATGCGCGACCCGGTGCTCTACCGCATCCAGCACTCCAGCCACCACCGCAGCGGCGACCAGTGGTGCATCTACCCGATGTACGACTTCGCCCACTGCCTGTCGGACGCCATCGAGGGCATTACGCACTCGATCTGCACCCTGGAGTTCGTTCCCAACCGCGCCCTCTACGACTGGGTGCTGGACGAGTTGCTGCCGGCCGACGTGGCGGTGCGCCCCCGCCAGATCGAGTTCGCGCGCCTCAACCTCGCCTACACCGTGATGAGCAAGCGCGTGCTGCGCGGCCTGGTCGAAGACGGCCACGTGCGCGGCTGGGACGACCCGCGCATGCCCACCATCTCCGGCATGCGCCGCCGCGGCTACTCGCCCGCCGGAGTGCGCGCCTTCTGCGACAGCATCGGCGTGGCCCGCAGCGACAACACCGTGGCCTTCGCGCAGCTGGAGCACCACGTGCGCGCCGACCTCAACCGCACCTCGCCGCGCGTGATGGCGGTGCTCGACCCCCTGCGCGTGGTGATCGAGAACTGGCCGGCCGGCGAGGTGCAGATGATGGAAGTGGTGAACAATCCCGAGGATCCTTCCGCCGGAACGCGCCAGGTTCCCTTCACGGGCGAGCTGTGGATCGAACGCGAGGACTTCATGGAAGACCCTCCGAAGAAGTTCTTCCGCCTGGCTCCCGGCCGCGAGGTGCGCCTACGCTCGGCCTATTTCCTCACCTGCACGGGCGTCGTGAAGGACGCGGACGGGCGCGTCACCGAGCTGCGCTGCACCTACGACCCGGCCAGCCGCGGCGGCAACTCCCCCGATGGCCGCAAGGTGAAGGCGACGCTGCACTGGGTGTCGGCGGCCCACGCCATCCCCGCCGAAATCCGCCTCTACAACCAGCTCTTCACGCGCGAGAACCCGATGAAGGTGGACGAGGGGCAGACCCCCGTCGACAACCTGAACGCGGCTTCGCTCGAGGTCGTGACCGGAGCCCGCCTGGAGCCCTCCCTGGCCGCCGCACAGGCGGGGGATCGCTTCCAGTTCGAACGGCTGGGCTACTATTGCGTGGACTCCGACTCGCGCCCCGGAGCGCTGGTGATCAACCGCACCGCCACACTGAAGGACGAGTGGGCCAACATCGTGAAGCGAGCAACAGAGTGAAGCGAGAAGGATGATGCCGAGGAAGATTTCCCTCCCGGCCGCTGCGGCCTGTCTTTGCCTGCTCGCCTCTTCGGCGGCCCAGGCCGACCGCCTCGTCGCCAAGGGCACGACCCTCAACGGCAGCGT
>JBHEPB010000267.1:0-15440 GCA_046260515.1 Binatia bacterium
GGCCGCATGCCGCTTCGCGGAGCCCGTCCGTCTTGAAGAGGCAGGCGGGAAGGGCGGCAGGCCTCGGGGGTCACGCTGCTGCGTCGCGACGCTCCGGGCGCAGTTCCTCGGGCCAGGTCTCGGGCGCTTCGGAGGGATAGATGCGCAGGCTCTGACCCTTGGCCGTGAGCAGTTCGGACTGCTCGCAGTCGAGCACCGCCGCCGCCGCTGCCAGGCCCGAGCGTGTGACACCGTGGATGCCGGGCGCCAGGGTGCTGGCGCCACACTCGAAGAGGCCTTCGATCGACGTGCGCACCGGGAAGCTGAAGGCGCCCAGGTTGCCGATGGTCTTCTCGGTGCCGTAGATGCCGCCGCCGGTGGCGTGGAGGAAGTGGACGTTGGTCAGCGGCGTGCCCAGCGCGCTGAACACCACATGGTCGCCGAGGCCGGGCACGAAGCATTCGGCGGCGTCGAGGATGCGGCGCGTAAGGTCGTTCTTCAGGGCCGCGTACTCGGGGCCGCGAGAGCCGCGAGGAAGATGGCGCCACTCGGCGAAGGCGTCGACGGAGGCGATGGCGATGGCTTCCACCGTGTGGAGGCCGTCGCTGCGCAGGGAAGGGTCCTTCAGCGTGGTCACGTTGAAGAAGATGCCTGGGATGGGTCCCGCCTGCCCGAGGTCGGTGCGGGTGGCGTACTCATAGGAGGCGTCGATGTCGGTGGTGCGGCTGAACCACACGTTGCCCGAGTCCAGGCCCGCCGCCCTCAGGTCCATGTCCACGCCGAGGAAGAGGCTGAGGGTGGACACCGAGTAGCGCGTGGAGCGCATGCGGCGTCGAAGGGAAGCGCCCTGGTGCTCCTCGGCCACGAGGCGGCCCCACAACACGCCGGGGTCGGCATTGGCGACCACCGCGGCGGCGCGCACTTCGGTCCCGTCGGCGAGCCGCACGCCGAGGGCGCGGCCGTCCTCGACCAGCACTTCGGTGACTTCCGTCTTCAACACCACCTTGCCGCCGTGGGCCTCGATGTGGCGCACCAGCGTTTCGGGGATGTGGTGGCCGCCGCCGCGCGGGTAGCAGCCGCCGTTGTAGTAGTAGCCCTGCAGTCCGGCGTGCAGGGCGGTGGGAGCCCGCGACGGGGCCATGCCGTGGTCGCCGGCCTGGATCGACAGGATGGCGCGCAGCCAGGGATCCTTCGTGAAGCGGTCGAGGAACCGGCTGAGGGGAGTGAAGCCGTGGCGAAGGATGGTGCGCATGTGCCAGGGCATCTCGATGGCCTGGCGCAGGCCCGAAGGCGGGGCGGCCCAGGCCAGTTCGTCGGACATGCGCGAGATCGTCTCGAAGTAGCCGTCGATGCCCTCGGTCTCGGAAGGGAAGCGGCTCTTCAGCCTCTCGCGGAAATTCTCCTTGCCGGCGGGAATGTCGAAGCGGCGGTCGCCCACCACCACGCGGTCGTAGCCGTCCGGGTTGAGCTCGAAGAAGACCAGGTCGCCGGCGACGCCGAGGCCCTCGTAGATGCGGCTCAGGGCGCCGCCCGGCCCGAGTTCGCCGATGTAGTGGATGCCCGGGCTGAAGCGGAAGCCCTGGAGGGTGAAGGACTGGCTGTAGCCGCCCGGCAGGTAGTGCTGCTCGTAGACGACGACGCGCTTGCCGGCCCTTGCCAGGGCCAAAGCTGCCGTGAGGCCGCCGGAGCCGGAACCGATGACGATCACATCGACGTCTGTCATGCGTCCATCTTGCCCTTGCGCCAAAGCCGACAGAAGTGGCGCTGCGGCGCTACCCTCCGGCGATCAGGGCACTCCCGCCTGCGAATAGAGAAGACAGATGCCGGCGAGATAGCTGAGCACGAGCAGGGCGCTGTCCGGTTCGATCACCGCGAAGCGGCGCTTGGCCCGGTAAAAGAGTGCGGCCAGCGCGATGCTCGTCATGATCATCGCCAGCAGCGCCGAAAGGGCGTGGCCGGGATCGAGATTCGAGAAGATCCCCTGGCCGGGCTCGGCCATGTCGAGGGCGAAGAACAGTGCCATGTTCAGGGCGTTCGAGCCGAAGAGGTTGCCCACCGCCATGTCCAGGGCTCCCGCCCGGACGGCGGCGATCGATGCCACGAACTCGGGCAGGGACGTGGAGAACCCGACGAGGAGGGTGCCGATGAAGGTGTTGCCGAGCCCGCTCGACTCGGCGATCTGCTGGGCCGACCAGGCGAAGACAGGAGCCGCGGCGAGGATCGCGGCCGCGGCGCCGGCGAAGCGCGTCAAGGCTTGGCGCAACGAGGCCGAGGCGGCGGCAGGACGCGTCGTCTCCGTGGGCGCGGGGGCCTCCCGCGTGTTGTGGCGGTAGAGGGCGCGGGCTCCCGCGATGTACACGAGCAGCAGCGACATCGATGCCGACCCCACTCCGAAGAGCGTGTGCGCGGGCCGCAGCAGCAGGAACAGGGTGGCTATGGCCAGCAGCAGCATGGACAGTGCTGCGCTCAGGGCATGGTCGAGGGCGGCGCGGCGAAGCACGGGGAGGTCGCGGGAGACCAGGTCGATGATGCCCAGCAGGAACATGTTGGCCATGCACGACCCGAACAGTTCGCCGGCGGCCAGGTCGTGAGCTCCGAATCGCACCGCCGCCATGCCCGTGGCCGCCTCGGGCAGGGAGGTGGCGGCCGCCAGCAGGGTGGATCCGATCCAGATGCGGCCGAGTCCCGTCAGTTCCGCAATGTCGTCGGCGTGACGCGCCAGCGCGACGCCAGCCAGGACGACGACGAATCCGCTGCCGAGGAAGGCGAGGACGGCGATCATCGCAGGCCCCTGCTCGCGAACGGATTCACGACATCGGCCGTTCCGGCACGTTGGGACGGGCGCCGCCCGTGGAAGCCCGGAACGGGACTACTCCTCGGTCGTCGTCGTCGTGTCCGACACGGTGTTGGTGGTCGTTGTGGTGGTGGTCGTCGTGGTCGTGCTCACCGACACCGTCACGTCCGTCGCGGGATTGCAGGTGCTGCCGTCGGGAAAGCCGCAATTGGTGGTTCTCACCTTCAGGTCGGCATCCGCGACGTCGCCCTGGAAGGTACACAGGGCCAGGGTCGCTCCCGGGGGGATGCCCTTGCCGTTGAGGATGCGGATGGTCAGGTCGCCGGAGTCGTCGTCCACGGCCGTGAAGTCGAACTCGGCCTTGCACGCGCCGTCGCAGCCGTCGCCCGGGGTGCTGTTGTCGTCGTCGCATTCCTCGCCGCTGTCCACGACACCGTTGCCGCAGCGGGCCGGGCCGGGAAGCGTGGAGGTCGTCACGGGGCCCATGGTGGTGCTGGTGGTCGTGACGGGAAGCCCTTCGCACTCGAGGGAGGAGAGGATGACGGAGGGAAACGGGTCGAGGAGCGTGGAGTCGGGGTCGGCGGCATCGACCACCGTGATGACGAAATCAGCGACCTCGGGCTGGGCGGTGGCCTTGAAGACGCATTCGACGAGGTCGGCCGGCGCCGGGAAGCCGGTGAGGGAGATGATTCCCGATTCCAGGATCTGGGCCGAGTCGTTGTCGTTGAAGGCGACCAGCACGCCACTGACCAGGCTCGTGCACTCCGGCGTGGCGCTATTGCCCGCCACGAATCCGGGAGCCGCCGAGTAGTCGGTGTCCCACTGGATGGCCCCGATGGTCGCGCTTCCGAGCACGCGGAAGCGCAGGAGGCAGTCGGCGGTGGGCAAGGTGGGCAAGGTGGTCGAGGTGGTGCTGGTCGAGGTGGTGCTCGTCGAAGTGCTGGAGGTGGTGCTGGAACTGCCTTCCGGAGCCGTGGTCGTGGTGGTGGGCTCGCCGGCTCCCCGCGGGGCGCGGACGACGGTGGCCGTGGCCTTTCGTTCGGCGCGGGACTGGGCGGCCGCGGCTTCCACCGAGGCCGAGCGGGGGCCGGCCGCGTTGCCGACGACGCACTTGCCGTCCGTGCCGGAGAAGCCGCCGGAGGAGTACTGGACGACGAACTCGATGCGGCTCACCCTTTCGGATTCGAGGTCGAGCACGAAGGCCACCTTCTGCTCGGGGTCGCTGGGGCCGCAGGAGATGGCGAGGGCCGCGACGGCCGCGGCAAGGAATTGCCCGAATCGGGAACGATGAAGGTTCAAGATGGCTCCTTTCTACTCGGGATCCCGTTGGCCCTGGGCCCCCGGTCCGGAGAGGGAACCTAGACCTTCCGCCGCCTCGCTGCCAGCGCCGGCCGATCCCGAACTCCGGAGCCCACACCGGCCGCGGTGACCGCCGCGCGTCTGCGGAGATCCGCGCGGCGAGGCGGGCGCGCTGGTGGACTGACCTTCGGTGAGTGCCTCACTCGCAGGGAGGGCATTGCAGCTCAACGGGGAGACCGACGGCCATCTTCAGGAGGTGCAGCGCGTCGGTGGCGCTGATCGGCGATGCCAGAGATACGCGGGTGTCGCAGACACAGGTGTCGCAAGAGGCGGTTCCCACGGCGACGCGGAGCACATGCAGGGCATCCCCCGCGGTGATTGACCCGGAGTGATCGATGTCGCCGCAGCCGGTCCACGTGCAGTCGGCCCGGCAGGCTGAGCCTTTCGAACCGTTGCCGTCGCCGTGATCGCATTGTTCGCCGTCCGTCTCGTCGGGCTGCCCGTCTCCGCAGTACGCGGGCAGCGTGAGGCTGGTCGAAGTCGTGGAGGTCTCTGTGGTCGTGGACGTCGAAGATGTCGTGCTCGTCGTCGTTGCGGGTTCAAACGTGGAAATCATGATGGAGTGAGTTGCCGAGGGCAGGTACGAATTGGTGGGCGAAGAAGTGATTCTGAAGGAGACCACACGCTGCTGTAGCGCATCCATCGCAGCCGTGAGTTGCCACGAGGGGTGGACGTGGACGGACGGTGTCGTCCCGAGCGAGGCCGACTCCCCGGCGGCATCGAGCACTGTCGTGCCGATCTTCACGGATGCCCCGGAGTCGATCTCGACGATCTCCAGTCGCAGCGCCGTGCCGCTGTCGATGCTGCTGAAAGGAGAGGGGGCCTCGGAAGGGCTGACCAGGCCGGGGTTGGTGGCGGAGTAGAGGCAAAGGCCGCCGGCGCAGAACCCCTGCTGCACGACGATCGGTGTTTCGAACTCGCCGAGCGCGTGAAGAGTGTTGCCCGAGGCGACGATGGCGATGTCGCCGTCGTGCTGGGCCTCGGCGAGGGGCACGCGGGCGAGGACCGCGAGAGCCGCGGCGACGAGGAAGCAAGAACGTTGGATGGACGGCATGGTGGGGTCTCTCCTGCGGCGCGGCTGGGCCGGGCCCGGGCACCATCGGCGCGCCCGGGCCCGGCGGGCCCTCAGTCTTCCTCGTGGCCGGCGGCGGTTTTCAGGCAGGGCAGCGCGCTGTCGATCGCGTACTCCACCGAGCACTCCTCGTCGGTGCTGCAGCCGGACGTTCCAGCCAGGGCGCCGCCGCTGCAGGTTCCGGCGTTGCAGGTTCCATCGCCGCCGGCCTCGCCGAGCACTTCCTCCAGGGCGAAGCGCGCCTGGCCGAAGGCGGCTCCGGCCACCTCCTGGGCGCGGCACGAAGCCATGCCGAGGTGGGCCGACACAGCGCTCAGCGTGAAGGGCTCCGAGAGGTCGGTGAGTGCGCCGCAGTTCTTGGCGACGAGCCCCAGCGCCTTGGCATGGGCGCTTTCCAGGCGTGCTGCGAGAGACCCCGTGGTGCCGGGATTCAGGTTGCAGGGTTTGATCGCCGCTGCAGCCTCCCCGAGTCCGGTCTGGACCAGCGCGGCGTGAAAGCAGGCCGTGACCCGCTTGCTGGTCTCACCGGCGAGTTTTCCCACCGCCTTGGCCACCGTCCTGCGACAGGCCAGGTGGGCCGTCGTCGGGGTTTCCAGCACCGGGAGGTACCCGTTGGAAACCTCCAGCGCGTAGACCTGGGATTCGCCGTACGTCGCGCCGTCGTCGTAGAGGCGGAACGAGAAGCGACCCTCGGCGAACTCCCCGGCCGAGGGCGCGGCGAGCGTCAACAGGAACTGTGGGTGGGTGTGCAGCGACGAGAGTTCCGGATCGGCGTCGTCGTGCGTGCCGATCACCGCGGAGTCGCCCGGCCCGGAGAGGGTGCTCATGCCGAGTTGCACCTGCACGTTCTCGTCGATCGAGACGATCTCGAATCCCACCGTCGTGGGGATTTCCAGCTGGTAGATGCCCTCGAGAGGCTCGTCCTCGGCGGGCACGAACCCCGGGTCGGTCGAGGTGAACAGGCCCGGGAAGCCCGAGGCGCTGACCGCAATCACCGGGACCTCGTCGAAGGGATACTCGATGAGCAGGTTGCCGCCGCCGTCGGCGTCGGAGCCGACGACCATGTCGCTCCCGTGGGCTTCGGCAGCGGCAGCGACTCCGGCGAGGCCGAAGCACAGGCAGGCGGTGGTGACGAGGGACGCTGCAAGGATGGTTCTGGGGTTCATGATGGCAAACTCCTTCTTGTCTGGGCGAACGACCGCATCTCGCGCGGACGTCCGGCGTGAAAATGGAAAAAGGCGAATCGGGTGTCCCCGACCGGAGGAAGGTCGCGCCTGGTCAGTCGTCCACCGGGGTGAGCAGGACGACGTACTCAGCGGACGGTTCGAAGCCGTTCCCGGCATGCAGGCGGAGGACCATCCGGTAGCTGTCGGCCGGCTCCTCGCCGCCCGGCAAAGCCAGCTGCCAGGACCCGTGGGCGTGCAAATCGGGAGTCTCGCCGAGTTCGCCGCGGTCGCCTGCGTTCTGGAGCGTTTTCCCTTCCAGGAACAGGCTGGCCTCGGGATCGGCGGCCGTCACTTCCAACTCGATCTCCACCCCGTCGGGCAGGGGAAAGAGCGACTCGTCGTCGTCGTGGCCGTGGTCGTGGCCGTGGCCGTCGTGGCCGAGCAGGGCGAAGCCCGGCTCCTCCGAGGAGTAGAGCCGGATTCCGCCGCTGCAGTCGGCACCGCTTCCTCCGAAGCACTGGGAGAAGGCCACTTCGATGGCTTCCTCGAAGTCGAAGTCGATGGCGAGGGCGCCTTCGCCGTCGCCGGTGGCTCCGATCTCGATATCGCCATGGTCGTCCTCTCCCCAGCCTGGAGGAGGGGCACCCACTCCTCCGCAACCGGCGAGCGCCGCCACGGTGGCCAACAGCAGGAAGCAACCGCATCGCATCGCGGCTGCGGGGCGAACGGGAAATGCACGAACGTTCATCAGACTCTCCATGTCCTGCGCGCAAGGCGCAGGACGTCCACCGCCTCGCGGGCAGCGGCGATCCGGATCCAGGACAGTCCCGCAGCCACGAGGGACGGAGCGCGACGAGCGGACGCGTGAGTTCCCGCGGCGGCGATGCCGTGGGGCGCGAAGCTTCGCGACAACGTCCACGTACGCCGGACGAGCGTACGCTGAAGCTGCGAGCGGTTCAGTCGGCTGGGTTCAGGACAGGAGAGCGGGCGGGGCGCGCGGGGCGGCGTCCCTCGAAGGGACGGCGGAAACCAGGCGGAAGTGGGGAATCCCGAGGGCCACGCCCGAGGTCAGGACGAGGACGGGAGAGGCGGCTACGGGTGCGAGGGCAGCGGAATGGGCGACGCGACAGGCAACGCAGCCGTCCCCCCCCGCTTCCGCGTGGGAGTGGGTCGCGCTCACCGCTCCGATCGTGATCAGGCCGATCACGAGGACGGAGGCGACGGCGCGCCGGATGCGTTTCGCCCAAGTCATGACGGGCAACGAGCTAACAGACGAGGTCGAGGCCGTCAAGGCCCGGACCGATCCGCGGAGGAATTTGACGCCGAGGGTCGCTGCTGCTCTGATCGCGCTCCGCTGTCATGCCATTCGGTATCCGCAATCTGCTCCACCACCGTGTACGGCCGCTCGCTGCGGCGTTCTGCCTGGTGGTGGCGTCTCTGCAGTTGGTGCTGCCGGTCCTGCACGGCGCACACGGCGAACACCTCGCGAGCAACGCTGTCCTCGATTCCGGTTCGGGGTCGCTGCGCGTTCCGGCCCTTCCCACGAGCGACGCGGCGTCCACTCACGAGGGGGCCATGTGCCTCCAGTGCCGACTGGTTTCCCAGTCTGGATCGCCGACGGTCACGACCACCAGCACGGGCATCCCCGACCTGCGCGAAAGCCGGGTCCACGAAGTGCCGGTCGACATTTCGATCACCGAGAGTGCGGCCGCCGACGCCCCGCCGCGCGCCCCGCCGCTGGCCGCCTGAACGAAGCTCCCCGTTTTCCCAGTCGTTGATCACCGCGCCGCTCGCCGGAGGCGGGATCCCGTGCGTCGCGTGCGGGAGCCCGTCTCCGCGTTGCCGGACATTGGAAAAGGAGTTCGTCCATGGCTCTTGCAAGCCGTTCGAGGCTCGCCAGGCACACAGCGCCGCTCGCGCTGTGGACCGTTCTGGCCGCCGCCGCCCCTGTCCCCTGGGTTCCCTGCGCCCGCGCCCAATCGTCCCCGCCCGAGGTGGAAGTCCTGCGCGCCGAAGTCGCCGAACTGAAGCGTCGTGACGAAGCCAACCAGGCCCGCATGATGGAAATGGAGAAGATGCTGAGAGAGCTTCTCGAGGCCCAGCGCGGCGCCGCTTCGACGGTGGAGGCTTCGGTCTCCCCGCCGGCCTCGCCGCAGGGCGCAGCGGCGCCGGCGCCCGACGCTGCTCTCGATGCCGCGTTGGCGACCACCCCGTCCACCACGACCGGCTCCGTGCCCGGCAGCAGCAACGACATCTGGTCGGCCCGCATCGGCCAGACCGGTGCCCAGGCCCGCCTCATGGACATCTCGCTGACGATGAACACCGCCGCTGGCGGATCCTCCGTCGGCGACGACGAACTCGGCGACCTCCAGGGCGGCGCCCACGACCCGCTCGAGAACGGTTTCACGCTCCAGCAGGCCGAACTGGCTCTTGGTGGGGCCGTCGATCCCTATTTCACGGGCTTTGCCAACATCGTCTTCACCCCGAACTTCATCGAGCTCGAGGAGGCCTTCCTCACCACGAGCTCGCTGCCCTTCGGCCTGCAGGTGGAAGGCGGTTATTTCCTGACCGAGTTCGGCCTCATCAACCCGACCCACGCCCACGCCTGGTACTGGCTGGACCAGCCGATCGTGAACACCCGCATGTTCGGCGGGGAAGGGCTGAGATCGGTCGGCGCCCGCGTCGGCTGGCTGCTGCCCCTGCCGTTCTTCTCCGAGCTGCACGTCGGCGTGCAGGACGCCGGCCTCAGCGAGTACACCCAGAGCTTTCTCGGCGAGGAAGGCATCGGGGGCCGCCCCAACGTGAACCGCGATGTGGACAGTTTCGAGGAGTTCTTGTGGCTCGGCCGCTGGAACGCCGCCTGGGACCTCTCGGACACGTCCGCACTCCTTGTCGGTGCGTCCGTCGTCTACGGTCCCAATGCCACCGGCAAGAACGGCGAAACGTGGATCTACGGCGGCGACGTCAAGTTCCGGTGGCGCGCGCCCAACAACTTCCGGGGCTGGCCCTTCGTGGCCTGGCAGAGCGAAGTCATCGCTCGCGACTACACCGCCGACTGGTTCCTGGCCGGAACCGAGTCGGGCGGCGGCGACGATGGTCACGGCCACGATCACGGCGGCCACGAGGAGGAGGAGGAGGAAGTCGAGTTTCCGAACGACCTCCCCGCCGACACCCTCCACGACGTCGGGTTCTACTCCCAGCTCCTCTACGGCTTCCGCTTCCAGTGGGCCGCCGGCCTGCGTGCCGAATACGTGACCGGTAGCGGGGCCAGCGTGGCCGAGGGCGTGCTCGCTCCGCGCAGCGACGACCCGATGCGCGCCGACCGCTTTCGCCTGTCGCCGCTGCTGCTGTGGCATCCCACCGAGTTCTCGCGCCTTCGCCTCCAGTATAACTTCGACGATTCCGACAGCCTGAGGGGCGGCAAGGCCCACACGGTGTGGATCGGCGCCGAAGTGCTGTATGGAACCCACGGCGCCCACAAGTACTGAAGGAGGAAGCAGCGATGAAGACGAACAGAATCCTCGCGGCCGCCCTGGTGGCGACCCTCGTGTCCTTCCTTCCCTCTGCGGCCAGTGCCGAACCCTTGCGCGTGTTCGCCACGACCACCGATCTCGCCGACCTCGTGCGCGAGGTCGGCGGCGACCGGGTGAGCGTGCTTGCCATGGTCAAGGGTCGCGACGATCCGCACTTCGCCGAGGCGCGGCCGAGCTTCATCAAGGAGCTGTCGCAGGCCGACCTCTTCGTGCAGGTCGGGCTGGAACTGGAAGTGGGCTACGTGCCGCTGCTCACCCAGAACGCCCGCAACGCCCGCGTGCTGCCCGGGGCTTCCGGCTTCCTCGACGCGTCGCGGGCCATTGTGCCCCTGGACGTGCCGACCTCGCCCGTGGACCGCTCGATGGGCGACGTGCATTCGGCGGGGAGTCCGCACTACCTCCTCGATCCGGTACGGGGCGTGGAGGTCGCGGGACTTCTGGCCGCGCGCCTCGCGGAACTGAGGCCGGCCGACGCGGACTACTTCCGCGCGCGACTGGCCGACTTCCGCTCGCGCGTCGCCGCGGCGATGGTCGGCGAGGCCCTGGCGGGCAAGTACGACGCTTTCAAGCTGGCCCAGCTGGCGGAGAAGGGCGGGCTCGACGCCTTCCTGCGCGCCCAGGGCGATCGCGAGACCCTCGGCGGCTGGTACGCGGCCATGCTTCCCCTGGCCGGGAGCAAGGTGGTGGACGACCACTGGATGTGGACCTACTTCGCGCGGCGTTTCGGCCTCGTGGTGGTCGGACACCTGGAGCCCAAGCCGGGCATCCCGCCGTCCACCTCCCACCTGCGCGACATCGTCGAGAGAATGAAGGCCGGAAACGTGAAGGCGCTGATCGCCTCGCCCTACTACGATCCCCGCCATGCGGAGATGGTGGCCGCTGCCACGGGGGCGAAGGTGATCGAGCTGGCCCACCAGACCGGCGGACGCGACGGCGCCGACACCTGGCTGTCGATGGTGGACTACAACGTGCGCACCACGGCGAAGGTGCTGGGGGAAGTTCGTTGAACGCGGCGCCGGGCCTCCACTCTCAGGAGGCGGAGGTCCTCCTCGCGGCCGAGAAGGTCGACGTCGGCTATGGTCGCAATGTCGTCGTCCGCGGCATCACGCTGGAGGTCCGGCGCGGCGAGCAGTGGTTCCTGCTCGGTCCCAACGGCGCGGGCAAGTCCACCTTCGCCCGCGCCGTGCTCGGGCTGTTGAAACCGATGGCGGGGCGCCTGCGCTACCTCGGGGGGCTGCGCCGCGGCGGGTCCATCGGCTACGTCCCGCAGCACGGGCTTCTGCATCCGACCCTGCCTTCGACGGTCAGCGAGTTCGTCGGCCTCGGCCTCGGTGCCCTGCGAGTGGGCGCGGCCGAGCGGCGGGAGAGGGTGGAGTGGGCCCTCGAGGCGGTGGGACTCGAGGGGCACACCCGTTCGGACATCCGCGACCTGTCGGGCGGCATGCGCCAGCGGGCCATGGTGGCCCGTGCGCTGGTCTCCCGCCCCGGCCTGCTGGTGCTCGACGAGCCGACCAACAACCTGGATCCAGCTTCCCAAGAGGCCCTTCTCGTGGTGCTCGCCCGCCTCCGCCGCGAACAGGGGCTCACGCTGCTCTTCGTCTGCCACGACGTCGCCGTGGCCACGCGCTACGCCACGCACGTGGCCCTCTTCCACGACGGCGTCGTCGAGGCGGGGGGGCGCGACCTGCTGATGCGGGCCGACGTGCTGAGACGGGTCTACGGCCTCGACATCTGCGTGAGCCTCGACGCTTCCGGGCACGCTACGCTGCACATCGAGACGCCCGAGGCCCTGGCGTGATCGAGAGCTTCGTCCAGTCGTGGGCCCTCTTCCACGATGTCTACACGGCGGGCGTACTGATCGCGTTGCTGCTGTCGCTGGTGGGCGTGGTGGTGGTGGCTCGCGACCAGATCTTTCTCGGCGCGGCGGTGTCCCAGGCGTCTTTGCTCGGCATCTCGGCCGGCATCTGGCTGGATGGCATGGCGGCGGGAACCTCGCTGGGCTGGCTGGCGAGCGACACCACGCACTCGCTGATGGGCGGCGTGTTCGCTGTGGTCGGCTCGCTGGCGGTGGCGGCGGCGGCCTCGTCCCTGAGGGAGACACGGGAGGCCCTGACGGGCTGGCTCTTCCTGGTCGGCGCGAGCCTTTCGGTGCTCATCGTCTCGGGCAGTCCCCACGGCATGGCCGAGGTGACGCGGCTGCTGTCGAGCACCATCATCGGCGCCAATCACGCGGATGTGACGATCGTCGTCGTCCTCTTCGTCCTGACGGTGGCGCTGCTGGGGCTGAAGCTGAGGCCGTTGTTGCTGCTGCTGGTCGATCCGGAGGCGGCGGCCGCCTGTGGCATTCCCGTGCGGAGGTGGGACCGCGCGCTGGCCGTGTGGCTGGGGCTGGCCGTGGCCTGGTCCATGCACGTCGCCGGCATGGTCTTCACCTTCGGCTGCCTGGTGCTGCCGGCCCTTGTGGCGAAGAGCCTGGTGCGCGAAGTGCGCTCCCTCTTCTTCGTGGCGCCCGTCGTCGCGCTGGCGGGGGCCTTGGCCGGCTTCGTGGTGGCCAACGACCGCGACCTGCCGCCCGGCCAGGTCACGGTGGCCCTGCTCTGCGTCCTCCAACTCGGCGCCTGGACCCTCGGATCCCGCCGCCGCTGAAAAACCCGGGACAGGTACAGGTTTCGCTCCGCGAAACCTGTACCTGTCCCGGGTTTCAGTCGGCCTTGTCCTTGAAGGAGGCGGTGTCGTTGCGGGAGGCCGGGGCGGCGAAGGCGGCGCTCCAGCAGGCGCCGCCGCTGCGGTGGAGTTGGACCGTCACGTCGGGATCCTGCCCGAGCGGCAGCATCGTCGTGAAATCCGCGGCGCCGGCCGCCGAAACCTGGAGGTCGCCCATGCCGGAGGACTTGGCTTTCATCTTCAGCGACACCTTCCCCGCCGTGAGGCTGGAGTAGCGGTAGCCGGTGTTCGAAGACCTCCAGCAATCCGCGACGCCGCAATCGGCCGCCGACGGGATGCTCGCGGCCACGCGTCCGGTCGCGACGCTGGCGGCGGTGTCGTAGAGGCAGAGCACATAGCCGGTGCCGGCCAGGGGATCGCCGAAGCTCGAGCGCGTCATCCCGGCCAGGCCCTTCAGCTTCCACTTGAGGCCGTCCTTGGCGGTGCCGTCCGCGTCCACCACGCGGATGGAAGACGCACGCGCCAGCGACGAGGGCTGGCAGGAAGGCGAGGGCGAGGCGGGGCAGCCGAGCAGGCAGCCCGCGTCGCAGCCGTCGCCGTCGGTGAGGTTGCCGTCGTCGCACTGCTCGCCGGAAGTGACCACGCCGTTGCCGCAGGCGGTGGCGGTGCAGTTGTTGTCACAGCCGTCGCCGTTGCTGCCGTTGCCATCGTCGCAGGCCTCACCGGCGGTGACGACCCCGTTGCCGCAGGCGGTCACGGTGCAGTTGCCGTCGCAGCCGTCGCCATCGACCAGATCGCCGTCGTCGCAGGTCTCGCAGCCGAGGTCGAGAGTGCCGTCTCCGCAGACCGCCGACGAGCAGTCGGCTCCGAAAGCGCCGGGAGGGCTCGACGGTCCCCGTGGCGCGCCGGTGTAATCGCGCGTGACCGAGTTGGCCAGTTCCCCGGGAGGCACCACCGGCATCGCCGGCAGGTCGCCGCCGGGGAAGGAAGGCAGGACGTAGGTGGGCGCGGAGTAGAGGTTGCCGGCTGTCGTCGGCCTCAGGTCCCCCGTGCCCACGTTGACGAATTCGGGCTCGATGGTGTTGATCTCGTTGTCGGCCCCGATCTGTATCGCATTGCAGGTCGGATTGGCCGGCTGGCAGCCCTGGTTGGTGTCCTCGATGCCGAGGGCATGGGAGACCGGGCCGTTCCAGATCACGTTGCCGCGAAGCCGTGCGTTGGTGTCGGTGGGCGCCGGCGACGGGATGTTGGACGAGGGCGAGGCCGTGCGCGGGCCGTGGATGGCCAGGTGCTGCCACTGGCTGGCGTAGGGCGCAGGGTTGTAGAAGACGTTCTGGTACACGAAGACGTTGCGGTTGGGGATCGGTTCTTCGCCGCCGCCCGCGGTTCCCCATCCCCCGGCCGACAGGTGCGCATTGCAGCCGGCGGTGTTGCCGTCGCAGCCGCGCAGGCCGTGCACCAGTTCCAGGATGTGGCTGATCGAGCCCGTGCGCAGCATCGTGTTGTAGGCGAGCAGGATGTTGTAGCCGCCGTTCACACCCATGCCCGCGCCGTCGGTGTCGTGGATCACGTTGTTCACGAAGCGGATGTCGTAGGCCTCGTAGTGCAGCCACGGTGACGTCATGAACTCGAAGCCCGTGCCCTGGCCGGCCGTGTAGCCGCCGTTGCCGCAGTCGTAGAGTTCGTTGCCCTCGATGCGCAGGTAGGCCGAACCGCCCTTGGTGTAGAGGCACCAGTCGCCGGCGTCGTGGATGCGGTTGCCCTGGATGTGGCCGTACTGGACGCCGACGTAGTCGACGGCGTTGTCCCAGGCTCCGGAGAAATCGCTGTCTTCCAGGTAGACGTACTGGGACTGGTTGATCTTGACGGTTTCCTGCACGTCGTGGGTGGCGGGGTCGGCGCCGCGCACGGTCACGTCGTGGACGAGGAAATGGTCGCACTGCTCGCAGTGCAGGATGTCGCCGCCGCCCGCGGAAACGTGGAGGCCGTCCAGGTAAAGATAGCGGCAGTCGAAGATGTTGAGGGCCGGCAGCAGGGCCAGGCCCGGCCCGTCGGCCGATTCGATGACGACGGGATGGGCGAAGGTTCCCCATCGCGACTCGAAGTAGTTGGGGACGTCGAGCTGGGGGTAGGTGCCGGCCACGAGGCGGATGCGGTAGCCGGTGGTCGCCAGCGTGGTGGACATGGGGATGCGCCCCCAGGCCTCGTCCAGGGTGCGCACGGCCGCCATGCGCGTCGCGCCGGAGTTGGCGTCGTTGCCGGCCACCGGATCGACCCAGATGTCTTCGAGGACGGGCGTGCCGCGATCGTAGTAGCGGGGATCGGCGTCCGCCGCGCCCACGATCGACAACAAAAGCACGGCTGCGGCGCCGCAAAACACGCTCCGCCTGAACGAATGTAAAGACATGGATGGTCCCTCCCCTTCCCATCCGGGATACGCTACCGCCGCCGGAGTGCCAAGAGGGGTCGAGAAAAACCCGGGACAGGTACAGGTTGCGCGAAGCGCAACCTGTACCTGTCCCGGGTTTCGGTAGTGGGTCAGTTTGAATGAGCCGCGTTAAGGCGACTGCCGTGCGCATTGTAGCAAGTAGTGGGCATAGCAACGCTCGAAGCCTGATGGGGACGGCTTCTCGATGCAGTAAAGCCGAGCGGCCTGCTTGCAGTCAGATTCGAACGAATGAAACCCAAGGGCTACCGCTACGCCACTGGCCACAAGGGCCACGGCAAGGGCTAGGTTTCGCTGGGCACGCAGGTCCATCGGGGGGGCAAGACTATGCCCCCGGACGCCTGAAGCAAGGCTCTTTGCCCCAGGCTGGGCAGCCCGGCAGGCTGGCCGGATGGAATCGGACTCTAGACGGGCTCGACTTCTATTC
>JBHEPB010000290.1:0-24351 GCA_046260515.1 Binatia bacterium
CCTCCCCCCGCCACGGCAAAGAAAAGCCGCGCAGTTCGCGCCGCTGATCCGCCGCCTTCAGCTGAAGAATTTCGTGAACTCGTCCACCGGCGCCCTCTCGGTGCGCCACGAGTTGATGGGAGCCGTCGCGTCGCCGTAACCCACCGCCATGCCGCAGTAGAACTGGCTCTCCTCGGGGATGTCGAAGAAACCGCGCACGAGGGAGTGCCGCGTCATCCAGGATTCCTGCATGCAGGTGGCCAGCCCCTTGTCCTCGGCTACCAGCGCGATGGTCTGCATCAGCATGCCGAGGTGGGCCCACTGGCCTGGGCCCATCTGGCGGTCCATGGAGAAGAAGAAGGCTGCGGGCGCGCCAAAGAACTCGAAGTTCCTCGCGATTTGGCCGAGGCGGGCCGCCTTGTCTTCGCGGGGAATGCCGATGCTGCGGTACAGGTCCTCGCCGCAGGTGAAGCGCCGCGTTCGGTAGGGCTCCTTGATCTGGGGCGGGTACATGGGGAACTCGGGCGCTTCGCCGAGAGGATCGGTCTCCATCGCGGCCTTCAGCTCCTCGCGAAAGCGCGCCATCGAGGCCCCGCTCAGCGCATAGACCTGCCAAGGTTGGCAGTTGCCACCGGACGGGGCCCAGCGCGCCACTTCGAGAATGGCCCGCAAGTCGGCTTCGGTGACGGGCTTGTCGAGGAAGGCTCGCGTCGCGCGCCGGCCGACGATGGCCTCGATCACTTCCATCTTCGCTCTCCTACTCGGCGCCGAGCTCGGAAAAGTCCTTGATGCCGATGTAGTCGCCCTTGCCGAGGTCCACGCCGTTGTGACGCAGGATCGCGTAGACCGTGGTCACGTGGAAGTAGAGGTTCGGGATGGCGAGGCGTTCCAGGTAGGCGTCGCCACGCACCGACTTTCCGCCCATCCACGGCGGCGCCACGCGAACGTCCTCCGCGGGGCCGAAGTCCTTCGCGGAGAAACCCTCGAGATAGGCGAGGCAGGTGCGGATGCGGGCCTGGAGTTCGGCGAACGTGGTCTCCGTGTCCGGATGCGAGGGGGGTTTGCTGCCCGACAGGTAGGCCGCGGTGTTCTTGGCCTGGTCGCAGGCCGCCTGAACCTGGCCGACCAGCGAGTACTGGTCGGGGGCGAGTCGGGCGTGGGCCAGCACGTCGGGCTCGAAGCCTTTCTCTCGGGCATGCTCCGCGGCCATCTCCATCCACTTGCCGAGGTTGGCGATCATTCTCGAACCCTGGACGACGATCTCGTAGCTACCCATGCTGGTCTCCTCGCGGGCCGGAAATCGCCCGCTGCGAATTATAAGGACCGGGGCGAACCCTCGCGCCCGGCCCTCCCCGAAAACCCGGGACAGGTACAGGTTTTCCGCAGGAAAACCTGTACCTGTCCCGGGTTTTCGGTCAGGTCCAGTTGCCGGCGTGGAAGTCCTGGAGGGCGGTGACGCGCACGCCTTCCTTGCCGCGCAGCAGCAGGCCTTCCGCGGCGGCGGCGGCGCCGGCGATGGTCGTGAAGTAGGGCGTGGCCGTCTCGAGGGCGGCGCGGCGCATCGAGAAGGAATCCTGGATGCTCTTGGGATCGCCGACGGTGTGCAGCACCAGTTGCACTTTGCCGCCGCGGATGGCGTCCACGGTGTGGGGGCTTCCCTCGTAGACCTTGTTCACGCGCAGGCAGTCCATCCCGAGGCTGCCGAGGTACTCCGCCGTGCCGTCGGTGGCCATCAGCGTCATGCCGGCCTCGACGAGGCGGCGGGCCACCCGACCTATCCTCTCGCGGTCCTCGGGCCTCACCGTCACCAGCGCGCAGCCGGAGTCGGGCAGGCGGTTGCCGGCGGCCTCTTCGGCCTTGGCGAAGGCCAGGCCGAAGCGGCGGTCGACGCCCATCACTTCGCCTGTCGAGCGCATCTCGGGACCCAGCAGCGTGTCCACGCCGGGGAACTTGAGGAAGGGGAAGACCGCTTCCTTCACCGAAGTGTAGGATGGAATGCGCTCGGTGGTGAAATCGAGGGAAGCCAGGGATTCGCCGGCCATGACACGGGCGGCCAGCTTGGCCAGGGGCACGCCGATGGCCTTCGACACGAAGGGCACGGTGCGCGAGGCGCGGGGGTTGACCTCGAGAACGTAGACGAGGTCGCCGACGACGGCGAACTGCACGTTCATGAGGCCGCGCACGCCGAGTTCGCGGGCCATGGCCACGGTCTGGTGGCGGATCTCGTCCTGGATCTCGCGGCTGAGCGACCAGGGCGGCAGCGAGCAGGCGCTGTCGCCCGAGTGCACGCCGGCCGCTTCGATGTGCTCCATGATGCCGCCGATCACCACCTGCTCGCCGTCGGAGATGGCGTCCACGTCCACCTCGATGGCGTGATCGAGGAACTTGTCGATGAGCACGGGATGCTCGGGCGAGCTCTTGATCGCGGTCTCCATGTAGCGGCGCAGGTGGTCGAACTCGTGCACGATCTCCATGGCGCGGCCGCCGAGCACGTAGGAAGGCCTCACCAGCACGGGCAGGCCGAGCCGCTGGGCCACCGCCTCGGCTTCGGCCACCGTGCGCGCGGTGCCGGCCGGCGGCTGGCGCAGGCCGATCTTCTCGAGGGCGGCGTTGAAGCGTTCCCTGTCCTCGGCGCGGTCGATGGCCTCAGGCGAGGTGCCGATGATGGGCACGCCCTCGGCCTCCAGGGCCTTGGCCAGCTTGAGGGGCGTCTGCCCGCCGAACTGCACGATGACGCCCTCGGGCTTCTCGCGGGCCACGATGGCCAGCACGTCCTCGAGGGTGAGGGGCTCAAAGTAGAGGCGGTCCGAGGTGTCGTAGTCGGTGGAGACCGTCTCCGGGTTGCAGTTGACCATGATGGCTTCGAAGCCGGCGTCCTTCAGCGCGAAGGCCGCGTGCACGCAGCAGTAGTCGAACTCGATGCCCTGGCCGATGCGGTTGGGCCCTCCGCCGAGGATGATGATCTTGCGGCGGGCCGAGGGCGGCGCCTCGTCCTCTTCCTCGTAGGTGGAGTAGAGGTAGGGCGTGTAGGCCACGAACTCGGCCGCGCAGGTGTCCACCATCTTGTAAACGGGCGTGATGCCGTCTTTCAGGCGGCGGCTGCGCACGGCCTTTTCGTCGGTGCCGAGCAGGGTGGCCAGGCGGCGGTCGGAGAAGCCCCACTGCTTGGCCAGGCGCAGGTCGTCGCTGGCCACGGCCGCCAGGCTCCCCGCCGAACAGAGTTCCCCTTCCTTGGCGACGAGCTGGCGGATGTTCTCGAGGAACCACGGGTCGATCTTCGTCATCTCGAAGAGGCGCTCGGCCGTGTAGCCCTTGCGGAAGGCCTCGGCCACGTACCAGAGCCTCGTCGAGTTGGGCACCGTCACCTTGGCGTCGAACTCGGCTTCCGGCAGGGGCTCGGGCGACTCGAAGCCGTGGCTGCCGGTCTCCAGCGAGCGCAGGGCCTTCTGCAGGCTCTCCTTGAAGGTGCGTCCGATGGCCATGGCCTCGCCCACTGATCGCATCTGCGAGGTGAGCTTGTCCTCGGCCCCCTTGAACTTCTCGAAGGTGTAGCGCGGGATCTTGGTGACGACGTAGTCGATGCTCGGCTCGAAGCTGGCCGGCGTCTCGCGCGTGATGTCGTTGCGGATCTCGTCCAGCGTGTAGCCCACCGCCAGCTTGGCCGCGATCTTGGCGATGGGGAAGCCGGTGGCCTTGGAGGCCAGGGCAGAGGAGCGCGACACGCGCGGGTTCATCTCGATGACGACCATGCGGCCGTTGTCCGGGTTGACGGCGAACTGGATGTTGGAGCCGCCGGTTTCGACGCCGATCTCGCGGATGATCGCGAGCGAGGCGTCGCGCATGATCTGGTATTCCTTGTCGGTCAGCGTCTGGGCCGGAGCCACCGTGATGCTGTCGCCGGTGTGGACGCCGAGGGGGTCCAGGTTCTCGATCGAGCAGATGATGACCACGTTGTCCTTGCGGTCGCGCATCACCTCGAGTTCGAACTCCTTCCAGCCCTCGATCGACTCCTCGACCAGCACCTCGTGGATGGGCGACAGCTCGAGGGCCCACTGGAGATACCTCTCGTACTCCTCGGCGGTCTTGGCGATGTTGGCTCCCATGCCGCCGAGGGTACGCGAGGGCCGGATGATGACGGGAAGGCCGAGTTCCGCGACCACTTTCCGGCCCTCTTCCATGCTGCCCACGTAACCGCTGAGCGGCAGGTCGATGCCAATGCTCGACATCGCGGCTTTGAAGAGGTTGCGGTCCTCGGCCTTCTTGATGGCCTCGATGTTGGCGCCGATCAGCTGCACCCCGTACTTCTCGAGCACGCCGCGCTCGGCGACTTCGAGCGTGAGGTTGAGGGCCGTCTGCCCGCCCATGGTCGGCAGCAGGGCGTCGGGGCGCTCGGCTTCGATGATGGCCGTCAGGGCTTCGGGCGTCATCGGCTCGATGTAGGTGCGGTCGGCGAAGTCCGGGTCCGTCATGATCGTGGCCGGATTCGAGTTGATGAGGATGACCTTGTAGCCCTCCTCGCGAAGGGCCTTGCAGGCCTGGGCCCCGGAATAATCGAACTCGCAGGCCTGGCCGATCACGATGGGGCCGGCTCCGACGATGAGGACGCTCTTGATGTCTTCGCGCTTGGGCACTGGTCAGCTCGCTCCCTTCGGGTTGCGGTCGCTTCGGGCGTGGATGGCGGCCTCACGGCCGCTCTTGGAGGTCGTCTTCATCGTATCGACGAAGCGCTGGAACAGCGGTTCGGCGTCATGGGGCCCGGGCGAGGCCTCGGGATGGTACTGCACCGAGAACACCGGCAACTCGCGGTGGGCGAAGCCCTCGACGGTGCGGTCGTTCAGGTTGAGGTGGGTGACCTTGAGGTCGGGCGGCAGGGTGTCGGCATCCACCGCGAAACCGTGGTTCTGCGACGTGATCGACACGCGGCCTGTCTCCAGTTCCAGCACCGGCTGGTTGCCGCCGTGGTGGCCGAACTTCATCTTGTAGGTTTTCGCGCCGAGGGCCAGGGCCAGGATCTGGTGGCCGAGGCAGATGCCGAAGGTCGGCATCTCGCGGGCCAGCTCGCCCACCACCTGGATGGCGCCTTTCACCGCGTCGGGGTCGCCGGGTCCGTTGGACAGGAAGAGGCCGTCCACGCCGAGGTCCCTCACCTCGGCGGCGCTGGTGCCGGCGGGAACCACCACCACGCGGCAGCCGTGGGCCACCAGGTAGCGGGCGATGTTGAACTTGAGACCGTAGTCGAAGGCCGCCACCAGGGGGCCGCTGTCGCCGAAGCGCTCCAGGGCCTCGCCGCGCGGCCCTTCCACGTAACCGTCTTCCAGTTCCCAGGTGGCGCCCGTCCAGCGGTAGGCGGCGCGGGTGCTGACGCCGCTGGCGAGATCCTGGCCCTCGAGGCTGGCCCTCGACCTGGCTTCCTTCACCAGTTCGGCCTCGTCCACTTCGCCGGTGGCGAGCACGGCCTGCTGGGCGCCGTGGTCGCGCAGGTGTCTCACCAGGGCGCGGGTGTCGAGCCACTCGATGCCCACGATGCCGTGCTTCTTCATGTAGTCGCCGAGGGAACCCTCGGAGCGCCAGTTGCTCGGCTTGTCCCAGTACTCCTTGACGACGAAGCCGCGCAGGAAAGGCGCCTCGGCCTCCACGTCCTCGCGGTTGACGCCGACGTTGCCGATCTCGGGGTAGGTCATCACCACGATCTGGCCGTCGTAGGACGGATCGGTGAGGATCTCCTGGTAACCCGACAGCGACGTGTTGAAGACGACTTCGCCCCCCACCCTGCCTTCGGCGCCGAAACCGCGGCCGCGGAAGATGCGTCCGTCGGCCAATGCGAGCGTTGCCTTCACTGTTCGTCCTCCCATACGACGACGCCGCCGACCAGCGTGCGGATCGCCTTTCCCTTGAGTGTCCATCCGTCGAACGGGGTGTTGCGGCTCTTGGTCACCATCGCGTCCGCGCGAAGGGTCCATTGCCGTTCCGGGTCGAAGATCACGATGTCGGCCGGGGCGCCCGGCTCGAGCGTGCCGCGGCCGATGCCGAGAACCTTCGCCGGCTTCGTGGACAGGGCGTCCACCATGCGCGAAAGGTCGAAGTAGCCCCTCCTCACCAGTTCCAGCGACAAGGGCAGCATGGTCTCAAGACCCACGATGCCGAAGGCCGCCTTGTCGAACTCGCAGGCCTTCTCGTCGCGGTGGTGGGGGGCGTGGTCGGTGGCGATGGCGTCGATGGTGCCATCGGCCAGGCCCCGACGCACCGCTTCCACGTCGGCGGCGCTGCGCAGCGGCGGCTTCATCTTGGCGTTGGTGTTGTAGGCCTCCACCGCCGTGTCGTCGAGCATGAAGTGGTGGGGGGCGGCTTCGGCGGTCACGTCGAGCCCTTCGGCCTTGGCCCGCCTCACCATGTCCACGGCTTCCGCGCAGGAGATGTGGGCGATGTGCAGGCGGCCGCCGGTGATGCGCAGCAGCTCGATGTCGCGGGCCACCATCACCGACTCGCCGGCCGAGGGCATCCCCTTCAGGCCCAGCCTCACCGAGACCCTGCCCTCGTGCATCACGGCCCCGCAGCACAGGCCCGGGTCCTCTTCGTGCACGATCACGACCAATCCGAACATGCGCGCATACTCGAGGGCGCGGCGCATGAGCGCGCTGTCGATCACCGGCATGCCGTCGTCCGAGACCGCCACGATGCCGGCCTCGACCATCTCGCCGAACTCGGCCATGCGCTCGCCGGCCAGGCCCACCGACACGGCGCCGATCGGGAAGACGTTGGCCAGCCCGGCCTTGCGCGCCTTCTCCAGGATGTACATCGTGACCGCAGCGTTGTCGTTGACGGGGTCGGTGTTGGCCATGCAGGCCACGGAGGTGACTCCCCCGGCCACCGCGGCACGCACGCCGGTCTCGATCGTTTCCTTGTACTCGAAACCCGGCTCGCGAAGGTGAACGTGCATGTCCACGAAGCCCGGCGCCACGACAAAGCCGGTGGCGTCGAGCACGGGCGCGGGCCCTTCCATGCCCGGCATTGCCAACTGGGCGGGGTCGAGGCTGCCGGGCTCACCGACGGCCGCGACGAGGCCGTCCTCGACGAGGATGTCGAAGAGCCCGTCCCTGCCCGTGGCGGGATCGACCAGGCGGCCGCCGCGGATCAGCATCCTGGGCGGTCGCTGCTGAGCGTTTCGCGATGTCGCGGTTCCGGAAATCGTCGCCATCTCAGTGTTCCGTTCCTGTCCTTTCCCGCTTCGTGTCGAGGGAGGCCGGCGACGTCCGCGCCGTCTCTTCGCCTGGTTCGGAGGCCGGCGGCGTGTCGCTGGCCGTCACCGCCGCCTGGGGAACCTCACTGCCGCGGATGCCGTCGGCCCCCGGCACGATCAGTTGGTAGAGAACGGCCATGCGCAGGGCCACGCCGTTGGCCACCTGGCTCATGATCACCGAGTAGGGCCCGTCGGCCACCTCGCTGGCGATCTCGATGCCGCGGTTGATGGGGCCGGGGTGCAGGATGATCACGTCCGGCCTGGCCTTGGCCACCACGTCCGCGGTCAGGCAGTAGTAGCGCGCGTACTCGTTGAGGGACGGGAAGAAGTTCCCGGTCTGCCTCTCCGTCTGGATCCGCAGCATCATGATCACGTCGGCGTCGCGCACCGCCTCGCCCACGTCGTAGAAGAGATCGGCGCCGAAGCCGCGGAACTCCTCCGGGAGCAGGGTCGGCGGGCCGCAGAGCCTCACCTTCGCGCCGAGCGTGAGCAGGCCGAAGAGGTTCGAGCGCGCCACGCGCGAGTGCAGGATGTCGCCGACGATGGTGACGACGAGGTCCTTCCAGGGGACGTTCTTGCGCTGGCGGATCGTCAGCAGGTCGAGCAGGGCCTGGGTGGGATGCTCGTGGCTGCCGTCGCCCGCGTTGATGATGGAGCAGTGGACCACGCCGGCCAGGAAGCGTGCGGCGCCGGAGGCCGGGTGCCTCACGACGATGCAGTCGGGGGCCATGGCGGCCAGGTTGCGCGCCGTGTCCTCCAGGGTCTCGCCCTTGGTCATGCTGGAGGACGACGTCGAGATGTTGATGGCATCGGCCGACAGGCGCTTGGCGGCGATCTCGAAGGAGGTCCGCGTGCGCGTGCTGTTCTCGACGAAGAGGTTGACCACCGTCTTGCCCCTCAGCGTGGGCAGTTTCTTCACTTCGCGGTGGGAAACCTCGACCAGGGACTCCGCGGTGTCGAGGAGCACGGCGATGTCCGAGGCCGAGACGTTCTCGAGCCCGAGGAGGTGGCGGCTAGCAAGAGCCAACGGCCGCCTCCTCGATGCGCACCGCATCGGTCTGCCCGAATTCGGAGAGCTCCACGCGAACCTTCTGGGATCGCGAGGTGGGCACGTTCTTTCCGACATAGTCGGCGCGGATCGGCAGTTCGCGATGGCCGCGATCTACCAGGACGGCCAGCTGCACGGCCGCCGGGCGGCCGAAGTCCACCAGAGCGTCCAGCGCCGCGCGGATGGTGCGCCCCGTGTAGAGCACGTCGTCCACGAGGACCACGGTCTTGCCCGTCAGGTCGAAAGGGATGTCGGTGGGTTCGAGGCGGGCGGTGGCGCCGAGGCGCCCGGCGTCGTCGCGGTAGAGGGTGATATCGACGGAACCGACCCTTGGCACCTCGCCCAGGCCCTCAATGCGGGCCACGGCTTCGGCCACGCGCTGGGCCAGGGGAACGCCGCCGGTGTGGATGCCGACAAAACGCACGTCCGCCCCGCCGCCGTTGCGCTCGACCACTTCGTGGGCGATGCGCGTCAGCGCGCGACGTATTCCGGCCTCATCGAGGACTGTGGAAGCGGACTGGTTCAAGGCGGGCACCCTTTCCGGCCTCGCGGGGCCGGATTAAAGAGCCATCGGCGGTCGCGGCCGCCGTCGGCAGCCCGTTGCTGCCGGGGCGCTAGATAGGAGGGACTTCCCGGCGTGTCAAAGCGCCGGCGTGCGGCTGTCCGTGCGGGGCCGGGTCAGCGAAGCGCGGTCGGGGTCAGAAGCGGTACCACCAGGGCTCGCCGGGGGCCTCGGGGCTGCGGATCTCCAGCCCGAAGCGGGCCAGCAGCGTGCCGTCGGCCACGCGCAGCCGGGTAAGGGCCTGGGCGTGATCGGTGATGGCGCGGACCTCGGAAGCCTGGGACGATTCCAGCCTCTCCTGGTAGTCGAGCACGTCCTTGGTGGTCACCATCCCGTGCTGGAAGCGCTCGCCCTGGTGGCGCAGATTCTCCTCGGCCAGCTCGCGGGCCGAACGCGACGCCGTGACGCGCTTGGCCGTAGAGGTCACGTCGGCCAGGGCGCGGTCCACTTCAAGGGCCACGCTGGACACCGACTGCTCGAGGTCGCGCGACGCCCGTCTCACCTCGATGCCGGCCTGGGCGAGGTCGGCGCGCGCGGACGCGTTGCCCAGCGGAACTTCCAGCTGGAGGCCGACCGCGTACTCGTTGAAGTCGCTGCTGAACATGTCGCCGAGCGAGTCGCCGTAGTCGCCGCCGTAGGGCGACAGCACGATGTTGCCTTCGAGGTCGCGGATGGGCTGGACGTCGCCCGCCAGTCCGAACACGTTGTAGCGCGCCACGAGGTCCAGGCTGGGGAGCCGCCGGTTCCTCGCCCGCTTCTCCTCGAGTTGACGGCGCCCGAGCGCGTAGGAGGCGCCGCGGATTTCGGAACGGCACTCCAGCGCGGTGGCCAGGCTGCCCGCGCGGTCGAGTTCCACCGGCGTCACCCGGTGCTCCTCGGCGGGCAACACGGGTTCGGGGGCGCGGTTCTCAAGGGCGCCGAGCATCACCTGGTACTGGAGGTCGCGCCCGGCCACCACCAGGTCGTTCTCGGCCGCGATGGCCCGTTCCTCACGCGCGGCGGCGTCGGCCAGCGATTCCTTCACGGCCACTTCGGGCAGGAGTCCCGATTTCACCTTGAGGTCGGCATCGCGGACGATCTCCCGCGCCAGCAGCACCGATCGCCGCGTCACCTCGAGTTCGGCCGTGGCGCGCACGACCTCCCAGTAGGCGTCCACGACGCCGGAGACGAAACGCGAAAGATCGGCCTCGAAAGCGGCCAGGGATTCCTCGGCCTCCGAACGTGCCACCAGCACCGTCGTGTTCTCTTCGGAGGCCCAGAAGTTGCGAAGCAGGGGCTGGCGCAACGTGACGCCGAGGCGGTTGTCGTAGGCGGGATTGAGCATGTAGAACATCGAATTGGTGTCGAGGATGCGGCTGGTCCACGCCACGTCCACGCTCGCCCCGCTCCGCAGCAATTTCGAGATCGACACTTCCGTGCGCACGTCCTCTTCGTCGAGCACCGGGAATCCCGACGCCAGCGCGTTGCCGGTGGGAGCCCTCAGGCTGCGCGCCGTCGCGTTCACGCGGAACTTGGGGTCAAAGGCGCCGGTGGCCGCGAGCGGTTCGTAAGCGTCGCGGCGGGGGATCTCGGCGCGGCCGCGAATGCCGGGGTTGTTCTCGACCGCGAGGCGAACCGCTTCGGCCAGGCCGAGGCGCCGCGGCTCGGCCTCGCTGCGGCGGATCTCGCCGAGCATGCGCTCGACGATGCGAGACGCGGCCGTGTCGGTGGCGGTTGCGGCACCCTCCCCTGCGCGAAGCGGAACGTTCCCGGTCGCGAGCAGGTCGGAGACGCCGGCCGGCGCGACCCCGGGCTGCGGAGCCGGTCCCTGCCCCTCGGCAAGCGAAGTCGTCGCCGCGCTTGCCGCCAGCACGTGGACGGCCAGCAGCATCGCCAGCCGGCGACGAGCTGCGGAGATCGGCCCGCGCGGACCCCTGCTGCAGCGCGCGCTCAAGAGGCCGGCCCGCGAAGAGCGGCGCTGCGGTCGCCGAGGGATTCCAGGGTCTCGAGAAGGACGACGATGGAAGCCATGAACTGGTCGAACTTGTGCTCGTCCTGGCTGTCGAATGGCTTGCCGTCGATGCGGTTGAGGAGCTGGGCCACGGCGAACACCTTGCCGCGGCTGTCCTTCAGCGGCAGGCACAGGATGTTGCGCGTGCGAAAGCCCGACTGCAGGTCCACTTGGCGGTTGAAGCGCGGGTCCGCGTAGGCGTCGTCCACGCGGATCACGTCGCCGCTCTGGGCGGCTGCGCCGGCGATGCCGGTGCCGATGGGAATGCGCACCTTGATGTCCTCGGGAAGGTCCTCGGCCACGCGCAGCAGCAGCGTGTTGGTCGCATCCTCCACGAGGAAGAGCGAAGCACGTTCGGCGTTGAGGAGGCGGCCGAGCTTGCGCGTGAAGGCGAAGAGGCCCTGCTCGAGCATACTCTGGAAGGCCTCGTCGTTGGCCAGGGAGGTGGCCTCGAGGAAGCGCTGCGATTCGTCGGTGAGCTGCTGGAGCAGTTCGCGGAAGCCCTGTTCGTCCAGGGTGTCCACCACCTCGTCCAGGGGCTGCTTGTGGCGGTTGTCCGCCAGGGTCTTCATCATCAACTGGTTGTTGGCGATGACGGCGTCCGTGAAGGTGGACATTCGCCCGTCCTCGAGATGGACGATGCGGTCGGCCACGTCGAGGATGCGGTTGTCGTGGGTGACCAGCAGGATGGTGGTGCCCTTTTCCTTGGCCAGCGACTTGATGCGATCGACCACCTCGCGCCCGGACTCCTTGTCCAGGGACGCGGTCGGCTCGTCGGCCAGCAGGATGGACGGCTCGGAGGCCAGGGCGCGCGCGATGGCCACGCGCTGGCGCTGGCCCCCGGAGAGATGCTCGCCCTTGTAGTGGAGGCGATCGGCCAGGCCCACGGCCTTCAGCATCTCGATCGCACGCTCCCTTTCCTCGTCCCGCGTGTAGCGGCCGGTCACCCTCAGGCCGAGTTCCACGTTCTGCACGGCGGTCAGCGCTCCCAGCAGGTTGTGCTGCTGGAAGATGAAACCGATGCGCTTGCGCGCCCTCTCCAGGTCCGCGGGGCCCGCGCCGCCCAGCTCCTGGCCGAGGATGCGCACGCTTCCCTCCTGGGCCGAGCGCAGGGCGCCGACGATGGTGAGCATCGTCGTCTTGCCGGAGCCGGACGGGCCGGTGACGATCACGATTTCGCCGCGCGGGATCTCGGTGCTGATGCCGAAGAGGATCTGCTTGCGCAGCGAGCCCTTGCCGTAGAAATGGCAAAGGTCGCGAACGACGATCGGCGATTCCTCCTGCATCAGAAGACGTCCGCCGGGTCCAGGCGACGCACCTTGCGCACCGCGAGCAGCGCCGAGATGGCGCACATGACGAGCGTCAGGACGAAGACGGTAACGGCGCGCGGCAGCGTGTGGTGCAGCGGCATCTGGGTGGCCGCGGCGGCGGCGCCGTAGAGGAAGTGCACGAGCACGGCGCCGGGGATGTACCCTAGGCAGCCGAGAATGGCGGCCTGCTGGATCACGATCCCGGACACGAAACGGTTCGGGTAACCCATGGCCCTCAGCGTCCCGTACTCCTTGATGTGCTCGGAAACGTCGGCAAAGAGGATCTGGTAGACGATGATGGCGCCGACGACGAAGCCCATCACCGCCCCGAAGCTGAAGATGTAGCCGATCGGAGTGGCGCCGTTCCAGTAGTCGATTTCGCGCTGGATGAACCCGGCCTTGGTCATCACCAGCACGTCCTTGGGCAGCAAGGCCTCGATCGCGTCGCGGGCGGCGTCGGGGTCGGAGCCGGGTTTCAGCTTGATCAGGCCCAGCTGGATGTCGTTGCGCGAACGTTCCGGGAAGAGGCGCAGCCAGTTGTCCTCGCTGGTGATGATGTTGCCGTCGATACCGAAGGAAGGGCCCATCTCGAAGAGCCCCACCACCTGGATGGCACGGTCGTTGAGCTCGGTTTCCAGCGGCTGCTCAGGGTCGAAGGTGTCGGCCACGGGTCCGAACTCCGGCCGACCGGCCGCGTCGAACAGGACCACGTCCCTCTTGTGGAGAAGCTTGCGCCCCTCCTCGAAACCCGTGGTCTGGAGCAGGTCGTGCTCGGGATGGATCCCAAGGATGGTGATGGCGCGCTTGTCGTTGTTCCACGGGTTCTTCCAGATACCCGGCGCCAGGTAGACGGGGCGCACGCTCTCCACCTGCGGGATGCCCGCGGCCTGGTACAGGCGCCGGATGGAGAAGGGCTCGGGACGCACGATGAAGATGCTGTTGGTGCTGAACAGGGCGACGTCGTAGTCGAAGCGCTCGTGCCAGCGAACACCGGCGTCGAAAAGGGCGGCACGGAACCCCAGCTGCATCAGGATGAGCAGTACCGCGAAGGCGATGCCGGCCACCGCCACGCCGAGGCGCATCGGGCTGTGGCGCAGTTGCAGCCAGCCAAGAGGAGCTCTCACGGGTGGAGAAGGACCTCGACCTGGAGGTTGGACAGGCTGGCGACTGCCTCGGGGCGGTCCAGCAGTACTTCCACCTCGACGATGCGGGCGTCCTTGCGCGCTGCCGGATCGGTGCCGGTAGCGTCGTGCTTGCGCACCTGCAGGCGGATGGTTTCGACGACGCCCGCCAGCGGCTTCTCCAGGGCCTCCGCCGTCACGGTGGCCTTCTGCCCAACCTTCACGCGGCGGATGTCGGTCTCGTAGACCTCGGCGATGGCGTACATGCGCTGGACCCGCCCGAATTCCAGAACGCCGTCCGCGACGACGAGTTCCCCCGGATGGTGAATGATCCGGAGCACGCGACCATCGGCAGGAGCCAGGATCTGGGTTCGCGCGTACTCCGCCTCGGCCCGCTGGACCTTGGCCTTGGCGACGTCCACGGCGGAAGCGGCCGCCTTGGTGGCAAGACGCGCGGCGTGGCAGGAGCCTGACAGGGCCTTGGCATCGCCGGCCGCCACGTCGGCTTCCTCATCGGAGGTGACGCCGCTGCGCCGCAGGTTGGTTCGCCTGGCCGAAGTGCGCTGGGCGACTTCGGATCGGGAGCAGACGTCCTGTTCCTCGCCGAGCGCCGCCTCCGCCTCGCGCGCGGCCAGTTCGACTTCGGCCTGGTGGAGGAGCACCGCGGCGGCTTCGACCGGGGCATTGTCGGTCTCGGCCAGGAGCTGGCCTTCCTTCACGTCCTCTCCCGCCTTCACCAGCAGCCTGCGCACGATGGACCCGCTGACCGCGTTCACCATCGACGGTGCTCCGATGTGGAGGACGCCGTCCTCGGGCTCGATGCGACCGAGGGCGGAGACGCCCATGGCCCCGCTCGCGGGATCCTCGGCGCCGGCCCTGCCCCGTCCGGGCACGGCCGGATCGAGACCCAGAATTCCAAACGCGAGGAAACCCCCGGCCAGGAGAATGCGGCGATCCCGGATTATCGACATGGTCAGCGGTTCCTTGGTCCCCATCCGCGACTCGGCATCGCCTGGCGGGTCGGAGTTTCCACGCGGGAACGTCGTGCGATCCAGCCCGGATTCCGGAGGGTTTTTACTACGCGGGGGTTGCGTCCCTCGCAAGCCGGGATGCGGCGGCGCACAACGCGAAGCGGCGCCGGGATGTCTCCCGGCGCCGCTTCTTTCTCCCCCTGTTCGGGGAAGGATTCCGTTCAGGCCCGGCGCTCCGGGCGCGCGCTGCCGCGGTAGCGCGAGGGCGCCGAGGGACCGCCGCGGCGCGGCATCGGCTGGCGCGGCGCCGCGCGGCGCGACTCCAGGGCCGGCGGCTGGGCCGCGGCCGCGTAGTCGAAGCCGTCGAGGCGACGGCGCGCGATCGGACCGCCGCCGAGGGCCCTCTCGATCTGGCGCATCTCGGACTCGTCCTCGGGCGACACGAACGTGAAGGCGTCCCCCGTGGCCGAAGCGCGACCGGTGCGGCCGACGCGGTGGATGTAGTCCTCCGGGCGACCCGGCAGGTCGAAGTTCACCACGTGACCGAGCGAGTCCACGTCGATGCCGCGTGCTGCAATGTCGGTGGCCACCAGCACGCGCAGCTTGCCCGACTTGAAGGCGGCCAGGGCGGCGGTGCGCTGGTTCTGCGAACGGTTGCCGTGGATACGGTCCGCACGGATGCCGCTCTGGCACAGAAAGTGGGCCAAGCGGTCGGCGCGGTGCTTGGTGCGGGTGAAGGCCAGGGCCTCGCCCACCACGTTCTGCTCGAGCAGGGCCACCAGCAGCGACGACTTGCGCGTGGAGGCCACGGGATAGACGTGCTGGGCCACGCCGGCGGCCGGGGCCGCCTTGCGCTCGGCGCCGATGCGCATCGGGTTCTTCAGCATCTCGCCGGCCAGGCGGCCGATTTCGGGAGGAACCGTGGCGCTGAAGAACAGGGTCTGGCGGCCGTTCGGCACGCGCGTGAGGATGCGCCGCACGTCCGGCAGAAAGCCCATGTCGAGCATACGGTCGGCCTCGTCGAGGACGAGGTGTTCGACGCCGTCGAGGCGGGCGTAGCTGGAACGAAGGTGGTCGAGAAGGCGGCCGGGCGTGGCCACCACGATGTCCACTCCCGAGCGCAGGGCCTGCTCCTGGGGACGCATGCCCACGCCGCCGACGACGACGGCCGCGCGAAGCGGCGTGCCCTTGGCAAAGATCTGGGCCTCCTCGACGATCTGGGAGGCCAGTTCGCGAGTGGGCGCGAGAATCAGCGCGCGGGTGCCGCGCCTCGGGTTCTCGAGGAGATGGTGGAGGATGGGAAGAAGGAAGGCCGCGGTCTTGCCGCTGCCGGTGGCGGCGCAGCCGAGCACGTCCCGACCCTCGACGGCCGCCACGATGGCGTCCTTCTGGATGGGAGTGGGAGTGGTGTAACCGCGCGATTCAATGGAACGGACGAGGCTCGGGTGAAGCCCGAGCGAAGAGAAACTCATTCTGGAGGAACCTTTGCCCTCTGCGGCCGAAAGGCCGCTCAGGGCGAGAGAGCGATGATCGATGGTGCTGCGAAGTTAGGCGGGGCGCAGGACCGGAAAATCGATGTGGTGGGCGGGAAGAACGCGCTGTCCGGTCCTGGAGGGACCGGGGCGGGAGTTCGACGGGCAGCCCCGTGCTGCCATGGAGCCCGCAAGCTACCGACGCACTTGTGCGGAGTCAACTCGCCTACTCGATGAGCGTGCCCATCCTCGAGAGGCGGGGCCGGAAGGCTTCCGAGTCCCAGGACCAGTACAGGATGAAGGCCTTGCCGAGGATGTCGTCGATGGGCACGGTTCCCCAGAAACGGCTGTCGTGGCTGTGGTCGCGGTTGTCGCCCATCACGAAGACCTCGCCTTCGGGGACCACCAGGGGGCCGAAATTGTCGCGGGGGCTGTTGGCGATCAGCTGGGCATTCGGGGCGTAGAAGGCGAAGGGGTCGTCCAGGCGCTCGCCGTTGACGTAGACGACCTTGTTGCGAACCTCGACGGTCTCGCCGGCCACGGCCTTCACCCGCTTGATGAAATCCTTGGAGCGGTCCTCGGGGAAGACGAAGACGATGATGTCGTCGCGCTCGGGCTGGAAGACCTGGATCACCCTCTTGCCGACGAAGGGAATGCGGATCCCGTAGAGCAGCTTGTTGACCAGCAGGTGGTCGCCGATCTGCAGGGTCGGCAGCATCGAGCCGCTCGGGATCTTGAAGGCCTGGACGAGGAAGGTGCGGATGAAGAGGGCCAGCAGGATGGCCATCCCGAAGGCCTCGACGTACTCGCGAAGCGTCGAGCGCTGGGGTTCCGGCTGCTGTGGCACGGGCTGCGCTGCGGGCGGGCCGCCTGCACCGCCCGGCCGGGCGGTGCGCTCGGATGTTCCCCTGCTACTCACCGACTTTGAGGATGGCCAGGAAGGCCTCTTGGGGGATCTCGACGCTTCCCACCTGCTTCATGCGCTTCTTGCCTTCCTTTTGCTTCTCGAGGAGCTTGCGCTTGCGCGAGATGTCGCCGCCGTAGCACTTGGCGGTGACGTTCTTGCGGATGGCCTTGACGGTCTCCCTGGCGACGATCTTGCTGCCGATCGCGGCCTGGATGACGATCTCGAACATCTGGCGCGGGATCAGTTCCTTCATCTTGCTGGTCAGGTCGCGCCCGCGCGCAAAGGCCCTCTCGCGGTGGCAGATCATCGACAGGGCGTCCACCTTCTCGCCGTTGATCAGCAGGTCGAGCTTGACCAGGGGCGAGACGCGGAAGCCCACCTGTTCGTAATCCAGGGACGCATAGCCCCGCGACGTGGACTTCAGGCGGTCGTAGAAGTCGTACACGATCTCCGACAGGGGCATGTCGTATTCGATCACCGAGCGGCCGGCCGTCGGGAAGCGCAGGTCGGTCTGGGTGCCGCGCTTGTCCTCGCAAAGGGCCAGCACGCCGCCCACGTACTCTGAGGGAACGTGGATGGTGGCCTTCACGTAAGGCTCGGCGATGCTTTCCACGCGGGCCAGGTCCGGCAGCTTGGCCGGGCTGTCGATCTCCATCCTGCTGCCGTCGGTGAGGCAGACCTCGTAGATCACCGTCGGCGCCGTGGTGATCAGGCTGAGCCCGAACTCCCGTTCCAGGCGTTCCTGGGTGATCTCGATGTGCAGGAGGCCGAGGAAGCCGCAGCGGAAGCCGAAGCCGAGGGCCGTCGAGGTCTCGGGCTCGTAAGAAAAGGACGAGTCGTTGAGCTTGAGCTTCTCGATGGCGTCGCGCAGCTGCTCGTAGTCGGCGCTGTCCACCGGGTAGATGCCGGCGAAGACCATGGGCTTGACCACCTGGAAGCCCGGCAGGGCCTCGGCGCAGGGGTCGGCGGCCAGGGTCAGGGTGTCGCCGACCTTGGCCTCGGCGATGTTCTTGATGGCGCCGGCCAGGAAACCCACCGATCCGGGGCCGAGGGCGGCCACTTCGGTGGGACCGGGGCGGAAGACGCCGACGCGGGTCACTTCGTAGTCGCGCTTGGCCTGGATCAGGCGGATGCGGTCGCCCTTCTTCACGGTGCCGTCGAGGACGCGGATCTGCACGACGACGCCCAGGTAGGGATCGAACCAGGAGTCGAAGATG
Organism: Binatia bacterium; assembly: GCA_046260515.1. Lineage (GTDB taxonomy): Bacteria > Desulfobacterota > Binatia > UBA1149 > CAITLU01 > DATNBU01. Next base: position 17,815 of record JBHEPB010000290.1, read on the forward strand.
AGGGCCTTCAGCGGCGCGCCCTCGACCGTCACGGGCGGCGGGACCCTCTCGACGATGGCCTCGAGGACCTTGTCCACCCCGATCCCGGTCTTGGCGCTCACTTCCACCGCGGTCGAAGCGTCGATCCCGATCATCTCCTCGATCTGGAGGCGGGTGCGCGCGGGATCGGCGGCCGGAAGGTCGATCTTGTTGAGGACGGGGACGATCTCGAGGTCGTGGTCGAGGGCCAGGTACACGTTGGCCAGGGTCTGGGCCTCCACGCCCTGGCTGGCGTCCACGATCAGCAGGGCCCCCTCGCAGGCCGACAGCGAGCGCGACACTTCGTAGCCGAAGTCCACGTGGCCGGGCGTGTCGATGAGGTTGAGGATGTAGGTCTTGCCGTCCGCTGCCTTGTAGTCGAGGCGGACGGCGCGGGCCTTGATCGTGATGCCCCTTTCCCTCTCCAGATCCATGTCGTCGAGCATCTGGGCCGAGCTCTCGCGGGCCGTGACCGTGCCGGTCAGCTCGAGGAGGCGATCGGCGAGCGTCGACTTGCCGTGGTCGATGTGCGCGATGATCGAGAAGTTGCGGATGAGGGAAACGGACATGCGCTGGGTTCGGGCTCGTTCGAGGCCGAATCGTGACGGCTACGGCCGCGACCGGAAGAAGTCAACCGTTGCCGCCAGGCCCTCGTCGAGAGTGACGGACGGCTTCCAGCCGAGAACGGCCTCCGCGCGCGCCGCCGCGAGCACGCTGCGCCTCACCTCGCCGTCCTTGGCCGGGGCGTGCTCGGGCAGGACGTCCCGGCCGGTAAGGCGCCGCATCCGGGCGTGGAGTTCGACCACGCTGGTCTCGACCCCCGTCCCGATGTTGACCGCGCCGCACCATGCGGACGCAACCGCCGCGAGGTTGGCCTTCACCACGTCGCCCACGAAGAGGAAGTCACGGGTCTGCAGCCCGTCGCCGTAAATGCGGCCCCCCTGTCCCGCCAGCAGCGAGCGCGCGAAGATGGCGATCACGCCGGCCTCCCCGTGCGGGTTCTGGCGCGGACCGTAGACGTTGGCGTAGCGCAGCGCCGCGTAGGACATGCCGTGGATGTGCCGGTAGTACTCCAGGTACATCTCGCCGGTCAGCTTGCTGACGCCGTAGGGGCACATCGGGACCGTGGGGTGCTCTTCCGCCGTCGGCACGGCCTCCACGTCGCCGTAAACGGTGCCGCCGGAGGAAGCGAAGATCGTGCGGCGGGTGCCGACGCGGCGGGCCGCCTCGAGCACGCGCAGCAGCCCCAGGATGTTCACGTCCGCGTCGAAAGCCGGGTCTTCCACCGAGAGCCGCACGTTCATCTGCGCCGCGTGGTGGCAGAGCACCTCGGGCTTCTCGTCGGCAACGATGCGCGCCGCTTCCTCGCCGCGCACGTCCGCGTGGTGGAAGCGGGCGCCGGCCGGCACCTGGTCGCGCGAGCCGCTGGACAGGTCGTCGATCACCGCCACGTCGTGGCCGGCGTCGAGGAAGGCATCCACGAGGTGGGAGCCGATGAAGCCGGCGCCCCCGGTGACCAGGATCCTCATGCCGTGGCGGCGAGTTTCTTCTGGAAGAAGTCGATCGTGCGCCCGAGCCCCGTGTCGAGGTCCACCTTGGGTTCCCAGCCGCCCAGCACGCGGCGCGCCTTGGCGATGTCGGGCTGGCGCACCTTGGGGTCGTCCACGGGAAGTTCGCGGAACACGATCTTCGACTTCGAACCGGCCAGGTCGCGGATCTTCACGGCGAAGTCGTGGATCGTCATCTCCGAGGGGTTCCCGAGATTGACCGGCAGCACCTCGTCGGACCAGAGCAGGCGCGTGAGACCCTCGACGAGGTCATCCACGAAGCAGAAGCTGCGCGTCTGCGATCCGTCGCCGTAGACCGTGATCTCCTCGTCCTTCAGTGCCTGGCACATGAAGTTGGGAACCACGCGGCCGTCGCGCATGCGCATGCGCGGGCCGTAGGTGTTGAAGATGCGGGCGATGCGCGTCTGCACGCCGTGGGTGCGGTGATAGGCCATCGTCATCGCCTCGAGGAAGCGCTTGGCCTCGTCGTAGACGCCGCGGGGGCCAATCGGGTTGACGTTGCCCCAGTAGTCCTCGCGCTGGGGGTGCACGAGGGGATCCCCGTAAACCTCGGAGGTGGAAGCCACGAGGATGCGCGCGTTCTTCTCGCGGGCCAGGCCGAGGGCCTTGTGAGTGCCGAGCGAGCCGACCTTGAGGGTCTGGATGGGCAGTTCCAGGTAATCGACGGGGCTGGCCGGCGAGGCGAAGTGCAGCACCGCGTCCAGGGGACCCTTCACGTAGATGTAGTTGGTAATGTCCTGCTGCAGGAACGTGAACTTGGGGTTCTCGAACAGGTGCGCGATGTTGTCGCGGTCGCCCGTCAGCAGGTTATCGACCGCGATCACCTCGTGGCCGTCCGCGAGATGGCGTTCACAAAGGTGGGAACCGATGAAACCGGCACCGCCGGTGATGAGGACACGTCCCATGCTCTGGCCTCAGGTCGTCGCCGCGACGCTGCGGCCGATCGGGTAGTAGGTGAAGCCGCGTCCCTGCATGTCGCGCGGCTCCCACAGGTTGCGGCCGTCGAAAATGACGGGCGATTTCAGCAGGTCCTTGATGCGGTCGAAGTCGGGATGCCGGAACTCGTTCCACTCCGTGACGACACAGAGTGCGTCGGCGCCCGACAGGGCTTCGTAGTTCTTGGAGCAGTAGGTGACCGAATTCCCGAAGACACCGCGCGCCACTTCCATGGCCTCCGGGTCGTGCACATTCACGGTGGCCCCGGCGGCGAGGAGTTCGCGCACCAGGCCGATGGACGGGGCCTCGCGCATGTCGTCGGTGCGCGGCTTGAAGGCCAGCCCCCACACCGCAAAGGTGCGCCCGGCCAGGTCGCCGGCGAAATGGTCGTGGATCTTCTCGAAGAGGCGGCGCTTCTGGCGGTTGTTCACGTCGTCCACGCAGCGCAGCAGCGAAAAATCGAGCCCCGCGTCGCTGGCGGTGTGAATGATGGCGCGCACGTCCTTGGGGAAGCAGGAACCGCCGTAGCCGAGGCCCGGGTAGAGGAAGTGCATGCCGAGGCGGCGGTCGGTGCCGATGCCCTGGCGCACCGCGGAAACGTCGGCCCCCACCCGCTCGCAGAGGTTGGCGATCTCGTTGATGAAGGAGATCTTGACGGCGAGCAGCGAGTTGGCCGCGTACTTGGTCATCTCGGCGCTGGCGTTGTCCATCACGAGGATGGGCGAGCCGCCGCGCACGAAGGGCGAGTAGAGGTCCTTCATCACCTCGGCCGCCTTCTCGCTGGCCGCGCCGATCACGACGCGATCGGGCTTGAGGAAGTCCTCGATGGCGGCGCCTTCCTTCATGAACTCGGGGTTGGAGACGACGTCGAAGGGATGGGTGGTGGTTTCGGCGAGGATCTTGCGGATCGCGGCGGCCGTGCCCACCGGCACCGTGCTCTTGGTGACGACGATGCGGTAGCCGTCCATGGCCTTGCCGATGTCGCGGGCGGCCTGATGCACGTAGCGCATGTCGGGCGCGCCGTCGTGCTCGCCCTGGGGCGTGCCGACCGCGATGAAGCAGACCATCGAAGCGCTGACGGCTTCGACCACGTCGGTGGTGAACGAAAGGCGGCCTTCCTCGACGTTGCGCTGGATGAGCTCCTCGAGGCCGGGCTCGTAGATGGGCACTTCGCCGGCCTTCAGCCGCGCGATCTTGCCCTCGTCGATATCGACGCAGGCAACTTCGTTGCCGCTTTCGGCAAAACACGTACCGGCGACCAGGCCGACATAGCCGGTCCCGATGACACAAATCTTCACGTGGTCCTCTCCTCCCGAGCCGGAAAAGCCTGTTCCCGCAAGGCCTTACCCGCAGACTCGCAAAGCGGGAAATCTACCCCCAACCCCCCTCGCCAGCAAATCATCCTTCGCCGGTTCTCGGGAGGTCCTCCGCAACCAGATAAATCGGTTTGTTTTGGCTCTCGTGGTAGGTGCGCGCGAGCATCTCGCCAATCAGCCCCATCGTCACGAGCTGCACGCCGGTGACCACCAGCAGGCCCGACAGCAGCAGGATGGGCCGCCCGGCCAAGGGGTGGCCGAGCACCAACTTCTCGAAGCCGAGCACGGCCAGCACGCTCATACCGAGGCCGCCGAGGACGACTCCCCAGACTCCGAAGACGTGGATGGGCCGGGTCGAATACACCGACAGGAACTTCACTGTAAGAAGATCGAGCACGACCCGCACCACGCGGGAAATGCCGTATTTCGACGTCCCGGCCACGCGTGGACGATGGTTCACGACCATCTCGTCCACCCTGGCGCCGAGGTCGGCCGCGATGGCCGGAATGAAGCGGTGCATCTCGCCGTAGAGCTTCAGCTCGCGGGCGAGGTCCCCGCGATAGACCTTGAGCATGCAGCCGTAGTCGTGGACGTGGACGCCGGTGATGGCCCGGATCAGCCAGTTGGCCGTCAGCGACGGCAGGCGGCGGTTGAGGAAGTCGTCCTTGCGGTCGCGACGCCAGCCGGAGACCAGGTCGTAGCCCACCTCGAGGCGGGCCACCAGGCGCGCAATGTCGCGAGGGTCGTTCTGTCGGTCGGAGTCCAGGGTGACGACGACCTTGCCGGTGGTGCGCTCGAGGCCGGCCGCCACCGCTGCCGTCTGGCCGAAATTGCGCCGGAAGCGCAGCAGCCGCACGTGGGGATCACCGTCGCGGATGCCCCGCAGCACCTCGAAGGAGGCGTCGCGAGAACCGTCGTCGATGTAGAGGATCTCGTAGCTGCGGCCGAAGGCCTGGAGAGCCTCGGAAAGCTCCGCGTGCAGGGGCACGAGGTTGTCCACCTCGTTGTAGACCGGCAGCACGACGGAGATGTCCACGGCTCTCCCCTGCCCCGTCAGCTCTGGAAGTCCGTGATGGCCATGAACTGCCGGTAGCGGGTGTCGATCTCCTCGCGCTCGAGCCCCCTCAGCCGGTTGAGCCCGAAGTCCTCGACGGTGAACGACGCGATCACGGTGCCGTACACGATGGCGCGGCGCAGGGTGCGGCTGGTGACCTCGCCGTCGGCGGCGAGGCTGCCGAAGAGCCCGCCGGCGAAGGTGTCGCCGGCCCCGGTGGGGTCCACGACGTGCTCCAGGGGGAAAGCCGGCACGGCGAAGATCTCGTTGTCCGAGAACTGCAGGGCGCCGTACTCCCCGCGCTTGACGATGAGGTGGCGCGGGCCCATCGCGAGGATCTTGCGCGCGGCCCTCACCACGTTGCCCTCGCCGGCCAGCATCATCGCCTCGGAGTCGTTGATGCTGAGCAGATCCACCTGGGAAAGCAGGCCGCGCAGTTCGGCCGGCGCGGTCTGGATCCAGTGGTCCATGGTGTCGGCGCCCACATACTGGGGCGACTCGAGCTGGGAGAGGACGTCGGCCTGGAGGCTCGGCTGGATGTTGGCCAGGAACACGAACTCGCTGCCGCGGTAGGAAGCCGGCAGCTTGGGCTGGAAATTCTCGAAGACGTTGAGCTTGAGGTCCAGCGTGTCGCGGATGTTCATGTTCTCGTGGTAGCGGCCCGACCAGCGAAAGGTCTCGCCCGTGGCCTCCTCGAGTCCCTCGATGTTGATGCCGCACTCGACGAGGAAGCGCCGCTCGGCTTCCGGGAAGTCGCGACCGACCACGCCCACCAGGTTGACGGGGGCGAAGAAGCTGGCCGCCACCGAGAAGTAGCTGCAGGCCCCGCCGAGCACGTTCTTCGCGTTGCCGCCGGGCGTCTCGACATCGTCGAGCGCCACCGATCCCACCACACAAACCGATTTCGCCATGGTCCTTACTTGCCCCCTTGTTCCTGTTGGTCGAGTCTTCCGATCAGAAGCGCCAGCCGCCGACGGGTCGGCGCCGGGATGGCCGCCGGGGCCGTGATCACCGCGTGCTCCAGGGCCCGGCCGCATTCGCAGCCGCGGGCCGCGCCGGCCACGCGGCGGGCCACCAGGGCCACGGCCCGGCGCGCGAGATCCGCGTTGGCCTCCAGCACCGCCAGGATGTCGGCGACCGCGACGGTCTCCTCCGCGCTCCTCCAGCAATCGTAGTCCGTGGCCAGGGCGATCGTCGCGAAACAGAGCTCCGCCTCGCGGGCCAGCTTGGCCTCCTGGAGGTTGGTCATGCCGATGACGCTGGCCCCCCAGCTCCGGTACAGGTGGGATTCGGCCCGCGTCGAGAACATGGGCCCTTCCATGCAGAGGTAGGTGCCGCCTTCGTGCACCACGGCCCCGGCCTCGCGTACGCAGCCCGCCACCAGCGACGACAGGGGCGAGCAGAAGGGATCGGCGAAGCCGACGTGGGCCACGCAGCCCTCGCCGAAGAAGGTCGAGATGCGGCCCCGCGTGCGGTCGATGAACTGGTCGGGAACGACGACGTGGCCGGGCGCGATTTCCTCGCGCAGGCTGCCCACGGCCGAGATGGACACGATGGCGTCGGCGCCGAGTTGCTTGAAGCCGTGGATGTTGGCGCGAAAGTTCAGTTCCCCGGGCGCGATGCGGTGGCCCACGCCGTGGCGGGG
>JBHEPB010000086.1:0-7017 GCA_046260515.1 Binatia bacterium
CGCCAACCTGGTGAGCCCGGCCAACCGCCGCAAGCACAACGTGATCGTGGTCGGCACGGGCCTCGCCGGCGCGTCGGCGGCCGCCAGCCTCGGCGAGCTCGGCTACAACGTGCTGGCGATGACCATCCTCGACAGCCCGCGGCGCTCCCACAGCATCGCGGCCCAGGGCGGCATCAACGCGGCCAAGAACTACAAGAACGACGGCGATTCGGTCTACCGCCTCTTCTACGACACCATCAAGGGCGGCGACTACCGCGCCCGCGAGGGCAACGTGCACCGCCTGGCCGAGATGAGCGTGCACATCATCGACCAGTGCGTCGCACAGGGGGTGCCCTTCGCCCGCGAGTACGGCGGCCTGCTCGACAACCGCTCTTTCGGCGGCGCCCAGGTGTCGCGCACCTTCTACGCCCGTGGCCAGACCGGCCAGCAGCTGCTCATCGGCGCCTACGGCGCGCTGATGCGCCAGGTGGACGCCGGCACCGTCAAGATCCTGCCTCGCCGCGAGATGCTCGACCTGGTGATGGTGGACGGCAAAGCCCGCGGCGTGGTCGTCCGCAACCTGCTCACCGGCGAGTACGAGCGCTACGCGGCCGACGCGGTGCTGCTGTGCACCGGCGGCTACGGCAACGTCTATTACCTGTCCACCAACGCCGGCAACAGCAACGTGACGGCAGCCTGGCGCTGCGCGCGCCGCGGGGCCTACTTCGGCAACCCCAGCTTCGCGCAGATCCATCCGACCTGTATTCCCGAGAGCGGCAACCACCAGAGCAAGCTCACGCTGATGAGCGAGAGCCTGCGCAACGACGGTCGCGTGTGGGTGCCCAAGCAGGCCGGAGACAAGCGCCACCCCAGCCAGATCCCCGACGTGGACCGCGATTATTACCTGGAGCGCCGTTACCCGGCCTTCGGCAACCTCGTGCCGCGCGACGTGGCCTCGCGCGCGTCCAAGACCGTCTGCGACGAGGGCCTGGGCGTGGGCGCCACCGGCCGCTCGGTGTACCTGGACTTCGCCGATGCCATCCAGCGCCTCCGCGAGGACGTGATCCGCGACCGCTACGGCAACCTCTTCGACATGTACCACCACATCTCGGGAGAGAATCCGTACCAGCAGCCCATGCGCATCTACCCGGCCATCCACTACACGATGGGCGGCCTGTGGGTGGACTACAGCCTGATGAGCAACCTCGAGGGGCTCTTCGTGCTCGGCGAAGCCAACTTCTCCGACCACGGCGCCAACCGCCTCGGCGCCAGCGCGCTGATGCAGGGCCTGGCCGACGGCTACTTCGTGGCGCCCTACACCCTGGGCAACTATCTGGGCGGCGGGAAGCTCGACAAGGTGACCACCGACCACGAGGCCTTCCGCGAAGCCGAGGATTCGGTGCGCAAGCGCATCGATGGCCTGCTGGCCGTGAACGGCGGCAAGAGCGTCAAGGAGTACCACCGGGCCCTCGGCCGCATCCTGTGGGACCACGTGGGCATGGCGCGCAACCGGGCCGGCCTGGAGGGAGCGCTGCGCGACGTGACCGCGCTGCGCGCCGAGTACCAGCAGAACGTGCGCGTGGTGGGCCCCGGCGACAACGTCAACAAGCAGCTCGAGTACGCGCTGCGTGTGGACGACTACATGGAATTTGCCGACATCGTGGTGCGCGACGCCCTGGACCGCGAGGAATCCTGCGGCTGCCACTTCCGCGAGGAATACCAGACCGAGGACGGCGAGTGCCTGCGCAACGACGCCGAATTCGCCTACGTGGCCGCGTGGGAGTTCAAGGGCCGCGACCAGGCACCGGACCTCCACAAGGAACAGCTCGAGTTCAAGAGCATCGAACTCAAGCAGCGCAGCTACAAGTGAGCCGCGAGCTGGCGAGCGGCGAACATCCAAGCGCCGCGCAGTGAGGTGAGGTACCAGATGAGGCAGGAGCGATGAGCACCGGATCCATGACCGTCAAAGTTCGCGTCTGGCGCCAGCCGTCCCCCGACAAGCCGGGACGCCTCGTGGACTACACCGTCTCCGACGTCGTCCCCGACATGTCCTTCGTCGAGATGCTCGACGTGCTGAACGAACAGCTCGTGATGAAGGGCGAGGACACGGTCTCCTTCGACTCGGACTGCCGCGAAGGCATCTGCGGGTCCTGCGGCTGCATGGTCAACGGCGTGGCTCACGGGCCGGGCAGCGGCAAGACCGCCTGCCAGCTCTTCATGCGCGTGTTCAAGGACGGCGACACCATCACGGTGGAGCCCTTCCGCGCCAAGGCCTTCCCGGTGGTGAAGGACCTCGTCGTGGACCGCAGCGCCTTCGACCGCATCATCTCCTCGGGCGGCTACATCTCGGCCAACACGGGCGCGGCCCGCGACGGCAACGAACAGCTGATCGGCAAGGACGTGGCGGACAAGGCCTTCGACGCCGCCGCCTGCATCGGCTGCGGCGCCTGCGTGGCGGCCTGCAAGAACGCGGCGGCCATGCTCTTCGTGGGCGCCAAGGTGGCCCACCTTTCCTACCTTCCCCAGGGCCAGCCCGAGCGTTCGCGGCGCGTGGTGCGCATGGTCGAGCAGATGGAGGCCGAGGGTTTCGGAGCCTGCTCGAACGAAGGCGAATGCGAGGCCGTCTGCCCCAAGGGCATCTCGACCAAACACATCCAGGTCCTGCAGCGCGAATACATCCGCGCCTCCCTGAAGGGCTGAGCTCCGACTTACGAGATCACGATGCCGAGGCGGGGTGGGCGGTGCTTCGTCCAGATGTCGTGGCACCACTCCATGGCCGGATGCTCGGCCCACGTCGCGCAGAGCTGGGCGTAGCGCGGGGGGAACGGCTCGGGCTTGCGCATGTCGGGGTGCATCACGAGGGCCGCGGGACCGAGCAGGGACGCGGCCGTGAGGTCGGCCACCGTGAACCCATCCCCCACCAGGTAGCCTGTGGTTGCCACCTTCGACGCGATGAAGGCGAGGAGTTCCTCCACCCTCTCCCTGGCGCGTCGCCCGGTCTCGGGCGTGATGTTCATCGATTTCGTCATCGCGGTCCGGATGACCGGAAAGGCCGCGCGGTAAAGCTTCTGCTTCCAGGCCGGCTTCTCGCCGGCGAACATGGCGACGACGAAGTCGGGATGGTCGAGGGTGGTTTCGAAGACGGCCCGCCTCACCTCGGGGCCGAGCTCCTTGTCGAATCTGGCCTGCAGGGCCAGGGCTTCCTCGCGCTCGACGGCGTCCGCCGGATAAAGGGGCGGGGAGGGGAAGCGCTGCTCGATGCGGTCCAGGATGGCGGCCGATCCGTGCACCAGCTCGCCGTCGATCTGCAGCACCGGCACCTGGCCCTGGCCGGAAAGCCACTTGATCTGCGGGATGTGGGGACCCGGCAGGTAATTGATGCGGACGTGCGGGATGCGCTTGAGGTCGAGGGCCCAGCGGACCTTCTCGTTGAAGTGCGAGTGGGAGAACTGGTGGAGTTCGATCGGGGTCTCGACCATTTCGTTGTTCCTCCCGGCAGCGCGGACAGACCGGACCGGCCCGGTCGGCAGGGGACCGGCCCGACGTTCGCGGCGGCGGGACTCTAGCGGGAAACGCCCGAATCGCGAATCGGCCTCACCGGCGATCCGCCGCCGCGGCACCGGCCAACCGATCTGCGCCGGGCCGATTTCCGGGAGACGGCCTCCTCGTGTATGGTCCCGCGTCTTCGCGAAGGCTCCGAGGGAGCCCGAAGCCACCCTTCCCAGGAGAGGTTCAGCGCATGAACGCCAGCGAAATCCGCAAGGGCATCGTCCTCAATTACAACGGAGCCCCGCACCGGGTCCTCGATTTCCAGCACCGCACGCCGGGCAACCTGCGCGCCTTCGTGCAGGCCCGCATCCGCAACCTCCTCACCGGGCTGGCCACCGAAGTGCGCTTCAGTTCCACCGAGTCGGTCGAGCGCGTCACCCTCGAGCAGCACCAGATGCAGTACCTCTACAAGGAGGGCGAGGACTACCACTTCATGAACACGGAGACCTACGAGCAGATCACGCTGACCGCCGAGGACCTCGGCGACAACGTGTACTACCTGGTGGACGGCATCGAGATCGAAGTGGAGACCTACGAGGGCAAGCCCATCGGCATCAAGCCTCCTGCCATCATCGAGCTGACCGTCGTCGAGACCCAGCCCGAGATGCGCGGTGCTACCGCCTCCAACAGCCCCAAGCCCGCCAAGCTCGAGACCGGCCTCATGGTCACCGTTCCTCCCTTCGTGAAGGAAGGCGAGCGCGTTCGCGTGGACACCGCCAGCGGCGCCTACATCGAACGAGTGCGCTGAGGCGGAGTCCCGGGCCTGCCCGCGTCCGGGTGGGCCCCGTTCGGGTAGAAGATCAACCGGGGGTGCACGCGGTACTTCAAGGGTTGCTTCTCTTCCGGCGGCAGCGCTAGACAGTTGCGATGCCGAACTCGAACGACCATGCCCCGATCCGCAGAAGTGCCGCGGTGCAGGCGCTGCTCGCTTCGCTCTTCTTCCTCGGGACGGCCGCAGCGGTGCCGCAGGTGCACGCCGCCGTCGGCGATTGCGGCACCCCACTCAGCTCCACCACGCCGAAGACCTCGGACTGCCTCTACATCCTCCACGCGGCGGTAGGGAACCGCTCCTGCGCGCTTTGCACCTGCGACGTCAACAACACCGCGGAGACCACCGCCGCCGACGCCCTGGCCTGCCTGCGCGCAGCTGTCGGCCAGGACGTGCCTCTCGTGTGTCCGCCCTGCAGCGCCGGCTGCCCGGGCTTCGTGGAGTGGACGACGGCAGGCGGCCTCGGACAGCCTTGCGACTCCGGGACTCCGTGCTCCGTTGGCGCCTGCGACGAGAGTCTCGGGCGCTGCGTTACGGAAACGGAACTCGACCTCGGCTGGAAGGGGACGGTGCACGACACGGACATCGACGCGGGCTCGGTGCTTCGCGTCATCGTCCAGTGCGAAGGCAGCGCCGCTGGTTGCGGCACCTGCGAGGTCCAGGGGGTGGACCCGGCTCCGGGCAACTGTCGCTGCGCCAACGACACCCGCACGACGTGCGACGAGCCTTTCGAAACGGATGCCGACGATTGCCCGGCCTGCGCCGGCGGGGGACTGGCGGGGAAGGCCTGCGCGGACAACGGCCAGTGCGACGGCGGCCCGTGCACAACCTTCTGCAGCTTCGACCCCGACATTCCCTGCGCCGTGAACGCAGACTGTCCGACCGGCAGGAAACTTTGCAGCGCTGCGCCCCGCTGCGGCGACGGCGAAGGCCTCGCCTGCGAAAGCGACGACGATTGCCTCGGCACCTGCAAGGCGGCCGCCGCCTGCGACTGCTACGAAGCACCTCCCCAGCCTGTCGCGTCCGTCGAGTTCCCGTTCTGTGTCGTGCCCCGGCTGACCGCCGACGTGACCGGCACCGTGGACGTGGACAGCGGCGCGAGCCGTATCGACAAGAGACTGGAGTGGACCGGCTACGGAGCCCTGAGCCTTTCGCTGCCCTGTCCGGTGTGCGGCGGCGCCTGTGCGGCGGATGCCGGGCAGCCCTGCGTCCGCGACGACGACTGCGGCGAGGGCGACAGCTGCCTGCTGGACGCGACGGCGAACGACGGCGTCCGCGACGGAACCTGCGTCGGGGGCCGCAACGACGGGGAGTCGTGCGACGTCGCCGCGACCAATGTCTCCTTTCCTTTGGGACCCCTGGAACCTGCTGCCGCCGTGGGCGAGTCCGGCTACAGCCTGGACTGCCTTCCCGATTCCGACGCCACCGTCACCGGACCCGGCCTTCGCGTTCGCGTCGTGGAGAGCACCGGGACGGCGTCGCTGGACTCCACGCTGCCCTGCGATCCGGGCGCCTCCTTCTCCGATACGTGCCCCTGCCTGGTCTGCACGGGTGGCGGCAACGTCCCCTGCAGCGGCGACGGGGACTGTTCTCCCCTCCAGAGCTGCTCGGGCTTGCCTCGGCAGGCCTGCGACAGCGACGGGGATTGCCTGGGCTTCGACCTCGGCGCCTGCACGGCCTTCGGGAATACCCGCTGCAGCGAGGCCACGTCCGTTGCCTGCAGTACCAATGCGGAGTGCGAATCGGTGGACTTCGGCGTTTGCGGCCCTGCGACGTGTTCGTCCCTCGGATCGGGCGTCGTTGCGGAACCCAACGGCTGCGACAATGGACTGTGTACGCAGGAGGACGACGGCGAAGGTTTCTGCGAATCCGGGCCCGAGGACACCTTCTGCGACGGCCTCGTCCAGGCCGACGGCAGCGGCATCCGCCGCTGCGACTCGGACGCCGACTGCAGCGAGGAAGTCCTGGGTTTCGATGCGGGAACCTGCACCCTCGTGGAGGCGCGAAACTGCTTCCCGGAACCGATCGTGGCCAGCGGCGCTGCCGATCCGAACCATCCGCTGTCGGTGGCAGCGGCCTGCGTTCCGCCGGGCACCAACGTGAGCGCCAATCTCTCGATCGGGCTTCCGGGGCCGGCCCGCATCCGGCGGCGGGCTACTCTCACCTCCTGGTGCGAGAGCGATCCGGCTTCGGTCTACGTTCCCGGCGGAGGCGGCTGCCCGCCGCCCTGACGTGCAGGTCGGCCTCCTCGCAGAAGCGAGGCACTCCGCTTCACACGATAGGCGGGCAGGCCGGACAGGTGGTCGGCTGGTTCAGTCCCACCGCCACCTTCAGGACGGCCAGGGCATCGGTGACCGAGATGCCTCCGCTGCCGTTGGCGTCGCAGATGCACAGCAAGCACTCCTCGGAGCCCACGGAGGCCCTCAGCACGAACAGGGCATCGGGCGCCGAGACGTTGAGGTCCCGGTTCGCATCCCCGCAGAGGATGCAGTTGTTGAGCTGGAGGTGGTCCACCTCGATGCCGCCGCCGGCGTTGGTGATGACGATCTTGCTGATGCCCTCGCCGTTGAGGGCGCCGTAGAAGCGGTCCTCGGCCGTTTCGCCGCTGTTGCTGTTGTCGGCGTGCAGGAAGGGACCATGGGGAAGGCCGAGGACGGACTGGTTGTCGGGGCCGAAGGCTTCGAAGGTGACGGCAGCGCTGAAGCCGCCATCCGTCCACA
>JBHEPB010000293.1:0-15819 GCA_046260515.1 Binatia bacterium
GGCCGTGAGAGGCGGAGACGGTGCCGTTCGCCGGCATCGTGGACTTGGCCGAGACCAGCCGGAGCGTTGTTTGTTGAGTGCCGGCCTTGGTTCTGATGGGAGGTTCGGACTTCATGGCTGTAGCTCCTCCGGGGTCGAACATCGGGCGAAAGTACCCCGGAACAGCGGGAGGGTAAACAGCATCGGTGTCATGATTTCGGTCATCGCCCGTATCGGTGGCCAAGGATCCACCGAAGCCAAGTCAAAGAAAGTGGGGCGGTGCAGAAGTCAGACGGTTACGGTACGGACCCCGAAAGGGTGGGTGAGCGGCCCGTCGTCAGGCCCGATCGGGCCGACCGACGATCCGTTGGGCCATCTCCCTGATAGGCGCGTCCATCGAAAGATGGGGGACAGTGTGGACGACATAGGAAACCGGTCGAGTCGGATCGGTGGGGCCGTAGATGACGGCGCCGACTCCGTTGCAGTAGTTCCGGAGTCCCGAGAGCATTTCGCGAACCCGCTCGAGGTCGCGGGCGGTGTCCACTCGAACAGCCCAGAACGAAAAGTAGCCAGGCTCGGTGGAGTCGATCCAGCCCTGGAAGCTGCTGATGGTCCGCGCTTTCGCGTAGGCGGCTTTCAAATCCATTGAGGTGAACGCTACCTCGCGAATGCGTTTGTGAAGATCCTGGGAGCCCGGCCGGCCCTTGTTCTTGTTGCGAGGGTGGGGCGGGGTTCCCAGCGCTTTTGTCTCGCCGGCCACGAGAGGTTCACCCTTCTTCGGACAGCAGATGTCGATGTCGATCTTCCCGAAGAGATGGCTGTCCTTCTTAGCCCTGGCCGCGATGTCACAGTGCGTGTTGTTGACGAGCAGGCCGACGACGATGTCGTTGAAATACCTCGCCTTGGATTGGTACCAGCCGGTTTCTCGGTTACCTGCACGGTACTCCTCGTCGAAATGCTCTGTCGCCGAGAGGAACTCAGCCTCGAGATCCCGCCACCTCTCGATCTCACCCTCGCGCACCCGACCCAGGAGGCTTTCAAATGGCTGGAATGTCCGGTCGCTCATGGTTGCCGATCCACGGTTGCGGGCGGATCGTGACGGGCGGACCACGGGTTGTCAATGCACGGCGGGGATCGCCCGGCCCTTGCGTATCGTCGTCGGTACGCTGCAGGAGGCTCGGTCCGCCATATGTTCATGATGAGGAACACCAATGACCGCGAGAAGGCGCGCATCCGTCTCAGCACTGGCTCTGACCTTGCCCGAGTCGATGCCCACGTGATGGCGCCGGAAGAGTTCTAGGCCCCACCCGAACTCACCGGTGCGAGCTCGCCCACACCGCCGTCCGAAAGGACGGGCGTCCGGTCTTGACCAGCCCTCGCAAGCTGAACTCCCCGCGCCTTCCCACCGATGTCATCGAGCGGTGGCGCGCAACCGGCACCGGCTGGCAGACACGAGTGGCCGCCCTACCGGGCAAAGGCCCGTGCTCACGGCGCCGGCCGCTGTAGGTGCACCCCGGCCGTGGATCTCCCCGCGGCGCTCGTTCCATGGTGCGAATCGAGGCGAACGGGATGGACCCCAGGCCGCAGGTCACCCGCTCCTTGCCCGACTGTATATACAGGAGTAGGGTCACAGCTCGCCTCGCCCGGGATCGCGACAAGCGCGTCCATATGGGCCCGCCCGAGCAATCGATATGAGCGCGAAGCGTACCTCCACTCGATCAGCGACGCCTGACAAGCCCGCGCGCGGGCGCGCCGACTTTGCCAGGCTGGCGAAGATGACCGAAAAGGACATCCGGCGAACTTCGCCACCCGAGCTCGCCGACCTCCCCGCTGCCTTCTGGAAGGATGCCGTCCTCGTGCACCCCGTCCCCAAGCAGCCGATCTCGCTACGCTTGGACGCCGACGTGCTGGCCTGGTTTCGCAAGCAGGGGCCGCGCTACCAGTCCCGCATCAACGCGGTGCTTCGCGCATACATGACGGCCGCCGCGCCTCCCCGGAAGCGGAACTGACCCACCACCACGGCGAATCCCTTCAAGGAAGCTCCACCAACCCCTCTTCCCACGACCGCGCCGTCACGAAGATGGCTTCCTTCGCTCGGGGATGCGCTTCGTAGAACGCGTCGAGGGCCTTGTGATGCCTCTCCGCGGGGCCGTCCCAGCTCACCTGCACCGGCAGCGGCTCTCCTTCGCGCAGGATGACGAAATCGACTTCCCCGCGCTCCCGCCAGTAGAACACCTCGCCGTAGCGGCGGCGCAGCTCGAGAAAGGTCGCGCACTCGAGGGCCTTGCCGCGATCGGCCCCGGTTCGCGTGACCGACACGCGTCGCAGCCCTGTGTCCACGGGATAGTATTTGCGGTTGCGCGAAGCGCGTTTGCGCTCGGACCACGCGAAGAAAGGGCACGACAGGACCAGATACGCGCTCTCTGCCGCCTCGAGGTAGAGGCTGGCCGTGTCCGGCGCCAGTCCGATCGCCGCTGCGATCCGGCGCACGCTCGTCTCCGAACCCGCCGACTCGTAGACCGCCTGAACGAGTCGGCGGAGCGGCAGGCTCGAACGGGCCCCCACTCTCTCGCGCACGTCGCGTTCGACGATGTCGTTGAAGTACGCGCGAAGCATCCGGTCGCCGTCGGGTCGGCCGAGCGGAGCGGGAAAGCCGCCTTCGTGGAACCAATCGGCGACGGAGGCGCCGGGCCTGGCAAGAAGGAACTCAGGGAAATCGAATGGGAACAGCTCCACGATCGAGTGGCGGCCGGTCAGGCTCGACGCGAGTTCGCCGGATAGCAGGTGCGCGTTCGAACCGGTGACGACAAAGCGACGACGGCCCGGCCGGTCCAGGCAGGATCGCAGCCACTTCTGCCAGCCGTCCACCGACTGGATCTCGTCGAGCAGCAACGTCACCTCCCCGTCGATCCGGTCCTCGAAAGCGCGCGCCAAAGTCTCGACGGTGCGGTGATCGAGGTGCCCTGCCAACCGGGGATCCTCGAAGTTCACGAAAAGGCAGCGCCGGCGGTCGAGACCGTAGCGATCCATCAACTGGGCCAGCAGGGTGGACTTCCCACAGCGCCGAACCCCCTGGATGACCAGGGCGAGGTCCGGCCGCAGTTCCGCTGGCAGGGCCAGACGGCGAGACACCGAGGGTGGCGGCGGCGACGACCAGAAGCTCCAGTCCGCTGCAATTTCAAGGAGTTCGGCCGAATCCATGGCGTCGAGCTTACTGGACAACATTGGACTTGTCGACCGAACTAGACGGAATGCCAAGTGTCGACCGGACTCGACACTGGACGGGAACGAGGCAGTTCGTATCCCGCGACCCACTGGCTCCAGCCCGGACAGCGGGTCAGGGTCGCGGCAGCAGGCCCAGCAGGTCGCAGGCGCGGAAGGAAACAAATTGACCTTCGAACGCCGGAAAGCTCGTCAGTACCCCAGTTCCTCCCACCCCATCCCGAACGCCTCCGCCACCGGCCGGCTCACCAGCCTCCCGCTTGTACAGTTCACCCCCCGCGCCAGCGCCGGGTTCGAGGCCACCGCGCTCCTCCAACCGTCCTCGGCGATCTCGAGCGCGTAGCTCATCGTCACGTTCGTCAGTGCATAAGTGGAGGTCTGCGGTACCGCCCCCGGCATGTTGGCCACCGCGTAGTGGATGATGTCCTCTTCGATGTAGCGCGGATCGTGGTGCGTGGTCGCGCGCGTCGTCTCCGCGCAGCCTCCCTGGTCCACCGCGATGTCGACGAAGGCCGATCGCGGCTCCATGCGGCGCAGCAACTCGCGGGTAACGAGGCGCGGGGCCTTGGCGCCGGGGATCAGGACGGCGCCGATCACCAGGTCGGCCTCGGCGACGGCGGCCTCCACGTTGGCGCGGTTGGACATCAGGCTGGTCACGTTGCCGCGCACCACGTCGCTCACGTAGGCCAGGCGGCGCGGGTTGATGTCCAGGATGGTCACGTCGGCCCCGAGGCCCACGGCCACCACGCAGGCGTTGAAGCCCGCGACGCCGGCGCCGAGGATGGTCACGCGACCCCGCCTCACGCCCGCCACGCCGGGCAGCAGGATGCCCTTGCCGCCCTGGTACTTCTCCAGGGACGCGGCGCCGACCTGGACGGCCAGGCGTCCGGCCACCTCCGACATCGGCACCAGCAGCGGCAGGCTGCCGTCCTCGCTCTGCACGGTCTCGTAGGCGATGGCCGTGCAGCGGCTCTTCAGAAGCTCGCGTGTCAGGACCTCGTTGGCGGCCAGGTGCAGGTAGGTGAAGAGCACGAGGTCCTCGCGAAGGTGGCGGTACTCGGAGGCAAGCGGCTCCTTCACCTTGAGGACCAGCTCGGCCCGCGACCACACCTCGGAAGCGTCGCCCACCAGCGTCGCGCCCGCGCGGCGGTAGGCCTCGTCGCCGATGTGGCTGCCCGTCCCGGCGCCGGCCTCCACCAACACCTCGTGCCCCTGGGCACAGAAAGCCATCACCCCGGAGGGCGTGATCGCCACTCGATTCTCGTCGTCCTTGATCTCGCGGGGTATGCCGATGCGCACGGGGCCTCTCCTTGTTTCGCGGCGGGATCCGCACCTCGGGCCGCGAAGCCCTGGAATCATGACATCCAGGGCATTGCCAGCCGGTTATACCCGGGTTATACCCGGCTTGTGAAGACCGCCGTTTCCGTCCCGGACGCCGTGTTCGAGGCCGCCGAACGCCTGGCCGGGCGTCTGCGCATGAGCCGAAGCCAGTTTTATACCGAAGTGCTGCGGTCCTTCGTGGCGCAGCAGCGCGGCCAGGGCGTGACCGAACGACTCAACGAAGTCTACGGCCCGGATCCTTCCGGGTCCGAGCTGGACCCGGGTCTTGCGGAGCTTCAGGCGCGCGCCCTTTCTTCCGGGGTCGAGTAGATGCAACGTGGGGAAATCTGGTGGGCGTCGCTGCGAGCGCCGACCGGGTCGGACCCCGGATACCGCCGACCGGTCGTCGTCGTCCAGGCCAACGAGTTCACTCGCAGCCGTATCGCCACCGTTGTCTGCGCGGCGGTGACGAGCAGCGAGCGCCTGGCCGCTGCTCCGGGCAATGTTTCGCTCCCGGGTCGCGGCACGGGGCTTCGTGCCGGCTCGGTGGTGAACATCTCCCAGCTGGTCACGCTCAACAAGACCGTGCTTACCGAGAAGATCGGCCGGGTTCCGGCTGCGAGTCTGGAAGAACTCGACGCGGGATTGCGCCTGGTGCTCGCTCTCTGATGGACCGGGACTCTGGCGGCCGGGGATCCGGCTTCACGCCGACGGCCGCCATTCCACGGGCACATCCTTCCGGAAGAAGTTCCTGGCCGCCCCCGACTTGTTGCGCAGGTACACCACGGCGTTGGACGCGAGGCGCCCGAGGAAGCGCGGCTCGCGCATCATCATCAGCGCCAGGCCGCGCAGCACGTCGTGGCGCGAGTAGAAGGCGCGGTAGCACTGGTCGAAGTAGGTCTCGAGGATCTCGGCGCTGAGGCCATTGGGGACGAACACGAAGTTCATCGCGTTCATCTCCTCCCACTTCTCCTCGAAGGCGCCGTGTTTCAGGATCGTCGGATAGGCCGGCGTGCCGGGGTAGGGCGTGAACTTGGTGATCTGGCACATGTCCAGCTCCACCACCTTCAGGAACTCCAGGGTCTCGGCCAGGCTGTCCAGGCCCTCGGTGGGATGGCCGAGCATCACGTAACCCTTGGCGCGGATGCCGGCCTGGCGGGTGAGCCTCAGGGTCTCGCGCATGCGCGGGATCTTCACCTCGTGCTTGACCACGTTGAGGATGCGCGGCGAGCCCGACTCGATGCCGTAGGCGATCTGCCAGCAGCCGGCCCGCTTCATCAGCTTCATGGTGTCCAGGTCGAGGAGGTTGGGATGGCTGGTGCAGCTCCACGTGAAGCGGAAGCCGTTCTCCAGGAACGCGTTGCACAGGGCCACGACGCGGTCGCGCTTGACGGTGAACAGGTCGTCCACGAACAGCACGTGGCGAACGCCCACGCTCTCCAGGTGGCGGCAGAGCTCGACGATGTACTCGACGCTGTGGAGGCGGCCCTTCTTCCCCGACGTGGAACGGTCGCAGAAGCTGCACGAGAAGGGGCAACCGCGCGACGTGATGAGGGAAGCCACCGGCGACTTCGGGTAGCTGAAGATCGTGGGCTGGAAGCGGTGGGGGAAGTCGGGCAGCAGGTCCCAGGCCGGCGGCGGCAATTCGTCGAGATCGTCGATGTAGGGAGCGCGCGGGTTGGCTACCACCTTGCCGTCGCGCCGGTACGCCAGGCCGGCAACGGTCTCCACCGCTGCGCCGGAGTCGAGGCGGGCGAGCAGGTCCATCAGCGAGTGCTCGCCCTCGCCGATGATGCCGAAGTCGAGGTCGGGAAACGCCTCCAGGGTACGTTCGGGAATGGCGCTCACGTGGGCGCCGCCGACGATGGTGACGACGCCGGGGACCAGGTCTTTCACGCGCGCGGCGATGCGCGCGGCGTTGGTGATCGAAATGGTCGTCGCCGACAGCCCCAGGTAGTCGGGGCGCAGCGCGGCGATCTCGGCGCTCACCTCGTCGAGGGGGCGACCCTGCTCCTTCGCGTCAATGAGGTGGACGCGGTAGCCCTTTTGCCGGGCCACGGCTGCCAGGATCAGCACCCCCATGCCGGGGATGGTCTCCTCGCCCTTGCGCAGCTTGTCGAGGCTGCGGTCCCAGAAGACGTAGGGCGGCTCGCACAGCACCAGGGTCTTGTTGTCCGGCGACGGCGTAGGGACAGCGAAGGTGGGCAGGGTCATCGTGGGGACCCTATAGCACACGGGCGCACAGGAACCCCAGCGCGGCGCCCGTTGCTACAACCCCAGCGCTGTCGGATGATCCGGCGATGCTGAAGCTTCAGCGCAAGAACTTCGACCCTCCCGAGTCGGTGCGCGTCTTCGCCAACGGCCAGGTGGACGTGGTTGAACTCGGCGAGGTCGCCGTCTCGCGCTTCCTCTTCCAGCCGGGCTGGAGATGGTCGCGCGACGTGGGGTCTATCGTGGGAACCCGCTCCTGCCAGCATCGCCACCTCGGCTACACCATCGGCGGCTCGCTTCACGTGCGCATGGACGACGGATTCGAACTGGTGATCGGCCCGGGCGACGCCTATGAGATCCCGCCGGGACACGAAGCCTGGGTGGAAGGCGACAAAGCTTGGGACGCTGTCGAGTTCACTAGCGGTCACACCTACGGCGTGGCTCCGGAAGAACTCGGCGAGAGGACCCTGGCCACCATTCTCTTCAGCGACATCGTCGATTCGACGGCCATGCTCGAACGCCTCGGCGACCGCGTCTGGGCCGAGCTGCTCCAGGAGCACAACATCCTGGTGCGCGCTGCCATCGACCAGTACCGCGGTCGCGAGATGGCTACGCTCGGCGACGGGTTCCTCGCTGTCTTCGACGGCCCGGCCCGCGCCGTTCGTGCCGGGGCGGCGATGGACAGGGCAACGACGGACCTCGGGCTGCGCCTTCGTCTCGGCGTCCACACCGGAGAACTCGAGATCGTCGGCGGCCAGGTTCGCGGACTGGCGGTGCATACCGCCGCCCGCGTGGCGGCCCTTGCCCGCGCGGGAGAGGTGCTGGTTTCGGCCACCACGCACGGACTCCTCGAAGGATCGGGCCTCGGCTTCAACCTCCACGGCGAGTTCGAGTTGAAGGGCCTGAGCGGCCCGCGCCGAATTTACCTCTACCGCCCCTGATCCGGGCTCGGGACGCCACTGAGACTCCCGACGAAGTTACGGCCACCAGTCTCGCGATGAGATCGGCGACAGAAGCGTTGCGGTCCACGGGCTTGGAAGGGATGCGATCAGAATTTCCGGAGCACCGTTGCCGACAGGATGTAGGCCGGTTTCGAGTCGTACTTGCCGGGGAAGACCATGGCGTCCTCCGCGGAGACGCGCCGCGATCCGGCGAAAAGGTACCCGAACATACCGTCCACTTCCCACGTCTCGCCCTTCCAGATCACCCCCGTGCTCAGACGCCAGTCCCTCGAATCGTAGCTCGACGGCATCGTGCCCTTGCTGCCGACGATCCCGTTGGCCTTGCTGACGCCGCCAAGCAGTGCCAGCGATTCCGACCACGCGTACTCAAGGCCGAGGGCGTGGCGCCATTCGTCGCGGGCGTCGCTGACGAAGGGCGTGTTGGCCGACGGCGTCTGCTCGTAGCGGATGTACGACTTGGAAAGCACGCTCGAATCCAGGAAGCGCACGCCGTAGGAAAGCTTCCAGGCCGTAAACAGGCCGCGGGTGATCCCGAGGCCGACTTCGGCCGGCGCCTCGAGCTCCAGGTCCACGTCCTGCTTGCCGGCGCCGAACTTCGTGTCGCCGCTGGTCCAGATACGCCCCGGCGGCCTCGCGCCAAGGCCGAGGGACCAGTTCTCGTCCGGCTTCCACGTCACCCCGAACATCGCCTGGACGCCGAAGCCATCGACGGTGAACCGGAACGGAGTGGATGCCCCCGGCGCCTCGGCCACCTCGCGCGAGAAACGAAGGTGCGTGCTCCCGTACAAGGGGACGATCTCGGCGCCGAGCCACAGCGAATCGCTGACGCGGTAGGCGCCGCCGATGGCGATGCCGAGAATGCCCGACTCGGAGAAGAACCCGTCATTCACCCCGAGCTCCGGGCGCGCGCCGTAATCGAAGCGTGCTCCGGATGTGCCCATCGAACTGATGCCGAAGGTCCAGCGCCCCCAGGGAACCACCAGCGTGGTGTTGAAGAAGGGCACCAGCACTTCGTTCTCGGCGTGATAGCCGGCGGGCACGTCTGCGGTGACCACGCCCCGGCCGTAGGCCAAGCCGAGGGACGTGCCCATTTTTCTTTCGGTGAAGCCGGCCAGGCCGGCCGGATTGCTGAACTGGGCGCCCAGGGGCGTGAGCGGCTCAGCGACGGTCGCCCCGGCCGCGGCGCTGTCGGCGGAGCCCGCCGAGCCGGCGAGCAGGCTGGAGGCGAGGGCAGGAACGGGCTGGAGGAACTCCACGAGTGCGAAGCAGAGCACGAAGCCCGGGAGGAGAAGGACCGTTGCAACGCTAGGCGGGCGACCCTGAACAAGCCCGCGGCGTGCATCGTGTCCGTTCCGCATCGTGGAGCCCTCGGCCCACGATAAAGCAACAGGCGTGCCGCCGCGATCGTTACGGAATCCGGCGCGGAATTCCCGGCAATGGGGATTCCGGGCGTCCACGGTCCCGCAAGTGGGAAGAAGACGAAGAAACCGGCGTTGACTTCGGCAGGGTTGCGAAGCCCGCGGGTCGGCAGCCGAAAGAAGCGGCGCTCAGAACCGTCGCGAGACGGTGAAGGAAAGCAGCCATGTCGACCCGGACCCGCCCGTGCCGGGCAGGAAGCCGGCATCGCCGGGATAGCGAGTGGCGCCGGTCGGAATGAAGGCGAAAGAGCCGTCGAGGCCCCAGTCCGTGCCGCGCCAGCGGGCCCCGGTGCTGAGGCGCAGTCTCTCGTAGCCGGTGGGCGAGAAGTTGCCGCCGCCTGATCCGCCCGACTTGGCGATACCGCCGAGAAGGGCGACGCCGTCGGCCGGCGCGAATTCGACGCCGAGGAAATGGCGCCACAGGTCGCGCGAGCTTCGGTCGGCAGGATCCGCTTCCAGCAGGGCACGATCGAAGCGGAGGAACATGGCGTTCAGGTTGGTTTCGTCTGCCAGGCCGAGGCCGTAGGTGGCGCGCAGCCCCGGCACCAAGGACCGCGTGAGCCCGTACACGGGCGGCGAAGCGCTGGTGATCCCGGAAAAATGCACCGTCGCGGCGCTGCGGTTGTCCTCGGCAAACGCGCTGCCGGGGCGGGCGGCCAACGCCAGACATCCGCAAGCGACGATGACGGCGAGCACCATCCCGTTCGTCGGGATCCTCCGGCCGTAGCTGCATCGCATCATTGTCCGCATCGATCCTCTCTTTCCCTCGATCAACAAATAGGACCCGGCACGACCTGGAGCAATCCTTTTTCGCGGTTGCCGGCGAATAACGAGGGCCCGGATGGGGCAGGGGCCTGCGACGGGAACCGACGACGGCTCGACCGGACTCTGCGGCCAGTCACGGCACGCGTGATTTTGGTCGTGCGTAGTTTCACGCGCGCTTTGACCCCTCGCCCTGCTGCCAGCAACATCGCCCCCGCGATGCTTCTCCTGGATGTCGTGGTGCTGCTCGGTGTGGCGGTGGCGGGCCTGCTGCTGGCCGGGTTCTTCGGCAATCCGCTGACGGAGCGAATCTTCGGGCGGCGCATCGGCATCCCGCCCATCGTCGTTTACCTGGTGGCCGGCGTGGTGTCCGGCCCGGGCCTTCTGGGCCTGGTGAAACATTCCGAAAGCATCGACGCCCTGGCCGAGATCGGCGTGGCGCTGCTTCTGTTCGGAGTGGGCATCGAGTTCTCCCTGGACAAGCTGCGGCGCATGGTCGCCTTCCTGGTCGTGGGCGGCGCCATCCAGGTGGTGGCCAGCGTGGCGATCACGGCGGCCGTGCTTCTCGCGATCGGCAGGCCCGGTCCGGAAGCCATTGTGGCCGGCTTCCTCGTGTCGCTGTCGAGCACGGCGCTGGTCTTCAAGATGCTCGAGGGCCGCGGCGAACTGGACGCGCCGGCCGGACAGGCGGTCGCCGGCGTTTTGCTCTTCCAGGATCTTGCGCTGGTTCCGATGATGCTGCTGCTGCCGGCGCTGGCCGGTCCCATCGACTCGGTGCTGTCCACGGCGGCCACGGCTCTGCTCCGAGCTGTGGTGGCGTTGGCCGGAATCGTCGCTCTCGCGCGCTTCGTGCTGCCGCGCAGCCTGGAACTGACGGCGCGGGCAAGGCTGCCCGAACTCTTTCCCTCGGTGGCCCTGCTAGCCGCCTTCGGAACCGCCCTGGCCGCAGCGAGTCTCGGGCTTTCCCTTCCTCTCGGCGCCTTCCTCGCGGGGCTTGCCCTGTCGGGCACCACGTACGCCCACCAGGTGTTCGCGGAACTGCTTCCCCTTCGCGATTCCTTCGTCGCCCTGTTCTTCACGAGCATCGGCGCCCTGGTGGAACCCGCTGTCCTGTTCGGCAACCCGGAACTCATCGCGGTGCTGGTGGGCGCGGTGATCCTCAAGGGCCTCGTCTCCGGCGTGGTGGTGGGCGTCGGTTGGCGCTCGGCCCGCCTCGGCGTGCTGGGCGGCTGCGCCCTGGCCCAGATCGGGGAGTTCTCCTTCGTGCTGTCCCGACAGGCCGGCGACCTCGGCATCCTCTCGCCTTCGCTCGAGCAGGCCTTCCTCGGCGCGGCGGTGCTGACCATGGCGGCCACCCCCTTCGTCTACTTCGGAGGACGCCGGCTCACGTTGATGCAATCCGCCACGCGCGTGCGCGGAGCCGGGTTCAGCTCCCACGTGGTGGTAGTGGGCTACGACGCCACCGGGCAGGCGGTGGCCCGCGTACTCGGTTCGACGTCGATCCCTTTCGTGGTTCTCGACATGGACCCGGCCCGCGTGCGTGCCGGCGTGGCCGAAGGATTGCCCGTGCTTTTCGGCGACGGCTCGCGGCGGGGAACCCTGGAGGGAGCCAACATCGAATCCGCGCGGGCCGTGGTGGTGGCGGTGAGCGATGCCCTGGCGTCGCGGCGCATCACGTCCCTGGCCAGGCAGCTCAACGCGAAGGCCTGCATCCTCGTGAGGGCCCACGGCGTCGAGGAGATCGCCGAGCTCGAGCGCTTCGGCGCTACCGAGGTGATCCCCGCCGAGTTCGAAGCCTCCATCGAGATCTTCGTGCGACTTCTCCAGCGCCTCGGAGTGCCCCGCCATGTGGCCCGCGTGCAGGAGGGGATCATCCGCCTCGGCAACTACCATTCGCTTCGCGGCGCACGGTCCACCTACGAATCGATGTCGGACATCGAGCGTCTGATCGGCGGCGGCATTATCGAAAGCGCGGAAGTGATGAAAGGCAGCGAGGCCGAAGGGCGAACCCTCGCCGAACTCGACTTCCGCAGCCGCACCGGCGCCGTGGTGCTCACGATGATTCGCGACGAGAAGCCTGTTTCAAATCCCGACGACGCGCTGCTTCTCCAGGCCGGCGATCGCATCGTGGTCTACGGCCCCCACGCCGCCATCGCGTCGGCCATCGAGATGTTCGACCCGCGGCCGGAGTAATGCTGCTCGACGTCGCTTCGCCGCCCGCGAAGACTGAACACATCGTAAAACAGAAACTCAGCGATTTCGCGTGATTGCCGGTTGATCCCCTTCACTTGGGTGTTCTCGCCCCGCATGATGCCGCGCGATGGAGGGGACGATCGCTTTTGCTGGGCGCGGTGCGGGACGCCGGGCCGGGGCAGCGCTGCTGGCGCTGTTCGTGCTGGCGTTCGCGAATTCCTCCACGGCTTCCAACCGGGACGACGCGAGAGCGGCGAAGCAGCAGTCCGCCAGTGTCGTGATGAAACCGAGCTCGAAGGTTCCCTCGCTGTCGGCCATCGATGGCGGCGGCACAGCGGCGGCCCTCGATTCTCCTTCGCCGCGCAACGCCGCACGGACCACGTCGTCTGTTTCATCGACTCGTGCCTCTGCCCCCGTCGTTCCGGTTTCCGAACCCACGGCCGAAGAGACTCTCCTGCTCGATCTCGTCAACGTTGAACGCAAGGCGCGCGGCCTGAACCCCTTGGCCTGGGACGGTGTGCTGGGCCGGCTGGCGCGCCTTCACGGCGAGGACATGCGCAAGGTAGGCAGGAGTTCCCACAACTCGTCGAAGGACGGCGCCTCCTACAGCACGCGCCTCGCCCGCACGTCCTACCGAACCAGCGCCGCCGCCGAGAACGTTGCGTACAACCGCGACGTGGTGAAGGCCCACCGCGCGCTGATGGATTCGCCCGGGCATCGTCGCAACATCCTGGATCCGGGCCTGACGGCCCTCGGGACGGCGGTGATCACCGACTTCAAGGACGACTGGGTCTACGTGGTCGAGGACTTTGCCACGCCGATGACGCACATCAGCGATGAGGAAGCCGAAGAGAAGATCCGCGAGTCCCTGGCCCGCGCCCGTTCGCGCCGCTCCAGGCTTCCCGAGGACAAGGCCCTCTCCAGCCGCCTCGACCGCATGCTCGAGGACATGATCGCCTCGGGATCCGTCCGCCAGGCCGTGCCCGGAGGAGCAGGGCCGGGCTGGGCCCTGGCCTTCACGTCCCTCGATCCGACGTCGGCGCCGGCCAGCGCCATCGAGCGCGCCGGTAAGGCCGACGGCTATGCGCTGGCCGTCTCCTTCCGCAAGACGCCGCGCTATCCCTTCGGGGCCTACTGGGCCATCGTCTACCTGAAGGGCGAGTACTGATCCGGACGCCGGCCCCCGAGGCCCCGTGTCCTGCGCCCCTTCCGGTTGGGTGCGCGCGCGGCGTCGGATAGGTTGCCGGTCCCATGAAAAGATCCAACGGTCTGGTGATTGCCCTCGTCCTGCTCGGCGGCGCTGCGATCTTCATCACGCGGCTGCTGCTCGAGAACTTCCAGCTCCAGGCGGAACTCGCCAGCCTGCGTTCCCACCAGGTCGCGGCCGCCAAGGCTCCACCGCCCGCGGCCCCGGCGGCGGCCGCGCCGTCGGCGCCGGCCGTGAACTCCTCGGGCCGCAACGTGATCGAGAGCGCCCGCCAGATGATGGTCGATGCCCTGGCCGCCGAAGAAGGCGACGAGAAGAAGCTGTGGATCCGCGTCGATCCCCGCGACCGCGAAGCCTCCGGGTTCGCCTCTCAGATCGCGAAGGTGTTCCAGGACTCCGGCTGGGACGTGAAGATCCTCGACCACGAGGGGATGCGCTTCAAGGCCGGCCTGCTGCTGCTGGTGGCCAGCGAGGAGGAACCGCCCTCCTATGTCGTCAGCGCCCAGCGTGCGATCGAGGCCATCGGGCAGTCGGTGACGACGGGCCGCGGCTACCAGTCCTACTACGAAGCGAAGAAGAAGGAGGATCCGGCCTGGGAAGGCACCAAGTTCCTTCCCGACCAGACCTATGTCCTGCTCGTGGGACGCCAACCCCCGCCGGAGGCCGCCGCCGCCGAGTAGGGCGCGACAGCTTCAGCGTACCGCGGCAGCAGCCGGGGTGAAGAGCGGCGAATAGGTTGGAACCTCGGTTACCCCGAGCAACTTCCTCACTTCGGCCAGTGGCATGGCGAGCAGCTTCTCCCAGTCGGCAGCGGGGAAGAATCCGGCCCCGCGTGACCGCCAGAGCGCGGCCCAGGCAAGACCGAACCCCTCGCGGTGGCCTTCGTGCCAGAGCTTCAGGGCCGCGACGAATACGATGAATCCAATGCCGTGGTTGCCGGTCTGCACCCACGTGAAGGCCAGCAGCGCCACCTCGCCGAAGATGTCCCTCTCGTAACCGGTCACCACGTGCCAGAGGTCGTGGGTGTCGCGCAGGCGCC
Organism: Binatia bacterium; assembly: GCA_046260515.1. GTDB lineage: Bacteria > Desulfobacterota > Binatia > UBA1149 > CAITLU01 > DATNBU01. The sequence continues at coordinate 14,314 of JBHEPB010000293.1, forward strand.
GGCTGAGGACCTGGGCGCGTTCGTCCAGGAAGATGGCGGGGTACTCGATGTCCTCGCTGGCGTGGACGAGGCCCTCGGCGTGGATGTTCTCGCGATCGAGGAAGCGGACGTACTCGCGCCCGAGGGTGCCTTCGCCGAGACAGCGCAGCGACTCGCGGTCCTTGAGGATGGCCAGGATGTCGCGCTTCTCGTCGAGAACCACGCGGCCGCAGGGGTCGGCCATCACCTTCTGGTAGAGCCTCTCGAAGCTGTTGCCGGTGAGGGCACGGATGATGCGGAAGACCTGGGCGGTGTCGTCGGGGTCGGCGAGCAGGGCGCGGATGCCTCGCCAGGCGCCGAGCAGGTCGATGGGACGGGCTGCAACTCCTCGTTTCCTCATGGCTTTCTTCCTTCCTCTCCCAGCGGGACCAAGGGCAGGGTAAGTTTAAGTTACATAGATGTCAATAGACGGAATGGCTCTTTCGCGGCTCCGGGCCGCGCTGGGCGGCGGTTTGCGGCAAGGCCGAAGGGCCTCTAAGTTGCGCCGACGATGCCGCAGGGGAAGTTCCGTGAACGCGGCTTCGGCCTTTCGCTGCTGGCGTCTATCGCCGTCTCCGCCGTGGCTTCTTCCCCCACTCCCGCTGTCGCCGCCGATTCCGGCTCCGGGCGCGCGGCGGCCGATGAGGTTCCGGCCGCCGACTACATCAAGAAGCTCAACGACGCGGGCATCCGCAGCGGCGTCGGCGCCTTCCCTCCTCCCGGCACCAAGCCGCTCCTCGAAGGCATCGCGGTTCCCGAGGATTTCGAACTCCCCCCGGGCTACGTCCGCCACCACCAGACCACCGACGACGGGCAGCCCGTCGAGCCCATCCTGATGTACGCGCCGGACCACGAGTTCCTCGACGCCGAGGGCCGTCTCCTCGCGATTCCCGAGGACCGCGTCGTTCCGGCGGATCGCCTTCCTCCGGGACTTCCGAATCGCCGCGTGCAGATTCCTTCCGGCCGGGCCCCCGGAGACGTTTCGCGCTGAAACCCGCGGATCGCCTGCGAACGATCGGACTCCACGCCTGCGGCATCGTCGCGGCGGCGCTGATGTTCGGCCTCTGCTCGCAGATCCGCGATTACTGGTACCTGCTCGGCTTCTTCGGCCTCGTGCCCTGGCTGGTCGTGCTCGATCGCACGCGAACGCTGCGCGGCTCGGCGCTTTCCGGGCTGGCGATGTGCGTGGCCTTCGAGGCCGCGGTCTTCGCGTGGTTCGGCTACGCCATCGCGGTGTACTCGGGGGCGCCGGCATCGGCGGGGTTGCTGGTGGTGCTGCTGGCCGCGCCCCTGCTCCAGCCCCAGTTCGTCGTCTTTGCCGTCGTTCGCCGCCTGGTGCGGCATCACCACGGCTGGGCGCTGAGAGCCCTGGCCGGCGCCTCGGCCTGGGTGGCTACGGAGTGGCTCTTCCCCAAGCTGCTCGCCGACAACCTCGCGCACGGCATCTATCCCTCGACGGTCCTTCGCCAGCTTGCCGATGTGGCGGGC
>JBHEPB010000309.1:0-7942 GCA_046260515.1 Binatia bacterium
CCCTGGGGCTGCGCAGCAACACGAACTCCACCCAGCCCGCTGCGCCCGAGGCGGCGGTGAGAAAGGCCACGCCCCATTTGGCGTCGACACCGACGAGGGCGGGAAGGTGGAGGGAGGCGAAGTAGCCGAGCGTGGTTCCGATCAGCACCCGCGTCGTCGCGTAGCGCAGCGGCGTGCGCGTGTCGTGGAGGGCGTAGTACACCGACGAGTAGAGGCGGCCCAGGGTCGAGGCGAGAAGGCCCACCGACGAGCCGGCCAGGATTCCCCAAACCCAGGTCGCGTCCGCGGCGCTGAAACGCCCGGTCTGGAAGAGGGCGGCCGCGATCACGTCGCCGAGGGCAAGGAAGGCCACCGCGGAAGGCACGATGAAGAAGGCCACGCGGCCGAGGCCCGCTTCGAGCCGGGCGCGCAGCAGGCGCGCCACTTCGTCGGTGGTGCCCACCACGCTCGACATGGCCGGCAACTCGGCCGCCGACACGGCCATGCCGAAGAGGCTCACCGGCAACAGGTAAAGGGTCTGGGCGTTGGCCAGCGCCGTGACCGCTCCCGTCGGCAGCAGGCTGGCCAGCAGCGAATCGATGTAGCCGCTGATCTGCACGACGCCTCGTCCGACGAAGACCGGCGCGAAGGTGCGCAGCACGGTGCGGGGGCCCGGCGAAGACAGATCGAGGGAAGGCCTCACGCCGCGGGCGAGGCGGCGCACGACGGGCACCTGCACCAGCAGTTGCAGCAGCGCACCGGCGACCGCCGCCCAGGCCAGGGCGACGGCCAGGTCGGGCGAGCGCACGGAGCCGCCCAGCATCAGCATCGCGGCGATCATCGCGCCGCTCCAGACCACCGGCGCCGTGTAGGAAAGGAAGAAGCGGCGATGGCTGTTGAGGATCCCCAGGCACCAGGCCGACAGCACGAGCAGGCCCGTGCCCGGAAAGAGGATGCGCACCAGGCGCTCGGTGAGTTCGCGCTTGGCCCCCTCGAAACCGGGCGCGATCGCTTCCACGAGCAGGGGCGTGGCCAGCATGCCGGCCAGCACCAGCACCGTGGTGACCAGCGCGAGCAGCGTGCCGACGACTCCCGCCACGCGCCGGGCGCCGTCTTCGTCGCCCTCGGCCAGCAGCCGCGAGTACACGGGGATGAAGGATGCCGACAGCACGCCCTCGCCGAAAAGGTTCTGGAGAAAATTGGGGATGCGAAAGGCGGCGTTGAAGGCGTCGCCCTCGTCCGACTGGCCGAAGTAGTGGGCGAAGACCCGCTGGCGCACCAGGCCGGCGATGCGCGACAAGAGGATGCCGGCCGAGACCAGCGCCGCGTGGGCGGCCGAACTCATGACGGTTGGTGCTGCATCGTGGCGTCCGGCCGGGCCCGCTTCAGGAGACCGGGCGGCTGATGCGGTCCCAGCGGATGCCCGACTCGTCGAAGGCATAGTAGACGAAGGACGCGACGCCGACGATGGCTGCGTGAGGAATCGCGCCGAAGATGCGCGAGTCGCGCGGGTCGATGCGGTTGTCGCTCAGCACGAAGACGCGGCCCTCCGGCACCTCCCGCGGGTCGAAGTGGAGGCCGGACAGGCCTCCGGCCCGCCGGGTGTAGTAGAGGCGGTTGTCGATGCTTTCGGCCGCCAGCGGGCAGGCGTCGGCGTCGAGCTCTTCCGCGGTGCAGCCGGTATCGGCTGCGGCGGGAAGAGCGGCGAGGACGCGGCCGCCGACCAGGAGGCCGGCCGCGCCCAGTTCGACGCGGTCGCCGCTGACGGCGACGATTCGGCCCAGCAGGAGGCGGTCGAACTCGAAGGGGGAGCGGTAGAGGACGACGTCGCCGCGCAGGGGTTCCTCTCCGAAGGCGCGGACGAGAAGGTGGTCGTCCACGGCCAGGGTGGGCACCATGTTGGCCGACGAGACGCGGTGGGTCTGCACGACGCCGAGGCGCGACGCGACGGCAAACCCGATCAGCAGGAAGACGAGGAAGTTGGCCGTCCTGCCCAGGAGAAGGGCCCTCGGCCGGGCCGGGAGCGGCGGGTGTCCGGCGGCCGGCGGTCCTTGCGACTGGTGAGGCCAGGTCACCGGCGCGGATCCTCACGGGGGGAGCGTTTGCTCGCGGCCAGCGGAACGACCACGCGATAGAGGCGACGACCCCTGACGACCGAGACGAGCACGCTGCTGCTTCCTCGCGCGGCGCCGACTCCCTTGCGGAAGCCGTCGAGGCCGGTGATCTCGCGGCCGCCGATGGCCGCCACCACGTCGCCGGGTCGAAAGCCGATCTCCTCGGCGGCGCTGCCGCGGCGCACCTTGCCCACCGTGACGGCGTCGCCGGCGGCGGTCACTTCCACGCCGATCGCGTTCCACGCGAAGGCGTCGAGCATCTCGACCGGCATCGGCGCGATCTCGATCGTGGCCGGGCGTTCGGCGCCGCCTTCGCCGGCGACCATCAGCCGCAGCGTCTCGCCGGCCGCGAGGCCGCGCACGCGGCGGTCGTACTCGGCGGTGTTGGTCACGCGTTCGCCCTGGACGCGAGTGACGAGGTCGCCGGTGCGCACCGTCCCGCGCTCGGCGGGGCTGCCCGCTTCCACCCCGCGCACCAGCACCCCGCTGCCCGACTTCACAGCGAAGTGGGAAGCGAGCTCGGGAGTGAGGTTCTGCACTTCCAGGCCGATCCAGGTGGGCAGCACCGAGCCGTGGGCGAGGATCTGGTCCACCACGTTGCGCACGCGCCAGATCGGGATCGCGAACCCGATGCCCTGGGCGTCGCGGTGGATGGCGGTGTTGATGCCGACGAGGCGGCCGCGAATGTCGAGCAGGGGGCCGCCGGAGTTGCCGGGATTGATCGACGCGTCGGTCTGCACGATGTCCTGGTAGAGCGCTTCGCCGGTCTGCAGGGTGCGGCCGAGGGCGCTGACCACGCCGGTGGTGACGGTGTGGTCGAGGCCGTAGGGATTGCCGATGGCGATCACCGTTTCGCCGATGAGGATGGAGTCGTCGTTGCCGATGGGGACGTGGGGCAGGGGGCCGCTGGTCTCCAGCTGGAGGACGGCCAGGTCGAAATCGGAGTCGCCGCCGATCAGCCGCGCCTCGAACTCGCGGTTGTCGGACAGCTGCACGCGGATGGTGTCGCCGCCGACGATGACGTGCTGGTTGGTGACGACGATGCCGCCGGGCTCGACGATGACGCCCGAGCCCATGCCGACGCGCTGGCGCTCGCGCGCGCCGCCGCGGGGGGGAGGCGCACCGAAGAACGGCGCGAAGAAAGGGTCGGAGTAGGGATCGTTGCCGAAGGGGCTGCGGAAGGGGGATGGTTCGGCGACGACGCGCTCGGTGTAGACGCCGACGACGGCCGGGGCCACGCGCTCCACGGTGCGCACCACGGTGGAGCGTCGCAGGTCGTCGGTGACGCCGCCTTCACCGGTGGCGTGGGCGGGAGCGACGGCCTGCAGCAAGCACAGGGACGTGAGGAAGAAGGAAGCGGGGGACAGGCGTGGGTGCATCGGTGTCTTCCGGTGGCGAGGGCGTTCGGTGGACATTCATGCCGGGAAAGCCCGGGCAACTCTAGTTTGCGGAGACTGCCGCCGGGTTCAGGCCGGCTCCAGCTCGATGCGGCGGGCGGCCAGGTCCACCGACACCACGCGCACCTGGATGCGCTGGCCGATGTGAATGACGGCCGCGGAGACACGGCTCTGCAGTTCCATCCTCTCGACGACGTAATCGAAGTACTCGCGCAGCTTGCCGACGTGGACGAAGCCTTCGACGAAGGCCACGTCCAGTTCCACCCAGAATCCCCAGCGGTCCACGCCGCTGACGGTCCCGTGCAGGCGGCGGCCCACGTGGCGGGCCATGTACAGGACGCCCGCGGCCGCGGCCACGTCGCGCTCCGCGTCCATGGCGCGCCGCTCCCTGTCCGACGTATGCGCCGCCACCGGCTCCAGCGCCTCCCGCGACGGCAGCCGGAAACCCGGGACAGGTACAGGTTTCTGTGGAGCGGGGGAATTGGGGACAGGGACGGGTTTTCGTGGGTCGTGGAAATTGGGGACAGGTACCAATTCCTCACTGTTGGGGTTGGGCGCGGGGGATGTACTGGAAACTGGTACCAGTCCCCGATTTCCGAGGAGGGCGCGGTGGACGACGATGTCGGGGTAGCGGCGGATGGGGGAGGTGAAGTGGGTGTAGCAGCGGCTGGCCAGGCCGAAGTGGATCTCCTTGGAGGCCGAGTAGCGCGCGCGTGTCATGGTGCGCAGGACCATCATGTTGACCTGGCGGGCTTCCGGACGGCCGACGGCATCGGCCAGCAGCTTCTGGAAGACCATGGGCGCCACCTGGCCGCCGTCGCGAAGGAGCCTCAGGCCCAGGGCCTTCACGCGCGTCGCCAGCTGCGTGAGGGCGTCGTCGTCGGGCCGTTCGTGGATACGGTAGAGGAAGGCGCCGCCCGCCTCGTCGATGTGCTCGGCCACGGCTTCGTTGGCGGCCAGCATGAACTCTTCGACGAGTCGGTGGGCGAAGCGCCGCGGGCGGCGGTGGATGCCCCGGACCTCGCCGGTCGCGTCGAGTTCCACCGACGACTCGGGCAGGTCCATGTCGATGGCGCCGCGCAGCATGCGGCGGCGGTGCAAGGCATCGGCGCAGAGCGCCATCTGCATCAGGGCGGCCCGCACGGGCGCGGCGATGCGGGCGGGGTCGTCGGCCGCATCTTGGGCAGCATCGTCGTCGGCGGCCGTTTCCAGGTCCTGGTCGGTATCCGGTGTTTCGGCTGCGCCGGATCCGTCCGCCGCCTCGCCGTCGCCGCGTAGCTCCGCCGCCGCTTCGTCGTCCCGCGTGCTCTTCGGCCGGAAGCCGTCCTCGTCGAGCACGTCCTGGACCTGCTCGTAGGTGAGGGAGGCAAAGCTGTGGATGACGGAACGGGCGAAGGCGGTGCCGCGCACCTCGCCGCTGCGGTCGATGTCGAGGAAGGCGGACACGGCCAGGCGGTCCACGCCCGGGTGCAGGCTGGCGAGGTCGGCCGAGAGCTTCTCGGGCAGCATCGGCACCGACTGGCCGGGAAAGTAGACGCTGGTCGAACGCTCGTAGGCCTCGGCGTCGAGGGCCGTGCCGGGCCTGACGTACCAGGAGACGTCGGCGATGGAGACGGTGAGGCGCCAGCCGCGATCGGTCTTCTCGATGGACACCGCGTCGTCGTGGTCCTTGGCGTCGGCGGGATCGACGGTGACGGTGAGGTCGGCGCGCAGGTCGCTGCGCCCTTCGAGGTCGGCCTGCGCCGGCTCGCCGAAGGCTTCCGCCTCCTCGAGCGCGGCCGCGGGGAACTCTTCCTCGATGCCCCGCAGCAGGCAGGCACTGCGGATCTCGGTCTCGAGCTTGCCGACTTCGCCGAGGACACGATCGACGCGCACGACAATGTCGCGGTGGGAGGTCGGGTACTCGAGGATGGTGGCGGCGACGGCCATGCCGGGAGGCGCCTCAACGCTGTCGTCGCTGAGCAGCACGATGTAGGGCCCGATGCGATCATCGACGGGCAGCAGGCGGCGCTTGGCGATCGGCGAGGCGACGCCGACGAGCACGGTGCGCTTGCGCTCGAGCACGCGGTGGATCTTCGCGTGGTGGAGCCCGCCGCGGGCGTAGCGCATCTGTTCGACCAAGACGCGGTCGCCGTCCATGGCGGGACGCAGGGCGCCGCGTTCGACGACCAGCGGCGCGTCGGGAACGTCGAGGATCACCAGCGCCCGCCCGGAACGCTCGACCTTGACGCGGCCGGTGAGCATCCCCGACCTCTCGGCCAGGGCGAAGCGGTGGCGCGGCATGCGCACCACCGCGCCCTCGCGTTCGAGATCCTCCAGCGCTTCGAGGACGTCGCGGCCCTCGACGCCGACGGCCTTGCGAAGCTGCTCTTCGGTGCAGCCGGGCCGCCGCGACTCCCCGAGCAGCCGCACCAGCTGCGAAGCCAGCGCGCTGCGCACAACGTCGAAACCCGGGACAGGTACAGGTTTCCGCGCAGCGGAAACCTGTACCTGTCCCGGGTTTCGGTGGGACTTTTTTGGGGCCTTGGGGCGCTTCTTGCTCAGATGAAGACCGGCGCGTCGAACTCGCCGAAAGCGCTGCGCATCGCGTCGGAGATTTCCCCGAGCGTGGCGTAGGCGCGCACGGCGTCGAGGATGGCCGGCATCAGGTTCTCGGTGCCGGCGGCGCGGCGGCTCACTTCGGCCAGCGCCGCCTGGGTGGCGGCGTTGTCGCGGCCGGCGCGCACGGCAGCCAGCTTCTCCTTCTGGCGCTTCTCGATCATCGGATCGAGGCGCAGGAGGTCGATGGGATAAACTTCCTTGCTCTGGAAGCGGTTGACGCCGACCAGCACGCGGTCGCCGGATTCGACGGCCTGCTGGTGCGTGTAGGCTGCCTGCTGGATCTCGCGCTGCTGGAACCCGGTCTCGATGGCTTTGACCGCCCCGCCGAGCCGGTCGATGGTCTCGATGTACTCGACCGCGCGGCGCTCGATCTCGTCGGTGAGCTGTTCGACGAACCACGAGCCGCCGAGGGGATCGACGGTGTCGGCCACACCCGACTCGTAGGCGATCACCTGCTGGGTGCGCAGGGCGGTGGACGCGGCGACCTCGGTGGGCAGGCTCAGCGCCTCGTCGTAGCCGTTGGTGTGAAGGGACTGGGTGCCGCCGCAGACGGCGGCCAGGGCCTGCACGGTGGTGCGCACCACGTTGTTGAGCGGTTGCTGGGCGGTCAGCGAGGAGCCGGCGGTCTGGGTGTGGAAGCGCATCATCATGTTGCGCTCCTTCTTCGCGCCGAATCGCTCCTTCATCACGCGGGCCCACAGGCGGCGTGCCGCGCGGAACTTGGCCACTTCCTCGAAGAAATTGTTGTGGCAGTTGAAGAAGAACGACAGGCGCGACGCGAACGAATCGATGTCGAGTCCGGCGCTCCGCGCCGCTTCCACGTAGGCGATGCCGTCGGCAATCGTGAACGCGACTTCCTGCACCGCCGTGCAGCCCGCCTCGCGCATGTGGTAGCCGCTGATCGAGATGGTGTTCCAGGTGGGAACCTTCTCGCTGCAGAACGCGAAGATGTCGGTGATGACGCGCATCGAGGCCGCGGGCGGGTAGATGTAGGTGCCGCGCGCGATGTACTCCTTGAGCACGTCGTTCTGGATGGTGCCGCCCACCTTGTCCCAGGACACGCCCTGTTTCTCGGCCAGCACGAGGTAGAAACCGAGGAGGACCGACGCGGTGGCGTTGATCGTCATCGAGGTGGTGACCTTGTCCAGGGGGATCCCGTCGAAGAGGGTCTCCATGTCGGCCAGCGAGTCGATGGCGACGCCCACCTTGCCGACCTCGCCCTCGGCGAGTTGATGGTCGCTGTCGCGTCCCATCTGCGTGGGCAGGTCGAAGGCCACCGACAGGCCGGTGGTGCCCTGGCCCAGCAGGAAGCGGTAGCGCTTGTTGGATTCCTCGGCGGTGCCGAAGCCCGCGTACTGGCGCATCGTCCAGAAGCGGCCTCGGTACATGTTGGGCTGCACACCGCGCGTGAACGGGAACTCGGCGGGCATGCCCACCGAGGCCGGGTACTCGCCGGAAGCGGGGCCGTACAGCGCCTCCACCGGGATGCTGGAGAGCGTCTCGAAGCGCTCGCGGCGCTCCGCCGACTTCTTCTGCATGGGAGCGAGGGCGGTGGCCGTCCAGCGCGTCAATTCCTGGTCGAAACTTGGCATCGTGATTTCCGCTCCTTACAGCGGGATGTTGCCGTGCTTCTTCGGCGGCAGGCTGGCGCGTTTGGTGCGCAGGGCTCGTAGCGCCTTCGTGATGGAGATCCGGGTCGCCGCCGGCTCGATGACGCCGTCCAGTTCGCCACGCTCGGCCGCGAGGAAGGGGCTGGCGACGTTGTAGGTGTACTCGTTGGCCAGGCGGCTGCGCACGGCGGCAACATCCTCCTCGGCGGCCTCCGCCTTCTTGATCTCCGCGCGGTAGAGG
>JBHEPB010000322.1:0-25182 GCA_046260515.1 Binatia bacterium
GTCGTCGCCTCGTGCCACAAGGCGCGGGGGCGTGACGGCTCCCTGACGGCTACGGACTGCAACGACCTCGCGGCGGCGGACCTGCGATCGAAGCTGCCCAAGGCCGAGGCCAGGTTCACCAACGCCGTGGCGTCACCCACCGGCAGATGCGCCGGCGTCTCTCCCTCGGAATCCCTCTACGTAAGCTGCCCTGCACCTTGCGACTCGGTGGCGCCCAGCGTCTCGAGCTTCACGGACGTCGCCGCCTGCCTGGTCTGCCTCCAGCGCTCCGCCGTGGAGTCCCTGGCCGGATCCATCCTCGGCGCCCCCGCCTCTCCGCTGGCGAGCGATGACCGGCGCTGCAACGACGCTATCGCCAAGGGCAGTTCCAAGCTGTTCCAACTCGTCGCCAAGGACGTCACCCGCTGCCAGGCGCTGGACGAGAGCGCCGGCTCGATGACGGTGGACTACTGCACCAACGCGGCCTTCCCGAGCGCGGCGGTGGACAACGGCGACTACTCCGCGCGCAACTCCATCGTCGGCAGCTGCGGCCTGCCGTCCTATGACAACCTGGACTCCTGCGCCGACAGCCAGTTCGGCATCGCCGAGTGCGCCGCTGCCGAGACCCTGGCCGGCGCCCGGGAGCTCGTCAGTGACGCTCTGGCCCTGCCCTTCACGACGACCACGACGACGTCGACCACCACCAGCACCACCAACACGACCACGACCACCCTGCCGCCCGATCCGCAGTGCCCGGACCTGGCCGAACTCGTCCTGATTTCGCGCGATACCAACATCCCCTGCACGACCAACGGCGACTGCGACGCGCCGCGAACCTGCAACACCGACGCCGGCATCTGCGTCTCGCTCTCGAAACTCGACAGCGGCTGGACGGGGCACGCTCACAACTCCGACCTCGACGACGGTGTGGTCACCCTGACCCGCTTGCACTGCCCGGGACCGGCGCCCACCTGCGGCGAGTGCAACATCGACGGCATCGATCCCTCCGGCGGTTCCTGCCGCTGCTCGAACAGCACCCGCACCGTCTGTGACGAGCCTTTCGCCGCCGACGCGGACGACTGCGGCGGCGCCGTCTGCGACTGTTACTTCGGGGTTCCCATTCCCCTCTCGTCGGCGGGCACGCCGGCCTGCGTCGTCAATCGCTATTCCCAGGACCTGACCGGCACGGCCAACGTTGATCTCGGCGCCTCGAACGTCTCCGCCCGGCTGAGAACCCGCGTCTACCTCGGCATCTCCACCACCAACCCCTGCCCGATCTGCGGCGGCACCTGCAGCAACAGCCCGACGACGGCCTGCGCCTTCGACGACGATTGCGGCGGAGGCAACACGTGCATCCAGGACACGCCCAACGACGGCTTGCGCCAGGGCCTGTGCATCAACGGCGACAGCAACGGGCTCAGCTGCGACGTCGGCGGCATCAACCCGTCCTTCCCCGCCCGCTCCGGCGCGCTCGAGGGCGGCGGCGGTTACAGCCTCGACTGCCTGCCTTCGGTCGGAATCAACATCTCGGGGGCCGGCCTGGTCCTCAAAATTTCGCAGACCACAGGGACGACGAGCCTCGAGGCCAACCTCCCGTGCATCGGCGGCGAATGCCCCTGCAAGACCTGCTCGGCTTCTCCCCAGACACCCTGCAATGGAGACTTCGACTGCACGGGCGGCTCCTGCGCCGTGTCGGCGAACTTTTCCTGCAACTCCAACTCCGACTGCGGCAACCTGAACCTCGGCAACTGCAGCAGTATCAACCGCTGCCAGCTCGCCACGAGCGTCACCTGCAGCACCAACGCCGATTGCCAGAACTATACTTCCGGAGGTCCCTGCAATCCGTCCACCTGCACGGCGATCGGCGGCAGCGGCGCGTCGCCCGAGCCCAACGACTGCACAGGCCTGGCCTGCATGGACATGGGCGGCGGCGAGGGCCTTTGCGCGACGGGGCCCGACGACCAGTCCTGCGATGGGCTGGTGAAGGCCGACGGCACCGGCATCCTCTCCTGCACGAACAACTCCGACTGCACAGCGAACCACCCTCTCAACGGCAGTTGCAGCCTCGTCAAGAGACGGTCCTGCTTCCTCGATCCCATCGTGGCCACGGGATCAGCCGACACCGACTTCCCGGTGGGGGCCGCAGCCTTCTGCGTGCCTCCCACCTCGAACTCTTCGATCAACCAGGTCGCGGGGCTTCCGGGGCCCACGCGAGTGATCAACCAGGGCCGCGCGCGCACCTTCTGCGCGGCGGATCATGGGATCGAGTACCAGCCGGGCTTGGGCGGATGCCCGTGAGCGTGAGATGGGGCCCGGATGCCCGTAAGGACGCCGATCAGCGGCGCGTGAGACGGGCCTTGGGGGAAACCACCAGGTCTTCTCCGCGGTTCAACTCCACAGCGCCGCCGCGAAGCTCGGCGCCGGAGGTGTCGAGGACCACGACGCCGCTGTCGCCGTTGCCGGCGATCCGCGAGTCCGTGAGTTCGACGCTTCCCGCCAGCCCCACCCTCACGCCGTCGCCGTTGGGAGCAGGTTTTTCCGACATGGGGTCGTACCCGTTGTCGAGAACCTGCAGGGCCAGGCCCGTGGCTCGGGCGGCGGAGACCCCGAACCCCTTGTCGTAGTTTCCGGCGATCATCACGCGCTCGAGGACGGCCTTCGACCCTCGCGTGACGGTGACGCCGTCGCGGTTGGCCACCACCAGCGAATCGCGCAGCGTGGCCGCGGCACGGTCGAAGACCAGCAGCCCCTTGCCTTTGGTGCGAAAGCCGTTGCCCATGAGCAGGCAGCCCTCCACCGTCACCGGACCGGCTCCGGCAGAAACGCCCACGCCGTCGTCAAGGTTGTCGATGGCCTGCAAGTCCCGCACGAGGACGTCGCGCGCGCCACGGCCGCGGACGGCCACGCCGTCGAACGTGAACCCGACCATTCGCAGGTCGCGCAGCGTGATGCCGCCCCCGGTGACGACCAGGCCGTCGCAGCCGGCGCGGCCGCCCGGCCTCTCGCAGCCTTCCCCCTCCCGGATCGTGACGCCGCCTCCGCGCAGGGTCAGTCCCCGCGCTTGCAGCGGCGGCAGGGACGATTCGACGACGATCTCCGCGTCCGCGCCGAGGACGATTTCGATGGTGGATCCGGGCGCCGCGTTGGCCGCCGCGATGGCTTCCCGCAGGGAACCCCGCCCGGCATCCGCCGCGCTATCGACGCGCAGCGTGCCCGCCTGGGCCGCGACGACCGTCGCGAAGACGCAGAAGGCGGCCGGCGCCAGCCTCTTCACTGCGACATGTAGATGCCGCCGTTCGGCGACAGCACCTGCCCCGTCACGAATGTCGAGTCCGGCCCCGCCAGGAAAAGCGCCGCCGCCGCAATCTCCTCGGCCGTCCCGAGGCGCCCGAGGGGGGTCTGCATGGCGATGAGGCGCTTCTGCTCCTCCTGAAGGGGCGAAAGCAGCGGCGTGTCGATGTAGCCGGGCGCGATGGCGTTGATGAGGACACCGTAACTGGCGGCTTCGCGCGCGGTCGCCCGCGTGAAGGCCAGGATGGCGCCCTTGGCGGCGCAGTAGTCCGGGGCTCCCTGCAGGGAGGCCGTGCCCATGATGGAACCCATGTTGATCACACGGCCGCCCTGGCCCCGGCGCCGCATCCTCGGCAGGGCTTCGCGCGTGCAGTAGAAGGTGCCGTACATGTGGATACGCATCATGCGGTCGAACATCTCGTCGCTGATGCGTTCGACGAGGTCGAGGTGGGTGGTGACCTTGCCCTGGGTCATCAGCTCCATCACCTGCGCCTGGCCCTTCGACTGCACAGCCTCCAGGTAAGCGGGATCCGTGTGGATGATACCCGCGTTGTTCACGAGGATGTCGATCTCGCCCAGGGCACGGTCGAAGTCCGCGAAAGCCTTCTTCACGGACGAGGAATCCGCGACGTCGCAGGCCAGGGCCGTCGCCCCGCCGCGGAGGGCGCGGCACTGGCCGGCCACTTCCTCGGCGGCGGCCAGGTTGACGTCGGTCACCGCGACGCGCGCGCCCTCGGCGGCGAAGAGGCGGCAGATGGCGGCACCGAGGCCGGATCCGGCCCCGGTCACGAACACGGTCTTCCCGGCGAGTTTCATCAGAATCCTTTCGCGTAGTCCCAGGTGAAGCGGCTCTCGATGGTCATCTCCAGCAGCACGGTTTCGGCCTCGGCCCCGGCCGTCATCGCCAGGTAGGCCTCGCCCCCCTCCGGGCCCAGGTAGCGGACGGCCACGCGTCGATGCAGGGCATCGTCGAAGGCGATCTCGCGCGCCGTGCCGCGCAGCACGACGCCGCGGTAGGGCGATTCCCGCGTGTCCACTGTCAGCGACACATTCGGGTTGGCGCGCACGTTGCGAGCCTTCTTCGAATCGCGGGCGACGTGGACGAGGATTTTCCCGGGCGCCGCCTCGAACCAGATCGGAGAACCCTCCGGTCGGCCCTTGCGGTCCACGGTGCAGAGGACCCCGACCTGCGGTTCGGCGAGCAGCTGCTCCAGTTCGGTATCGGCAAGTGTTCCCGGCATCGCCTGTTTCCTCCGGGCCGGACTCTAGCCCGCCGCCGCAGTGAGGTCACGTTGGGAGCGCCCCGCCGGGGCCGGACGCGCGGGTCGCCGGCCCGTGCAAGCTGGCCTCGGGAGTCCCCCTCCGCTAGCCTCGGCCAACTTCGCCTCGCGATGAGGCCCCCAAATTCCGGACCGAGGTCACCCCGAGTGAAGCGAAAGCCCATCAAGCCGCTGTTGCGTGCAGCAGCCGGAGCCATCCAGAAGCTGCACCTTCGCAGCTATGAGATCTACCAGCCCGTCGTCACCGCCTCCGGCTACACCGGCGGCATTCGCGAGTGCGCGGTGCGGTGGGACTCCATCGCCCCCGTGCTGGCGGCCACCGGTGCGAAGAGCCTCGTCGATCTCGGCTGCTCGGAAGGCTACTACGTCCTGCGAGCCGCGCGCGCGGGGCTGCCCTTCAGCGTCGGCGTGGACTTCGACCAGCGCCGCATGTTCACCTGCACCGGGCAAATGGTGCTCCAAGACCTCCAGCACGCCGGTTTCCTCATGGCGCCGGTGGACGAAACCCTGCTGGAAGGGCTGCCGAAGTTCGATGCGGTGATCTTTCTGTCGGTGATCCACCACATGATGTACCAGGAAGGCGTCGATTACGCCCGGCGCATCCTCCAGCTGGTGGCCTCCAAGACCGGCAAGGTTTGCTTCTTCGAGATGGGCCAGTCCGACGAGCACAAGGAATCGTGGGCGAAGAAGATGCCCGACATGGGCAGCGATCCCCACGAGTGGGTGCGCCGCTTCGCGCTCGACAACGGCTTCTCGCGGGCGGAGAAGCTGTCCACCGCCACCTCCTTCGCCGGCGAGACCCACCGGGCCCTGTTCGCCCTGTACCCGTAGCAGGCTGCGTATAGCGGACCATCTGCTTCGTTGGCCGGGAGTTCTATTGTAGCGGGACGTCGGCTCGGATGGGCCAGGCGGTGGGGTCGCGGAGCCAGGGTGCTTCGGCGCCTTGCGCGGAGGGTCGCCACTCGGCCATCACGCGGTAGAGGCCGGGCTCCGGGAACTGGAGGCCGCTGATGCGCACGCGGTGCCTCTCTCCCGCCGGCTTGAAGGTGACCACTTCGGAGGCGAACACGGTCCGGGCTCCCTGCACCACGACCAGCCTCACCTGCTGCTCCACGCCGGTCTCGTCGGCGTCGATCTCGAAGAAGGCATGGCTGAACACGGCCAGCCTCGCGGGATAGGACGCGGGACGGAACTGCTCGAGGAGGAGGAAGAAGCTGAAGTTGTTCGAGTAGCGGTCGAGGGCGGAGCCCTGGGCGACGGCGATCATGAAACAGCGCACGCCCGCAGCATAGGTGATGCGAACTCGGGAGGACAGCCGCGAAGAGCCCATCCGGCGGGCCAGACCGGCATCGTCGGAGCGCGCCGTCGCACGCGGGAGCGTGGATCAGCGGCCACCGCCGGGGTCGTCCAGGCGCGCGCCCCATTCGGTGAGCAGCGCCCTTTCGTCGGCTGCGCTGACCGTCTTGCGGAAACGAGCACCCGAGCGTCCCTTCACGCGCCGTTCGCATTCGGCCCAGGTGGAGTGCGTGAGGGCGACGCCGTCGACGAGGCTAACGTAGGAATGGGCGCCGCCTTTGCCGCGCTTTCCGCCGTTGCCGGCTTGGCCGGCCTGGCCCGTCTTGCTCGCCGAGCGGATCGGGGATCCCGGCGCCGGCAGGCGGCGGAGGTCGTGGGGGTAGCCCTCGTAGGAGCCCGCGTACAGCAGCGGGGGACGCGCCAGGGCGTACTCCGAAGCGATCTCGTCCGCCCTCTCGTTGCCGGGATACCCGGCGTGGCCGGGAACGTGGCGCCAACGCACGCGCCCGCAGGCCTGCACGGCGCGGTCGAGCCTCTCCCACAGGTCACGGTTGGCGACGTCGCCACCGGTGGTGGTTTTCCAGCCCCTGCGTTTCCAGTTCGACATCCATTCGGTGACGCCGCGAAGGACGTAGGAAGAGTCGGTCACGATGGTGACACTGGCCTCGGCATCGGCCGAATCGGCCAGCCACTCCAGCGAGGCTGCGGCAGCCGTGATCTCCATGCGATTGTTCGTGGTGGCACCGCCGGAAGCGCCGAGCTCGCGCACCGCGCCGTCGCCGATCAGGAGCACCGCGCCCCAACCGCCGGGCCCGGGGTTGCCCTTGGCCGCTCCGTCGGTGAATGCCGTGACCGCCACCGTCTCCTTCATTCGCGGGAACTCCCGGGCGGCCACGACGAAGTCTCCCCGAGAAGCACGACGATGGCCTCGAAGCCGAGGCCCTGGTAGCGGCTGAGCCTCACCACTTCGGCCACGCGGTCGAGGACGGTGACGTGCAGCAACAGGGTGTCCTCGTGGAGGACGCCGCCCCCGAGAAGGCCGAACTCGTAGGCTTCGCGCAACCAGGTGATCTCGCACTCGTAGCACTGGGAGATCGCTTCCAGGCTGAGATAGCTCTGGCCGTCGATGAAGATGCGGACCACGCTCATCTGGACGCCTCTCCCCGCGCGCCGCCGATGGGCACCGCGGCGCCGGCTTCGGCCACCTCGCGCATCAACTCCCGCTGGCGTTCGTTGAGCTCCGGCAGCGCCAGGCGCAGGACGGCGTAGAAGTCGCCGCGCCCTCCGCGCCCGTCGTCGAATCCCTTTCCCTTCAGCCGAAGCCGCGTGCCCGCCCGGCTTCCCGGGGCCACCGTCACGGTGACCGCGCCGTCCGCAGTCCGTACGCCGACCTTGGCGCCGAGCAGGGCCTCCCAGGGCGCGAGCGGAAGATCGGCTTCCACGTCGCTTCCCACCAAGCGGTAAACGTCGTCGGCGACCAGCCGGATCGTCAGGTAGAGGTCGCCGTGCTCGCCAGCTTCTCCGCCTGCACCGCTGGCTTCTCCCGCCTCGCCGAGGCCGGCCAGACGCATCGTCATCCCGTCGCGAACGCGCTCGGGAACCTGCAGGTCGATGGCGCGGCGGTCGTGGACGCGGCCGACACCGACGCAGGCCGGGCACACGTGCTCGCCCACGAAGCCGACGCCCCCGCAGCGGTCGCAAGGCTTGGTGGCGGGAACCTCGAAGCGTGAACGGCCGCCCGTGATCGCGGCCCCGATGGGCAGGGCCAGTTCGGCCCTCACGTCGGCGCCGCGGTGGCGGTAACGGCGGTGGCGCCGCGGCCCCTGCCCGTACTGCCGCTTCAGGTCCTCGCCGAAGGCCTGCTTGAAGAAATCCGAGAATCCGCTGCCGCCGAAGGCACTCTCGAACTCCTCGGGAGTCATGCGCGTCCCCTCGCCGCCGGGGCCGTCCGGGCGGAACTCGTCGCCCTGCTTCCAGTTCTGCCCGAAGCGGTCGTAGCGGCCGCGCTTCTCTGGGTCCGAGAGCACTTCGTAGGCCTCGGCGATGCGCTTGAAGCGCACCTCGGCCTCGTCGCGGGCCCCTTCGGGATGGCGGTCGGGATGCCACTGCAGAGCCAGCTTGCGGTAGGCTTTCTTGATGTCGTCGGCCGACGCCGTGCGCGTCACGCCGAGAACCTCATAGTAGTCCTGGAACTCCACGGTCGAAGTTTAGCTTGGACCGCAGGGCAACGCTCGCGCAGCAGGCCGGGAACGGACGCTGTCCTTACGATGCCACGGACCGCGGCGGCCCGTCGTCCTCGTCGGGCGCAATTTCCTCGAGCACCCGCCCTGCCGTCTCCGGCACGAAGAGCATCACGATGAAGGGAGCCGCCAGGGCCAGCCAGGCCATGGCCGTGATCGCTTCCGCGTGCCCGCCGAGGGCCGCGTAGAGGCTGCCCTCCACGGCCAGTCCAGCGGCGATGGCCACGGTGGCCACGATGCTGCGCATGCCCGACGCCGTGGACCGGAACGAGGTCGCGAACAGTTCGCTGCCGAGGGCGCTGAAGAGAACGTCGATTCCGAACTGGGTGAAGATGGTGAGCACCCACACGACCGGAAGCAGGAGGCCGGCCCCGTTGTAGAAGCCGATGGTCGCCAGCACGTTGACCGTGATGGCCGTGGACAGGACCCGCCGGCGTCCGAAGCGGTCGCTGGTGCGCCCGAACAGAAGCCCACCCGTCATCGCGATCGGTCCGCCGACGAGGAAGAGCAGGCTGACTTCCGCCGGCGAGTAGCCATGAACGCCCTGGAGGTACTTCGACTGGAACTGGATCGCCGTGCCGCCGGCGAAGGCCACCGGCACCAGCGCGACGCTGAGGGCGAGAAGGCGGCCCGGGTAACGACGCAGCAGTTCGCGCGCCGGCCCCAGCCAGTCGGGCAAGGCGCCCTCGCGCTTCTGCGAGTTCGCGACGAAGCGCTCGGTTTCTTCGAGGGAACGTCGCAGCCACGCCACCAGCAGCAGGGGCAGCGCTCCCAGCAGGTACATGGCCCTCCAGCCGTAGGGCAGCACGTCGACCAGCGAGAACATCAGCGCCGAGGTGCCGTGGCCGAGGGCGCCGAAGGCGATCATCAGGCCGATGCCCCAGCCCCGGGCCTGGGGCGCCAGCACTTCGGTGACCACCACGATGGCGAGCATCTCCTCGGCGTACACGAAGGTGCGCGCGAAGAACTGCAGCACCGCGAACTCGACCGGCGTGCGCGCGAAGGCCGTGAGGAAGGTGCACAGCGTGAACCCGAGGATGGTCATCAGCAGCAGGCTGCGGCGCCCGATGCGATCGGCCATGACGCTGAGGGCCAGGGCCGGCAGCACGCCGAGGCGCACCACGGCGGCCAGCTTGCCGACGTCTTCCTCCGACAGGGCGAAGCTCGCCTGGATCTGGGGAAGGGCGAGATTGAGAACCCCGAGGTCGTAGGAGTTGACGAGGTAGGTGGCGCCGAGGGCGCCGAGCATGGTCCACTGGCGCGCGGTGATGCCCGCCGGCACCGGCGAGTAGAAGAAGACCCAGGCCCACCAGGGCTTGCGCACCTCCCCCTTCAAGCGCCCTCCGTCCCGTTCCGCTCGCGGCGGGCGGCCTCGTGCCTCACCGCCCGCCCGGCTTCAGTCGGTGACGGCGCCGACCGAGGCGCTCGAGACGAGCTTGGCGTACTTGGCCAGCACCCCGGTGGTGTAGCGCGGGGCCGGCGCCTTCCACGCGCGGCGCCGCGCTTCGATCTCGGCCTCGGGAACTTCGAGCTCCAGCAGCGTGCGTTCGGCATCGATAGTGATGGTGTCCCCTTCCTGCACCAGGGCGATGGTACCGCCCACCGCTGCTTCCGGCGCCACGTGGCCCACCACGAGCCCGAAGGTGCCGCCCGAGAAACGGCCGTCGGTGATGAGGCCCACCGAGTCGCCGAGCCCCTTGCCGATGATGGCCGCGGTGGGCGCCAGCATCTCGCGCATGCCGGGGCCTCCCTTGGGCCCTTCGTAGCGGATCACCAGCACGTCGCCGGGGCGGATGCGGTCGTTCAGGATGGCTCGCATCGCGTCTTCCTCGGAATCGAAGACACGGGCGGGCCCGGTGATCTTGATGCTCTTGAGGCCGCTGATCTTGGCCACGGCGCCCTCGGTGGCGAGGTTGCCCTGGAGAACGGCCAGGTGGCCCTGGGCGTAAAGCGGCTTGTCAAAGGGCCTCACGACATCCTGGCCGGCCGGCGGCTGCGTGGCGACGCCTTCGAGATTCTCGGCGATGGTCCTGCCGGTGACGGTCAGGCAGTCGCCGTGGAGGAGGCCCTGTTCGAGGAGCATGCGCATCACCAGCGGGATGCCGCCCACGCGGTGCAGGTCGGTGGCGACGTACTTTCCCGAGGGCTTCAGGTCGGCGAAGACCGGCACCTTGAGGCGCAGCCTCTCGAAGTCCGCCAGCTTCAGGTCGACGCCGGCGGCGTGGGCAATCGCCAGCAGGTGGAGCACGGCATTGGTCGATCCGCCGACCGCGAAGATCACCGCAATCCCGTTCTCGAAAGCTTTCTTCGTGAGCACCTTGCGCGGCGTGATCTGGCGGCGCACGCACTCGAGCAGGGCCAGGCCGCTGGCGTGGGCGCTTTCGGCCTTCTCCGCGTCCTCGGCGGCCATGGTCGACGAGCCCGGCAGGCTCATGCCCATGGCCTCGAAGGCGCTGCTCATGGTGTTGGCGGTGTACATGCCGCCGCAGGATCCCTTGCCCGGGATCGCGGCGCGCTCGACAGCCGAGAAGTCCTCGCGCGAGATGCGTCCCGCGCCGAGCTCGCCCACGGCCTCGAAGACGCTCACCACGGTGAGGTCCTTGCCGGCCAGATGCCCCGGCTTGATGGTGCCGCCGTAGACGAACACCGCCGGGATATCGAGGCGGGCCATGGCGATCATCGCGCCGGGCATGTTCTTGTCGCAACCGCCGACGGCCAGCACGCCGTCCATCATCTGGGCCCGGCACACGGTTTCGATGGAGTCGGCGATCACCTCGCGGCTGACCAGCGAGCACTTCATGCCCTCGGTGCCCATGGAGATGCCGTCGCTGACGGTGATGGTGCCGAAGGTCTGGGGCATGCCGCCGGCTTCGTGGATGCCGCGGGCCGCCTCGACGGCCAGCTCGCCAAGGCCGGCGTTGCAGGGCGTGATGTCGCTCTGGGCGCTGGCCACGCCGAGGATGGGCTTGCCGAAATCCTGGTCGCCGAAGCCGACGGCGCGCAGCATCGAGCGGTTGGGGGCGCGCTCGTCGCCGTCGGTGATGGTGCGGCTGTGGGTATTGAGGCCTTCGCTGGAGGTCTTCTGGATCTTGTCCGTCATGTCGCTCTCTTTGCTGCCTGTGCGGCCGGTAGCCGCGAACTATAGCCGAGCCGGCGGCCGGGAACACCGCGCCGCCGCTTGCTGATCTCTTCCTTGCGGCTCAGCTGCCCGCGGCGGCCGGCTCGGTCGTCTGGATGACCTCGTGGATCTCGAGGACGTTGGGGCCGGCGAACATCTCCGCGGGCGGGCGGTTGGAGTGCGCGATGCGGAAGCTCTCGCTGCGTGTCCAGTCCCAGAAGGCGTCCTCGGTCTGCCAGTAGGTCTGCACCAGGTAGTAGCCGCGCTCGGGCGACTCCACCCAGGCGCCGCTGGCGTGGTCGAAGCGGCGCCGCACCGGTTTCAGGATGAGATTCTTCACGAAGCCGGGCGAGCGGTCGATCAGGTGGGCGCGCTTGCGGAAGCGCTCCTCGAAATCGACTTCGAAGCCCTCGGAAACCGGGATGCGATTGGTCACCACGAACATGCTCATTCTCCTTCGCTGGACGGCTGCGGGCCGGCCGACACTAACGGCGACGGACGGGGCGGACAAAGGGAGCGCGGCCGCCCCGGCGCCCCTGCCCTGCTCAGGCGCAGGCCCTGCGCCGCCACTTCGTCCTCACCATGGCCGCCAGTTCCACCAGCAGGTCTTCGGTTTCCTCCCAGCCGATGCAGGCATCGGTGATCGAGACGCCGTGGCGCAGGCTGCCTGCGGTCCAGTCCTGGCGCCCTTCGGCAAGGTTGCTCTCAAGGAGGAGCCCGAGCACCGATTCCTCCCCCGTGGCGAAGGTGTCGGCCACTTCGCGGGCCACGAGGCCCTGGCGGCGGTGGTCCTTGGAGGAGTTGCCGTGCGAGCAGTCCACCATCACCGACCTGGCGATGCCGCGGCCCGGCGTCTGGGCCGCCACCCTCCCGGCGGCGCGGGCGATGTCCTGGCGGCCGTAGTTGGTGCCGCCGCTTCCGCCCCTCAGCACCACGTGGCGGTCGGGATTGCCGCGGGTCCTCACCACCGCCGCGGCGCCGTCGGGATCGATGCCCAGGAAAGCGTGGGGATGACCCGCCGAGATCATCGCCTGGAGGGCCACGTCCAGGCCCCCGTCGGTGCCGTTCTTGAAGCCGACCGGCATCGACAGGCCGCTGGCCATCTCGCGGTGGGTCTGGCTCTCGGTGGTGCGGGCCCCGATGGCCCCCCACGCCACCGCGTCCCCGAGGTACTGGGGCGTGATGGGGTCGAGGATCTCGGTGCCGCAGGGCATGCCCATCTCGTTGATGTCGAGGAGGACGCGGCGCGCCAGGGCCAGGCCGCGGTCGACGTCGCAGCTCCCGTCCAGGTCGGGATCGTTGACGAGGCCCTTCCACCCGACGGTGGTGCGGGGCTTCTCGAAGTAGGCGCGCATCACCACCACCAGGCTGTCCTCGTGCTGGTCGGCCACGTCGAGGAGTCGGCGCGCGTACTCGAGGGCGGCGCCGGGATCGTGGATGGAACAGGGGCCGACGATCACCGCCAGCCTTTCGCGGTCCCTGCCGTGCAGGAGGTCCCTCAGGTCCCGGCGGGCCCGCGAGACCGTGGCGCGGGCCGCGTCGCCGAGGGGGAGCTCGCGCTTCAGCTCGCGCGGCGTCCTCAGGCGGGCCACCGCGCTCACGTTGGTGTCTTCGATCGTGTCGTTCTTCATCGTGCTTCTCCGGTCGTTTGCTGCGCGAAACGGGCAAAAAAAAAGCCCCGGGAATCTCTTCCCGGGGCTTTCTGGTCCGCTTTGCGCGGACAATGTTTTGGTCCTCTACGCGCGCGCCGTCCGCCCCGGGTGTTGCCCGAAGGAAAAATACCAGACGACGAATACGGAGAGGCTGCGCATGACGGAGGCGACCATACGGGGAAGACGGGTTCGTGGCAAGTCGTTTCCGTTGGAAGTTTCCGTCGAGGCCGAGTCGGGGGCGGGATTCGACGAGCGCGGACTCCTCTGCAAACGCGTGGCACGAACGCAGTACGAAGGTCGTCGCCGCGAGGGCCGCTCCTCGCGGCGACGACGTTCGGTCCGGCCGGGGCGCAGGCGGAGCGACCGCCCCGCCCTGCCTTCAGTTCTCCACTTCGACCCAGTAGTTGAGCCTCTGCCCGGTGTACTGCTCCGCTTCGCCGAAGGTGCCCGGAGCCCCATCGGCGTCCTGGAACTTGTACTTGATCACCGCGCTGTCCCCGGCGTCGGGGTTCCCGGCGACTTCCGTCGTCGTGTTGAATCTCGCCACGAGCCAGTAGTTGCCGGGCTGAAGGCCCTTTTGCATGGTGACGGGGATCTTTTGCGCGCCGAGCTTGAGATCGACATAGAACGTCCCGGCCACATACTCGCCCGGCGACCCGTTGTCGTCCGAATAGATGGTAAAGCGCCCCTTGGGGCCGCCCACTCGCGTAATGACTCCGATGTGCGTGACGATCGACACACGATCGACCTGGAACTCCTGCCCGAGCAGGTAGTTCTGGGGGACGTAGACCGTGTCGTTGTAGTCGTCGGGATCCCCGAACTGATTCTCCAGGCCGCAGAGCATTCCATCCACGTCCTGGCCGACCGCCTTGCGAAGCACGAGGAGCGCGTCGCCCGACGTGACCGTCCCCGACGCGTTGACGTCCCCGCAGACGTTCTCGGCCGCGGCCGGGCCGGCAAGAGCCAGGACGAGGGCGGCGGTCGCCGCAAGAAGGGAAAGACTGGAAAGGGACAGGGAGGAACTCGTAAGCACAGGGATTCTCCTTCGGATAGCCGGACGGTTGGGAGTCGAGGGTTTTCGCGCCGCAGTGGACCACCAGAGTCCGCTCGCTCGGAATGCCGCCGGACCGCCGGGATGGGTGGGAGATTGCCCCGGACAGCCGGAGCAGGTCTGGAAAGAACTCGGAAAGATTTTGGAAACTTTCTCCGCGACGATCGGCCTACGGCCTGGCGGACCCGCCTTGGTGTGCAGTCCCGGATCATCGCCCAGGCTTTTCCGCGGCGTAAAACAGGCCCTTTTCGTCTTGCCCGGCGTCCTCTCCCCGGAAGCGGACGCTGGTCGGAGGCTGGCCAGGGCCGAAAGGAACGCGCGCCCCACGGGGCCTGATCCATTCGCCCGCTCCCGATGAATCTACCCCGCCCTACCGAGCCGCGTCGGGGGTCCCGTGGCCGTCGGCAATCAGCTCATCGAGGCTCCCGCCCCCAGCCAGGTGTTCGCGTACCCAGGCCGGGCGCTTGCCACGGCCGCTCCACGTCTGGTCCGGCTGATGCGAATTGGCGTACTTGCGAGGCGCCTTGGCCCGGCCTGGCTTGCGCCGCGGCTTCGCGAAGTGCGAACGGAGTTTCTCCTCGTCGAGGCCCAACGACCTCGCCACTTCGTCGAGGCGATCGAAGGCCATCGCGAGTTCGCGTTCGCGCAACTCGGCAAGGCGTGCGGTGATCCGGACACTGAGATTCTCAAGTTCCGAAACGGATAGCGTGGTGAGATCGAGCGGAGGATTATCGGGATGCTTCCTCGACGGCAGTGTGGGGCAGCGGGTAGGAAGTTCAAGAGCCTGGTCCCTCTTATGTCGAAGAAATTCACGCGCATCGACATCTCGCGGGGCGTCAATCGCGTCTGAGAATCTCGATAATCCCCACTGCACATGCTCCAACTGAACTATCGGGCATCACAAAGTTCGCTTGCGCACGGCTCTCGCGAAATAGCGCATCTATCGTACGCAACATAGTGACACGCTCCGCCTCCTTGGGGTCCGCGCCCGCTTCCAAGTGCACCCGAAGCGCGTCCGCAAACTGTCGTGTTTCAATCATCAAATCGCGAACAAGTGCAGAAGTCGACTCCCTGAACTCTTGCCAACCAGAAGCGACCTCAGACGCAGACTTCTTACTTCCAAGACCGCGTCGAGCGTTCTTCACATGTTCATCAACTTGCTTCACCAGCTGCGTCAGCGCCGTTGCATGCAAAGATATCGTTCGATCTGGACTACTCGTATAGCTTCGTAAGCGACTCAAGACACACTCAAGTCCAGCCTCACTGTCTACGAGATGGATTAAGGGCCGACGCCCTCTATCGATATCGTAGTCCACCACCAGCCTCATCTGATCAATGGCGAAGAGGTACTCGAGCGTGAACGCGCCCCACATCGACCCCTGGTATGACGGGGGGCACGCATCGTATACCTGCAAATCCGTTGTGTGAGACAGTGAACTACCACCCGCGCCCGCGTCGGGTTGCTTGACCGAACGAAACTCTTCGGTGTGGGAGTGCATCGAGCTCACGCGCGGATCTGCATCGCCAGGGCCGTACACCACACCGGCACCCCCAATCGCACCTGAGACGCCACATACCACAAGGCAAATAGCTGACAGAACGCCCTTACGCGAAAATTTCATGGCTCTATCGCGCAAAGCGAATCGCGATTCGCGAGATTCCCATTTCAAACCGCCGGCGCTGCGACCAAAGTCCTGGAACTATTTCGTCCTTCACCTGGCGGGTAGGAAGTTCAAGAGCCTGGTCTCCCCTCCGGGGAACGTCCGATAACCTTCAACCTGTAAACTTCGCGCCCCCTGCCCGGCCCCCTGGCTGCGTCGCAACGAACAGTTACCACCCTGGCACGGGCCGACAGCCGGACGTCACGCGCAATGCCCTCGTGCGGCCGGGCCGTTCAGTTGTAGCGTCCGCGGTACACCTCCGGACCGATCCGGCGCGTGAAGACGTCATGGTACCAGCACGTGCTTTCCACGCCGTTGTCCGCGATGACTTTCGGATAGATCGAGTGAGTCTCCGGGGATAGCGCCGCCGGCAGGCCGAGCCCCGAGCCTTCGCCCTTGATCGTGATGCTCTTGAAGTCGACGAGTTTCATCGACTCGATGCCGTCGTTGGCGAGCGCTTCGTCTTTGTAGCGGAAGCCGTTCGGACGCTCGGTCCAGCACGCTTGGCCGTCGCACGCACCGCCGGGCGGGACGACGAACCGGCCGATTACGCGGTCCTCGCCGGACTGGTCGTCCTCGTACAGGCAGACGGCGTACTCGGTCGAGTTCGCCGGATCGCCAAGGTCGCCGGGGAAGAACTGGTCCCTCATCTTGATCTTGAGACGCTGACTCTCCGGCTCGCCGAGCCGGAGATCGATCGAAATGCGCACGGTGTTGTCGCAGGTGTCCTCCACGTCGCGAACGCAACCCTGATCGCCGCCGCAAACGCCGCATGGAGCACAGGCCGCCACGTCGTCGAGAATGCATTGGCCGGAGCCGTCGCACGCGGCCGACGTGCACTCGAAATCGTCGGAATCGCAGTCCGTTCCTTGCGGCAATGGAGGGTGTTCGCAGGCACCTGCGCCGTCGCACTCGTCGCTGGTGCAGAGGTTGCTGTCCGCGTCGCACGGCGTTCCCTCGGACTCCGGCGCCGTGATCTGGCACGCGCCCGCCGCGCAGTTGCCCGTGCCGCATCCCTCGTCGTCCTCGCACGGCGCCGTATTGAACGGGTGATCGCAAAGACCCGCACCGTCGCAGACATCGTCGGTGCACAGGTTGTGGTCGGTGGCGCAGGCTGTCCCCACCGTATCGAACGTGCACGAAGACGAGCAGCAGTCACCGTCCTGCCTGTTGCTGTCGTCGCAGTCCTCCCCATCGTCGAGCTGCTCGTTGCCACAGCGACTTCCGTCGAGGGTGAGCACGCCCGATTCGCATTCGGGGTTGCAGCCCAACGTGGGATGACAGCCGCCGCCGTAAAAGCTTATCTGATGAATTCCGGTAAGCGTGAGGCCGTCCGCAGCAACGTTCCCCCCGAGCGTGTTGGGCCCGCAGGGATGGTCGTTGGCGAGAAAGAACTCGAAATCCCCGGTGTCGGTGTCGATCGTGCCGTCGTAGTAGTACGTGGAGCCGATCCAGAGCTCGAGGTCGCTTCCCGTCTGCACGATGTCCCACTGGGAGTTCGCGATCACCTGGCCGCCGTTCTGCATGACCAGGACGAGCCACTTGCCGGACATGTCGTGATCGGCTCGCGCGACGGTCGGCAGCAACATCGCCAGCGAGCAGGCCAGTGCGGCGAGACAGTGAGCGCGACTGGAGATCAAGATGTTCAAGTAGTGCATGGCTTCCCTCGAGATCGAACGGGTCGCGACGAAACGATCATTCGGCCCTTCCCGTATACTTCGATGTGCAGGCTCGAGGCAATCCGCTGTCCGCGCGAAGGCATCTGGACGCTGCCCGCAGGGCACGGGCGGCTCGGCCGGCAGGCCGGCGACCGAAGGCACGGCGTACCGCCGCCACAGCGCACACGGCCCGAGCACGTCGTGGTGGCGCACCTGGTGCATTCGCGGAAGTGGGATCTGGGCGGCAAGACGAGCCAGCAGGTCCCGGGGCTCCAGCACGACCGCCGAGGTCTCGTCGCGCCAGCGGTGCCGCAGACGGTACACGACCCGGCCATCGGCCAATTCCTCGAGCGCCTGGTCGGCAAGGGGCGGAGCGCTGGCCGGACTGGCGCCGGACAAGGGTCCGGGGCAGGGATTGTCCATGAACCACGGCGCGCGGCGGCTCTTCCCCCTTCTCCTCGTCCTCGCTCTCCAGGCCTGCTCGGCCGCGACCACCATGGCACCGCCTCCGGACGCGGCCTTCTACGAGGCCATCGTCGCGGCCCCCGACCGCGACGAAGCCGATCGCGCCCTGGACGCCGGTCGGCGCCCCGCCGAAACCCTTCGCTTCTTCGGCATCGCTCCTGGAATGCGGGTGGCCGAGATCAGCGCAGGCGGCGGTTACACTGCCGAACTGCTCGCCCTCGCCGTCGGCCCCGAGGGCAAGGTGTACGGACACAACGCACCTTTCGTCCTCAGCGGGTAGGAAGTTCAAGAGCCTGGTCTCCCCTCCGGGGAACGTCCGATAACCTTCAATCTCTAAACTTCGCGCCCCCTGCCCGGCCCCCTGGCTGCGTCGCAACGAACAGTTACCACCCCTGGCACGGGCCATTTCAAGGTTCCGGAGCGATCTTTCTCCGCTTTCGACGTGACTGCGGACACACCTGTGCGCCGCGGAATCGATCCGATCGACTTCGCCGAGCGGCCCAGGCGCGGCCGCTTGCCGTCACCGCCGGAGTAGTGAGGCAGGACCCTGCTACCGTACCCTGCGAAGCAGGGTGGTGATCGTCCTGCCCCTTTGCGAATGCAGGCAAGGAAGGCTGCAACCGCGTGAGGCTCGCAGACGGCCGCCACGATCCGCATCGCACCGCCGCACCGCTGGCACCGAAGCGCATCGACCGCGAAGACCCGGCGCAGGAGTTCGCTCCAGGCCATTCGCCGCGCCCGGCCGGCGCTGGACGGGTCGCGAGTCCCCGGCGGGGAGTCCGTGCGACCACAAGCCTCCGGACGCTGCCCGCAGGGCACGGGCGCCGCGGCCGTGACTCTGCCGGCGGAAGGGGCCACGTACCGTCGCCACAGCGCACACGGCCCGAGCACGCCGTGGTAGCACACCTGGTGCATTCTCGGCGGCGGGATCTGGGCGGCGAGACGAGCCAGCAGGTCCCGGGGCTCCAGTACGACCGCCGACGTCCCGTCGCGCCAGCGGTGCCGCAGCCGGTACACGATCCGGCCATCGGCCAGTTCCTCAAGCCGCTGCTCGGCAAGGGGCGGGCGGGCCACGTAGCGGCACAGGCGCTCCAGGCCGCCGCGATCCCCTGCCGCCATCGCCACCCCGGCATGCAGGCTGAAGCCGCCAAGAACGGCAGCGGGGGATATCGAGGGAGGCGAGAGCGTTTCCGCCTTGGAAGGGCGACCCAGCCGGATCACGGGTTGGCCCGGCTGCGTGCCGGCGGCCACCCGGCCGCGCACCGCGGCTTCGTAGATGGCGGCCAGGACGGGATGTTCACGAGCCAGGGCATCTTCGTCGCCGAGGTCCGGGTCCACCTCGTAGCCGGCGGCGGCCAGGGCCCGGACCACCCGCGCCGTGGTGTCGGCCAGCACGCGGGCCACCTCCTGGGCGTCCGGCGACGGCAGCGCGATGAAACGGATCCCCGCCCCGCGCGGCAGCACCTCGTAGACACCGTCGAGAAACAGCGAGTGGAAATGCACGTTCAGGTTGAGCGCCCCTCCGAAGCGCTGGAGGAACGTCACCGCACCGCATTTCGCCCGGCGCACCCCGTGCTGGTCGCGGGCGCGGCGCCGCAGCGAAGCGGAGACTGCCCGCACGAAGGCGCCCAGCACCGGCGTGACCAATTTTCTGTCGTACGCGAGCCGGTAGCGCAGGGCGTGGGGCATCTGACCTTCCCCCCGAAACCAACAAGCGGCTCGAACGTGAGAACGCGGCACTTCGCGCAGAGCGCCAGGCGCTGCTCAGGCGGATCGTCGGTCTCTCCCCGGCGAGATCGGCAAGTCGTTTCTGCTGGAAGTTTCAGTCGAGGTTGAGTCGGCGACGGCCTTCCTCGGAGATCATGAGGGCCGTCCAGGGCGGATCCCAGACCACGCGCACCGTTGCGTCGCGTACGTCGGGAATCGACTTCAGCTTGTCCTCGGCATCGCCCGCGATGGCCCCGCCCATGCCGCAGCCCTGGGCTGTCAGGGTCATCTTCACATCCACGCGGTAGCCGCCCTCGGGCAGGTCGCTGATGCGGGTGTCGTAGACGAGGCCGAGGTCCACGATGTTGACGGGGATTTCCGGGTCGTAGCAGGTGCGCAGGGCCGCCTCGACGAGGGCGTCGATGTCCCCCTCGCCCGAGGCCAGCAGCCTGGCTTCCTCGGGCATTTCCAGACCGAGGGCGTCGGCGTCGCGGCCCGCGATGCGGAAGAGGCCGCCGTAGGTGGGCGCCTGCACCGTGAAAGACCCGCCGAGGGACTGGCTGATGTAGACCTCGGTGCCGGCCGCCAGGTGGATGCGGTCGCCCTGGGGGATCTTCACGGCTTCGCACTCGCGCGTGAGTTCGACTCTTTCCATGGCAGGCATGGCGCGGATGCTAGTCCGGGAGTCCGGGCCCCTCAAGCCTGGCGGGGCCCGCGCGCTCGACCAGGTGTCGGCGCCATGTGGACTCGCCCGTCCGTGGCCAGCATGATCCCTGTCCCATGACCTCGCCGAGCACCGCCGACGACGATGCCCCGAGGGACCTCTTCGCCCGTCCCCTGCGCGACCTGCGCATCTCGGTCACCGACCGCTGCAACTTCCGCTGCCCCTACTGCATGCCCGCCGAGATCTACGGCGAGCGCTACGAGTTCCTGCCCCGGCCGGAGATCCTCACCTTCGAGGAGGTGGAAAGGCTGGCCCGCCTCTTCGTCGAGCTCGGCGTCGAGAAGATCCGCCTCACCGGCGGTGAGCCCCTGCTGAGGAGGGAACTGCCCCGCCTCGTGCGTTCGCTGTCGGCCATCCCGGGGCTGCGCGACGTCACGCTGACGACCAACGGCACGAGGCTGCCCGAGCAGGCCGCCGCCCTGCGCGACGCCTGCCTCCAGCGCGTCACCATCAGCCTCGACAGCCTCGACGAGGCCGTGTTCGCGCGCATGAGCGGCAACCGTTCCACGCCCGACGTGGTGCTGGCCGCCGTGGATGCCGCCGCCGCTGCCGGGCTCTCGCCCATCAAGATCAACTGCGTCGTGCAGAAGGGCGTCAACGACCACACCATCGTCGACCTCGCGGCCCACTTTCGCGGCAGCGGCTGCATCGTGCGCTTCATCGAGTACATGGACGTGGGAACCCTGAACCGCTGGGACCCGGCCGACGTGGTCAGCGCCCGGGAGATCGTCGAGCGCATCCACGCCCGCTTTCCCCTGGAACCCGCCGAACCCAACTACCGCGGCGAAGTGGCCCGCCGCTACCGCTACACGGACGGCTGCGGCGAGATCGGTGTGATCTCGTCGGTGACCCAGCCTTTCTGCGGCGACTGCTCGCGGGCACGGCTGACCACCGACGGCCATTTCGTCACCTGCCTCTTCGCCTCCGGAGGCATCGACTTGAAGACACCGCTTCGCCACGGCGCCACCGACGACGAATTGCGCCGCCTTCTGCGAATGGTGTGGAGCAATCGCGGCGACCGCTACTCCGAAGAGAGAGCGACGCGACGCCAGGGCGGCCGCAAGATCCAGATGTTCCAGATCGGCGGCTGAGCCTGGACCCTTCAGCCCCCGGCGCCGGAGGCCAGCATGTCGCCGAGCCTGGCGAGATGCTCGTGCGCTCCGCCGAGGGTCAGCTCGATCTGCTTCGACAGCAGGTAGTAGCGGTGCAGGGGGTAGTCCTTGTCCACGCCGATGCCGCCGTGGAGGTGCTGGGCTGC
This sequence comes from Binatia bacterium, assembly GCA_046260515.1. Taxonomy (GTDB): domain Bacteria; phylum Desulfobacterota; class Binatia; order UBA1149; family CAITLU01; genus DATNBU01. The sequence goes on from JBHEPB010000322.1 coordinate 21,381, forward strand.
GTAGCAGGCGCGGTGCCCGCCCTCGCTGGCCCAGAACTTCGCGATGGAGATCTCGCGCGAGGCCGGCAGCCCCTTGTCCAGGCGCCAGATCGCCTGCCACGTCGTCAGGCGTATCGCCTCGACGTCGATGTAGGCGTCGGCGGCCCTCTGGGCCACCGCCTGGAAGGTCGCGATGGCCTTGCCGAACTGCTTGCGCTCGCTGGTGTACTTCGCCGTCATGCGCAGGGCGCGCTCGGCAACACCGAGTTCCATGGCGCAGAGGCCGGCGGTGGCTCTCTCGAGAATCCACTCCAGGGCGGCGGCGCCGCCGTCGGGGCCGACCAGCACGTCTTCCGCCTTCACCTTGACGCCCGAGAGCGTCAGGCCGTGGAAGATGTCGCCGGTCGTCGTCTCCTGGGCGGCCAGGGTCACACCGTCGGCATCCGGGGAGACGAGGACGAGCACCACGTTGCCGTCGGCGGTCGCGGCGGGCACGAGAATGCAGGCGGCCAGGCGCGCTGCCGGGACGCAGGTCTTCGCTCCGTCGAGGATCCAGCCCGTCCCGTCGGCCCCGGCCGTCGTGCAGGGCCGGGCCGCGTCGCGGGAATCCGGTTCAGCCAGGGCTGCCGTCAGCACCACCTCGCCGGCGACCACGCCCGGAAGGTAGCGGTCCTTCTGGGCGGCGCTGCCGAACTCGGCCAGGGGCGCCGCGCCGAGGACCAGGGTCGGGAACAGGGGCACGGGCGCCACGTGGCGGCCGGCCTGCTCGAGCAGGATGGCCAGCTCGGCAATGCCGAATCCCATGCCGCCGACGGCCTCGGGCAGGGCCACGCCGAGCAAGGAAGCCTCGGCCAGGGCCTTCCACAGTTCGCGGTCCATGCGCTCGGAGGCCTTCTCGAAGTCCGGCAGGCGCTCGGTGCGGCAGAGGTCCTCGAGGATCTTGCCGGAGACGGTGCGGATGTCTTCCTGTTCGCTGCTGAATCCGAAGTCCATGGTGCTCTCCCTCTTCAGCGCAGCGAACGCGGCATCTCGAGGCCGGCCATCGCGATGATGTCTCTCTGGATCTCGTTGGTGCCGCCGCCGAAGGTCAGGATCAGCATCGAGCGGTACATGCGCTCCACGCGGCCGCCGATCAGCGCTTCGGGCGAGTCGCGCCGGATCATGCCGGCGGCGCCGAGCACCTCGAGCAGGAGCGAGTACCCCTCGATGTTGAGCTCGCTGCCGAAGACCTTGACGGTGGAAGCCTCGGCGAAGTTGAAGGTGCCGTTCTGCATGTTCCAGGCCTGGCGCCAGTTGAGCAGGCGCAGCACCTCGAGTTTGGACTCCATGCGGGCGAGGTTCTCGCGCACCCACGGGATGTCGATCACGCGCGAACCGTCGGCCAGGCGCTTCTCGCGCGCCCAGGCCGCTGTTTCCTCGAAAAGGCGGCCGATGATGCCGGTGGACATCAGCGACACGCGCTCGTGGTTGAGCTGGTTGACGATGAGGCTCCAGCCGTTGCCCTCGCCGCCCACCAGCGAGGACGCCGGCACACGCACGTTGTCGTAGTAGGTGGCGTTGGTGCGGATGCTGCCGATGGTGCCGATGGGCGTGTGGCTGAAGCCGGGGCTCTTCGCGTCCACGATGAACATCGAAATGCCGGCGTGCTTGGGCGCGTCGGGGTTGGTGCGCGCCGCCAGCCACACGTAGTCGGCGAAGTCGGCCAGGCTGGTCCACAGCTTCTGGCCCTGGATCACCCAGTCGTCGCCGTCGCGCACCGCACGGGTCTTGAGGGCCGCCAGGTCGGTGCCCGCGTCGGCCTCGGAGTAGCCGATGCAGAAGAGGGCCTCGCCGGCGAGGATGCGCGGCAGGAAGAACTGCCTCTGCTCCTCGGTGCCGTACTGGGCGATGGTCGGGCCCACCGTGCTGATGGTGAGGAAGGGAAAGGGAAAGAACGCCCTCTGGGCTTCGTCGGCGAAGAGGAACTGCTCGATGTAGCCCATGTCGCGGCCGCCGAACTCCTTCGGCCAGCCCACCCCCAGCCACTTGTCACGGCCCATCGTTCGCATGGCCTCGCGGAACAGGGGGCCGCCGCCTTCCCCGGTGGTCACCTCGCGGGTGAGTTCGGGCGTCATGAGTTCGGCGAAATAGGCGCGCAGTTCGTCGCGCAGGGCGCGCTGCCCCGGGGTCAGGTCGAAATGCATGGGAAAGCCTCCGCGCCGCGGGTTATGCGCGAAATTAGAACCTGTTTCAATTCGGCCCGAAACCGGGCCGCCTTGGGCCCGAGCGGAACCGGGACGGCCGCGGGCAGGACATCGCGAAGCGGAGGGGGCCGACGAAGAGCCGGCTCTCCTCAGTTCTTGCGGTCGCGGCAGCAGCGGACGCCGACGGTGCCCGACCTCAGGCCCTTGTCGTTGCCCGAGCACACGTCGCCGCAGCCCGCGAAGTGAGCGACCGGCTCGTTGCCGACATAGGCCGCTCCGCGGAACTTGCAGTAGTCGCCCTTGCAGTCTGCCACCCACTCGCTGACGTTGCCGCTCATGTCGAAGAGGCCGGGCAGGCCACCCACGCATTCGGGGAGTTCACCCGCCGCGATGGTGGAGCGGCCGCCGGGCCCGGGCTGGTCGTAGGAGCCGACGTGGCAGCGCGACTCCTGGTACTCGGCGCCGTAGGGGAAGGCCCTCCCCTCGCTGCCGCGGCAGGCTGCGAGCCATTCGGCACTGCTGCACAGGCGTCCGCCCATCCAGGAACACAGCGCTTCGGCGCCGCCGTGGTCGATGCAGTTGATCGGATGCGCCGCCCTGTCGTCCTTGCCGGCATTACAGGATTCGTCGGCGCTGGCCTTGTCGCACTTGCCGGCGGCCACGCAGGCCTTGAACTCCGCCACCGTGGCCTCCGTCGCCAGGATGTCGAAAGGCTGGCCCGGATGGGCGATCCAGCGGTCGGCCGTTCCGGCACCGGACTCCAGCGGACAGGCAGCGAGAAGCACGAGGGCAAGGACGGCGCGGCGCATCGACATACGAACTTTCTCCAACGAAGAGATGCTTCACCTTTGAACGAATCGGCGCGGAGGTACAATCCCGCCATGGGACTGCTCGACTGGGTGCGCCGCCGCGGCGGTCAAGCGCCGCCCGCGGAAGCGGAAAGCGTCGCCTCGCCGCCGCCCGAGGCAGCACCGGAAACGGGTCCGCCTCCGGCCCCAAACGGGCTCGATGATCCGCCAACACGGCACGCCGTTTCCGCAGCGCCCTCGCCTTTCGTCGAATCCCCGAAGGAGCCTCCCCGCGTGGAACAGCCGGCCGCCGCCGAGGCGCCCCGCGAAGGCGACGACGACGAGAGCGCGGCGATCGCCGCCCCTTCCCTGGCCGCTGCACGCGGATTCCTTTCGAGGATCGACGACGAAACCGTCCTCGCGAGGATCGCCTGCGGAACATCCGTCCAGGAAGTCGGCAAGGCGGCCCTCCGACGCGTGCAGGCCGCCAATCTCCTCGCCCTCGTCGCCTGCACCGCACGCGAGCGCCACGTCGCCCAAGGTGCGCTGGCCGCGCTGGCTCGCACCCGCGACCTCCCCGCCCTCGCCCGCATCGCCACCGAGGCACGCGACGAAGTGGTCGCCCGCACCGCCGTCAAGCACATCGACGACGACGCCACGCTGGTGGCCCTGGCCATCGGAGGTCGCGACGTCGTCGCGCGCCTCGCAGCGCGCAGCATCCGCTCGGGCGAATCGCTGGCCCGCGTGGCCGCCACGGCGGGCAACGTGGACGTGCGAAGAGCCGCCGCCCAGCGCATCAGCGACGACGAGACTCTACGCGACCTGGCCGTCACCCAGGAGGACGCCGCCATC
>JBHEPB010000328.1:0-18846 GCA_046260515.1 Binatia bacterium
CGATGGACCCCTACCACTACGTGCGCCTCGCGACGATCGGCGCGGACAGGGCCAGCGGCAATTGCGGCCACGAAGTCCTCATCGTCGGCGGCGAGGACCACAAGACGGGCCAGAGCGACGATGCCGAGCTCCGCTACGATCGCCTCGAGGCGTGGGCGCGAGAGCGTTTCGTCGGGATGGGCGACATCGAGGAGCGCTGGTCGGGCCAGGTGATGGAAACCATCGATGGCCTCGCCTACCTCGGACGAAATCCACTCGACGCCGACAACGTCTACATCGCGACCGGCGACTCGGGAATGGGAATGACCCACGGCACGATCGCCGGAATGCTGATCACCGACCTGATCCTCGGACGGGAGAATCCGTGGGCAACGCTCTATGACCCTTCGCGGGTGACGTTGCGGGCCGCCGGACGCTTCGCCAAGGAGGCGGCCAACATGGCCTGGCAGTACACCGACTGGCTGACGCCTGGCGACATCACAACGCCCGGCTACCTGCTGCCGGGCGAAGGCGCCGTGATGCGGGACGGGCTCACGAAGGTCGCCGCGTACCGCGATGACGACAGCGTGATCCACCGGATGTCGGCCGTGTGCCCGCACCTTGGCGGCATCGTCACCTGGAACTCTTCGGAGCACACCTGGGACTGCCCCTGTCACGGATCGCGCTTCGACCGCTTCGGCACCGTGGTGTGCGGGCCGGCGATCAGCGGCCTGGCGCCGCTCGATTCCGACGTCGGCGACGAGGGCCCGACCGAACCGATCGATCAGCCGAGCCCGACCGCGCCAGCCGGACCCGCCAGGGTCTGACGGCGCAGGCGACCGCGAGGGCGATCCTCCCTTGGCCCGCGGTTCGCCCGGATCCCCTTTCGGGCTATATGCGCACGATGCCCGGATCCCCGCCCCTTCCGTCGCCTGACCGTGCCGCGAATGCTTTCGGCGGCGCCGGCGACGAAGCTGCCCCCGCGCGTACGGTGTACGTCGAGACCTACGGCTGCCAGATGAACGTCTCCGACAGCGAGCTCATCAGCGGTGTGCTGGCTGCCAAGGGCTACCGCAGCATCGCCCAGCCCCGCGGCGCCGACGTCATCCTCCTCAATACCTGCGCCATCCGCGAGAACGCCGAGGAGAAAGTCGCCCGCCGCGTGCGGCAACTGATCTCGGAGCGCCGCGGCAACCGCCGCGTCCGCATCGGGCTGGCGGGCTGCATGGCCCAGCACCACCGCGACCGCCTGCTGGAGAACATCCCGGGGCTCGATTTCGTGGTGGGTCCGGACGGCTATCGCCGCCTCGGCGACCTGCTGGATGCCGAGGAGCCGGTCAGTTCCGTGCAGCTCGACCGCAAGGAGACCTACGCCGACATCCTGCCGGTGCGCGAGTCCGGCGTACGGGCTTGGCTCACCATCATGCGCGGCTGCGACCGCTTCTGTACGTTCTGCGTGGTGCCCTTCGTGCGCGGCCGGGAACGCAGCCTGCCGCCGGAAGTGCTGCGCGAGGAGCTGCACCGCATCGCCGGCCAGGGCTTCCGTGAGGTGGTACTGCTCGGGCAGACCGTCAACTCTTACCGCCACGGCGACACCGGCTTCGCCGACCTCCTGCGCCTGGCCTGCGAGACGCCCGGCCTCGAGCGCATCCGCTACACCTCACCCCACCCGGCCGACTTCGACGACGACACCATCGCCGCCATGGGCGACTGCCCCAAGCTCTCTCCCTACATCCATCTGCCCCTGCAAAGCGGCTCCGACCGCCTGCTCGAAGCCATGCAGAGGGGCCACGACCTTGCGCAATACCGCCGCCTGGTGGACCGCCTGCGCGCCGCCGTCCCCGGCCTCTCGCTGTCCACCGACATCATCGTCGGCTACCCGGGCGAGACGGAGGCCGAATTCGAGGCGACCTCCGCGCTGATGGAGGAAGTCGGCTTCGACCACGCCTTCCTGTTCAAGTACTCGGCCCGCGAGGGAACCCGCGCCTTCAAGCTCGAGGAGACCGTCGCCGAGGAAGAGAAGGGCCGGCGCCTGGAAAGGCTGATCGCCGAGCAGCAGGCCAGGGCCCTGCGCATCAACCAGGGCATGATCGGGCGCACGACCGAGGTGCTGGTCGAGTCCACGCCGAAAAAGCAGCCGGACTGGCTGGCCGGCAAGAACGGCCAGTTCAAGACCGTCGCCTTCGAACCGGCGGGCGCCCAGCTCGGCGACATCGCCACCGTGCTCGTCGAGGCCGCCAGCTCCCAGACCTTGAGCGGGCGGGAGATCCGTCCTTCATGAGGACGCCCGTGGGCGCCCTGCTCCGGCATCCCTTCCGCTTCGCGACCCTCGCGCTGCTGCTCGAGGCGGCCGTGGCCGTTGGCGGCTTCGGCTGGAATCTGGACGGCCTGCAGGCGGTCACTCGCTACAGCGGTCGCGTGGGGCTGCTGTGGTTCGCGCTGGTCTTCTCCATCTCTCCCCTTCACCGGTTGAGGCCGCGCGAGTGGACCCGCCTCGCCCTGCGCCGGCGACGGCAACTCGGCCTCGCCTTCGGCTACCATCATCTGGTGCACCTGGCGCTCGTGCTCTCCTACCTCCAGGCCTCAGGCCGAGACCTCGATCCTTCGCGCGCTGCCGGCGGGGTGCTGGGGTACGTCCTCGTCGTTGCGATGATGCTCACGTCCAGCGACGCGGCGGTCGCCACGTTCGGTGCCCACAACTGGCGGCGCCTGCACCGCGCGGGGCTCTGGTACCTGTGGGTCGCCTTCCTCCTCACCTACCTTCCCCGCCTCCAGGGCAAGGTCGAGAACGCCGGCGGCGGCATGGCCGAGTTCACCGCCTGCATCTCGCTGGTCCTCGCCATCGCGCTTCTTCGAGGCGCGGCACTCCTGTCTCCCCGCCCGGGTGCGGGAATCCCCACGCCCGGATAACTACGGCCAAGCCCCGGGAGTTACCCGGCCCCAGGAAGGGATTCCTGCGTTTTCTCAGCGTTTCTCGAAAAACGGGAGTCCAGTTTCCTCTGCAAACGGGTTGTTCACGTGGCGGTGGCGTGGCACCGTCCTACGTACAAGTACGCCCGCACTCCGCGGGAGAAACCAAAGCAAACATCGCTGAGGGGGACTCCAATGTCACGATTGAAGATGATGAACCTTTGCCCGTTCGGGGCGCTGGCCGCTTTGGCCTTGTTCGTTTCGCCTTTGGCCGCCCAGGCCGCCCCGACTGAAGTGCGCGCCAGCAGCGCCGGTTTGGCGGCTTCCGCCCGCAACGTGGGCAAGGGCCAGGGCCTCACCATCCGCGGCCTCACCCTTGAAGGGCAGGGCAGCGCCTCGACCCTCGAACTCGAGCGCTACGACGTCTGGCGCGAGGGCGCCATCATCGAGGTGGACGGCCAGAAGGTGGGAATTCCGGACACGCGCTACTTCCGCGGCAAAGTCCGCGGCGAGGAAGGCTCGGTGGCCATGGTTTCGGTGCGCTCCAGCGGCGAAGTCCAAGGCCTCGTCCAGAAGGACGGTCGCACCTGGCTCGTGGGCAAGGGCCGCAACCAGCGCTCCCTCAAGTCGCGCAAGGCCGACGAGGAGCCCCTGGCTCCCTTCGAATGCGGCGTCGAGCACTCGTTCAGCGCCGCCGAGAAGCTCGGGGCCACCGACGAAGCGCCCGCCACCCTCTCCAACACGGTCCTCAACTCGCCCTACGTGGCCAACATCGCGATCGAGACCGACTACGAGTACTACGCGCGCTTCGGCAATACGCAGAACGCGCTGGACTACATGGCCGACATCATCGGCTACTCGGACCTCACCTACTCGCGCGAGGTGAACACCGACATGCAGATCGGCTTCGCCCGGCTGTGGACCACCGGGGCCGCCAACGACCCGTGGAACGCCACCTCCGACACGAGCTCGGCCCTGACCGAGCTGCGCAACTACTGGAACGCGAACATGACCTCGGTGAAGCGCACCGTCGTGCAGATGCTCTCGGGCAAGGGTCTCGGGGGCGGCATCGCCTGGCTCGGCGTGCTCTGCAACAACTACAGCTCGCCCGGCAACAGCTACGACTACGGCCTCTCGGCCAGCCTCGGCACCAATTTCATCTGGGACGGCGACCAGAGCCACAACCCGTCGAACATCCCCTGGGACATCGTGGTCGTGCAGCACGAGATCGGCCACAACTTCAACTCGCCGCACGCCCACGACTACTGCAACATCGGCGGCAGCGCTCTGCCTATCGACAACTGCTGGTCGGGCTGCCAGAGCGGCGCGACGGTCGCGCTGCCGTCGTGCTCGTCGCCGACGCCGCACTTCACCACCGGGGGCGGCTCGGGCACCATCATGAGCTACTGCCACCAGCGCAGCGGCGGCTACGGCAACATCGCCATGACCTTCGGCGAGAACCACACCTGCGGGACGCTCCCGGGCCGCCAGGCCGACCGCATGACGGCGCACGTGGTCGCGAGGGCGCAGTCCTACCCGACCTGCTTCGCGGGCTCGACCTGCGGCAACGGCGTGCTCGATGCCGGCGAGCAGTGCGACGGCATCAACCTGAACGGCGGCACCTGCACCAACCGGGGATTCGCCGGCGGCACCCTCTCGTGCTCGTCCAACTGCACCTTCAACACGGCCCAGTGCACCAACTGCGGCAACAACGTGATCAACGCGGGCGAGTTCTGCGACGGCACGGCCCTCGGCGGCGGAACCTGCACCCAGCAGGGCTGCACGGGCGGCGGAACCCTGGCCTGCAACTCCACCTGCTCGGCCTACAACAAGAGCGGCTGCCTGGGCTGCCCGGCCTGCAACGGCAACAACATCTGCGATGCCGGCGAGGACTGCAATGGCTGCCCGAGCGACTGCATCGGCGGCAGCACCTCGGGTGCGGTCTGCGGCAACGGCAAGTGCGAGGCCGGCAACGGCGAAGACTGCCTGTCCTGTCCCTCGGACTGCAACGGCGTCCAGGGCGGCAAGCCCCAGAGCCGTTACTGCTGCGGCGACGGGGCGGGCTCGGGCCCCATCCCCTGCAGCGACAGTCGCTGCACCGCGGGCGGCCGCACCTGCACCACGGTGCCGTCCACGCCGAGCAGTTACTGCTGCGGCGACGACACCTGCGGCGGCAGCGAGAACTGCTCCAACTGCGCGACGGACTGCGCCGCCGCCAGCGAGACCTGCGGCAACGGCAAGGACGACAACTGCAACGGCCAGGTGGACTGCCACGACGGCGCCTGCAGCTCGGCACCGTCCTGCTACTGCGGCTCCAGCGGCACTTCCTGCACCTCGAACAGCCAGTGCTGTTCGGGCAGCTGCAAGACCAAGGGCAAGAACGCCAACACCTGCAACTAACCTCCAGTAACGTCGCGGGACGGGGAAAGGCGGTCGGGGAAACCCGGCCGCCTTTCTCTTTTTACGCGCCGCTGCAGGTCGCGGTCCGCAAGGCCGAAGCGGCCGGCGCAACACACCTGGTGTTCACCGGCGCGAGGCCCGTCGGCACCTTCAACGGCATGGCCAGGGCCGAGGCCTTGGCCTGCCCCTGAACGCCGGCCGACGCTGACCGTCCACCGCGGACGGACTCCTCCTCCCGCGGCCTTGGGGTCCAACCCCTCCCGGCCGCGGGGCTCCCCGCTTCTTCCCTCCCCTTTCCGCCCCTTTCCGCCGCCCACCCCCTTGTCGACCCCGCCTCCGTCCCCCATGCTCGGCTGGTGACCCTTTCCCGTCCGGTCCGCGCGACCCTGTTCGCTTCCGCGCTGCTCGTCGCCCTCGGCGCCGGCGCCGCGGCCCTCGCCCACGAAGATCCCGACCTGCAAGTGGACGAAGTCACGCGCAGCCTCGCCCTGCGGCCCGACGACGCGGCCCTGCGCTTGCGCCGCGCCGACCTCCATCGACTGCGCGGCGACTGGTCGGCCGCGGTCGCCGATCTCCAGGAAGCCCGACGCCTCGACCCCGAACTGGCTCTGGTGGACTTCACGCTGGCCCAGGTGCTGTTCGGGGCCGACAACCCGAATCCCGCGCTGGACGCGGTGGACCGCTTCCTTGTGCGGCGGCCCGAGCACGGCGCCGCCCACCTGCTCAAGGCCCGCATCCTCGCCCGCCTCGGATCCAGCGCGCAGGCCGTCGAGGAGTTCAGCCGCGGGATCGCGCTCTCGAAGGGACAGGGCAAGGGGGGCCAGCCCGACGACTACCTCGAACGTGCCCGCCTCCAGGCCTGCAGCGGCAACAGCCGCGATGGGATCTCCGCGGCGATCCGCGGCCTGGACGTTGGCGCGGCCGAGCTTGGTGGAGCCGTGACCCTCCAACTGCGGGCCGTCGAACTCGAAATCCGTCGCGAGCACTGGGACGAAGCCCTCGCTCGCCTCGCCGTTCTCGAAGCCAAGGCTCACCGCAAGGAACAGTGGATGGCCCGGCGCGCCGAGGTCCTGGCCCTGGCCGGACGCCGCGACGAAGCCAGGCAGGCTGCAACCGCGGCCCTCGCCGCCATCGACGCCCTGCCCGCCCACCAGCGCGACAGCAGGACGACGGCAGCCCTGGCATCGGGTCTTCGCCGCCAACTTTCCGACGACACTTCTTCCACCGCCGGTCCCCGGCCCGTCCTGCTTTCCCGCGAGACGGACTGCCCGGCGCCGCCCGCCGCCCTTTGATCGAAGCCACGGAGATCCCCATGAAATCGCCCAAGCTCCTTTCGCCCCGTTGCCTTTCCCTTTCCGCCGGCCTGGCCGCGCTTCTCGCGCTGTCTCCCGCCGCGGCCTGGGCCGAAACCGTGCTGGTCGCCGCCGGAACGCCGATGACGTGGAAGGCGAACAGTTCGGACCCGGGGCTCGGAACCTCGTGGACCGCCGAAGCCTTCACGCCTTCGGGATGGAATGCCGGAACCTACGGGGTGGGCTACGAGACGGGAACGGGCGCAGCGGCCCTGCTCTCCACCACCGTGCCCTCGACCAGCAATTCGGTGTACACGCGCACCACGTTCTCCGTCGCCGACGTGTCGGCCGTGACCAACCTCTTCCTGGGCGCCGACTACGACGACGGCTACGTGGCCTGGATCAACGGCGTGGAGGTCTTCCGCTCCGGCCAGATGCCGGCGGGCGCCCCTTCCTGGAACAGCCCGGCCGCTCTCCACGAGTCGAGCAACGGCGCCTCTCCCAACTACAATCCTCTCGAGGACATCAGCGCGGCCGCCCTCGGCGCCATCCACAATGGCACCAACGTGCTCGCCGTGGGCGTGTGGAACTCCACCCTGCCCTCGAGCGACCTCGTGCTGGTTCCCCGCCTGGCCATGAACCTGGCCGGCGCGGTGACGCGCGGCCCCTACCTGCAACTCGGCACCGACAGCAGCGTGGTGGTGCGCTGGCGCACCACCACGGCCGGCGACAGCTGCGTGCGCTACGGCGCCGCGCCCGCCAGCCTCACGTCGATCGCTTGCGCGGGCGCCTCCACCACGGAGCACGTCGTTTCCGTCACCGGCCTCGACGCCGACACGCGCTACTACTACTCGGTGGGAACCAGTGCGGCGACGCTCGCCGGCGGCACGGCCGACTACAGCTTCGCCACGTCGCCTCCCCCCGGCGTCTCCAGGGCCACCCGCGTCTGGGTGCTCGGCGACTCGGGTACGGCCGACACCAATGCCCGCGCCGTGCGCGACGCCTACTACGGCTTCGCCGGTGGCGGCGCGACCGACCTCTGGCTGATGCTCGGCGACAACGCCTACAACAGCGGAACCGATTCCGAGTTCCAGGCCGCCGTCTTCAACATCTACCCGGAGATGCTGCGCCAGTCCGTGCTGTGGCCCACCCTCGGCAACCACGACGGCGCAAGCGCCGACTCACTGACGCAGTCGGGACCCTACTACGACATTTTCACCCTGCCGGCAGCCGGCGAGGCCGGCGGCCTCGCCTCGGGTACCGAGGCCTACTACTCCTTCGACTACGGCGACATCCACTTCATCTGCCTCGACTCCTACGAAACAAGCCGCTCCGCGGGCGGCGCCATGATGAACTGGCTGGCGGCCGACCTGGCTGATACGACGGCGCGCTGGACCGTGGCCTTCTTCCACCACCCGCCCTACTCCAAGGGCTCCCACAACTCGGACACCGAGACCGCCATGGTGCAGATGCGCGAGAACGCCCTGCCCCTGCTCGAACAGGCCGGCGTGGACCTCGTGCTCTCCGGGCACAGCCACTCCTACGAAAGGTCCTTCCTCCTCGACGGCCACTACGACGTCTCGTCCACGCTGACCGCCCCGATGCTGAAGGACGCCGGCAGCGGCCGCGAGGGCGACACCGGGGCCTACGAGAAAACGGGCGGAGGCCCGGTGCCGAACGAAGGCGCCGTGTACGTGGTGGCCGGATCCTCGGGCAAGATCTCCTCGGCGACGCTCAACCACCCGGCCATGTACATCTCGCTGCTGCGGCTGGGCTCCATGGTCCTCGACATCAACGGCGACCGCCTCGACGCCGTCTTCCTCGACGAGACCGGCGCCGAGCGCGACTGGTTCACGCTCGTCAAGAACTCCCCCGGAGCCACCTGCGGCAACGGGATTCTGGAGGCCGGCGAGGACTGCGACGATGGGAACGCGATCAACACCGACGCCTGCCGCAACGACTGCACGCTTCCCTTCTGCGGCGACGGCATCCTCGACGGCGGGGAGCAATGCGACGGGGCCGCCCTCGGCAGCGCCAGCTGCGGCGGCTGCGCCGGCGCGCCGGCCTGCACCGCCTCCTGCACCATCGACCTCTCCGCCTGCACCGACGGCATCTGCACCGGCAGCGAAACCTGCGGCTCCTGCGCCGCCGACTGCACCGGCGGCGGCGCCACCTGCGGCAACGGCCTCTGCGAAGCCGGCGACGGCGAGAACTGCCTCACCTGCCCGGCCGACTGCAACGGCCGCCAGGGCGGCAAGCCGAACGCACGCTTCTGCTGCGGCGCGCCCGGCGGCTCCAACAACGTGGGCTGCAGCGCCTCCCAGTGCGGAAGCTGCACCACCGCCTCCGCCTCCAGTTGCTGCGGGGACGGGCTCTGCGGCGGCAGCGAGGACGGCACCAGTTGTTCGCGCGACTGCGGCGCAGCGCCCTTCTGCGGCGACGGCGCCTGCAACGGCGCGGAAACCCCGTGCAGTTGCGCCGGGGACTGCGGCGCGCCGCCTGCCAGTGAGACCTCCTGCAACGACGGCGTCGATAACGATTGCGACGGCCTCACCGACTGCAGCGACACGGCCCAGTGTTCGGCGAGTCCGTCCTGCGCGACCTGCTCCGGCGCCGGCGCCACGTGCACGAGCAACGCCACCTGCTGCTCGGGCAAGTGCACGGGCAAGGCGGGCGCGAAGACCTGTCGCTAGCATCGGCCTTGGCACCGGGGTGAACGTCAGGTGTTCACCCCGGGGACGGCGACCGGGTAGCCATGACCTGGCAGTTCTGCACCCGGCCTCCGGCCCCTTCCCCTCGCAGGCACGCGCCTCAACGATTGCCCCCGGCCCCCCGCTTCCGCTACGGTCGCTACGTGGTCGACGCCCAGGCGAATTCCCTGCTCGACTCCTCGCTGAGGGAGGTGCGGCGCATCGTGCTCGAGGGCCTCGGCGACTGTCGCGCCAAGGTCTGGCTCTTCGGCTCGCGAGCGAGCGGCGGCGCCCGGGAGGGTTCGGACATCGACGTGGCCGTCCTTCCCCTTGATTCGATCCGGCCCGGCGTCTTCGCTTCGATCCGCGACGCCCTCGAAGAGAGCCCTGTACCCTGGAACGTCGACCTCGTGGACCTCACCACGGCGTCGCCGGCCTTGCGCGCGAACGTGGAGAAAGAGGGCATCGCGTGGCGCGACTGAAAGAGAGGCTCGACATGGCCGAGTCCGCACTGCGATCCTTCGAAGAGGTGGTCGGGCAGGCCGGGCTTTCGGCCCTCGAACGCGACGCAGCCATCCTGCGTTCCCAGTACTCGTTCGAGGCGGTCTGGAAGGCGGCCCAGGTTTCGCTTCGGGAGCGGGAAGGGACCGAAGCCGCCTCTCCGAAGCAGGTGGTGAGGGCCTGCCTGTCGACGGGCATACTCGACGCGGAAGCCGCGCGGGACGCCCTCGCCCTCGTGGACGACCGCAACCTCACGGTCCACACCTACAACGAACCTCTCGCCCTGGCCCTCGTCGCAAGGCTCGCGGATCACGCTGCGCTCCTGCGCGTGTGGCTCGATCGATTGAGGAGTTGAGCGGCTGAGCGGCTACGGGCTCCTGTCCCCGGACGACACGGTCGCGATCGAAGGCCGGCGGTCGGGCTCCCGGAACTAACCAGCGGAAGCCAGCCACCGCGCCAGCAGCGCCTCGCCTCCCCGCCAAAGCCGTTCGCGGTTGGCCGCATCCATCGCCAGCGGCGACGGCGTCTTGCGCCGCATCAGGTGCAGGTACCAGCCGCTGTCGCCGGCCAGCTCCGGCGCGGCGCCCAGATAGACCACCGGCGCCGCGGCCCGCTCCGGGCTGCGGAACATCAGGCGCATCACCGGGTCGATCGCGCCGCGCAGCCACGGCGGCGCGTCGCGCGCGATGCCCGAGGCGATGGGGCCGGGGCACAGGCAGTGCACCGCCACGCTCGGTCCCTTCTCGTCGGTGAGGCGCGCAGCCAGCTCCACGGCCAGCGTCGTCAGCGCCAGCTTGCTGTCGCCGTAGCGCGCCAGCGCGTCGGAGATCCCGAAGTCGCGGAACTCGCCGAAGTGCTCGAAGTCGAGCCCCGCGGACGAACGGTGGGCCTCGGAGGAGACGAAGACGATTCGCGGAATCGCAGTGCCGCGGCGGCCGTTGGCAGCAAAGACGTCGTTCGGGATCACCCCGCTCTCCAGCAGGCGCCGGGCGAGCAGGTGGTTGGCCAGGTAGTGCACCGCGAACATCTGCTCGAAACCCTGGCAGCTGCGCCGCGCCTGGCGCGTGACGAGGCCGGCGTTGCAGACCACGAGGTCGAGCACTTCGCCTCTCGCGGCCAGTTCGTCGCAGAAGGCCGACACCGACTCGAGGTCGGCCAGATCCACGGCCAGCATCTCCACGGAGCCTGAACCTGCCGCCCGCGCGATCTCGCGGCCGAGTTCCGGGATGCCGCTGCGCCCGGCTACGATCACGCGGGCCCCTCGCCGCGCAAGTTCGGTGGCCACTGCCTTGCCGAGGCCGCTCGAAGCGCCGGTTACCAGCGCCGTGCGGCCGTCCAGGCGCACGCTGTCGTCGATGCCCGCCAGGCTGCCCTTGCTGCTCAGAAGGTCGAGGATGCCGGTCATCGTGGCCGCGCCGATACTGCGGTGGCCCACGCCGGTGACCGACGAATCCTCCACGGCATCCTCGGCGCCGGCGCCTTTTTCGTGCCGGACGGCGAAGCGCTCGCGGTAGCTGGCGAAGGCCTCGTCGATGGCCGCCGGGCTGAGGCCGAAATCGCGGGTGCGGTACACGTGGCGTCCGTGGCGGCCCTGCACCTCGCGGGCCAGCAAGGCCTTCATCGAAGCTTCCCCGGCGTCGGACAAGGGCAGGCCGGCCGCGGCGTAGATGCGCCTCACCTCGCCCAACGGATCCTCAAGAAGGTCGTAGTAGGAAACGTCCACGAAGGACGCGCCGCCGCGCGCGTCGCGCACCGCCAGCGCGCGGTCCATCATGCGCGTCACCTTGCGCAGCCAGTGGCGGCCGACCTCGCGGGCATCCACGCGGTCGGAAAAGATGCCGCGGCCATGGGCCACCATGCTGCAGAACGAACCGGTGGTGGCCTTGGGGTCGCGGTGGGTCTGCACGACGAGGGCGTCGGGGAACACCTCCAGCAACTCGGCCAGGTATTCCATGTGGTGGGGAGTCTTCAGCACCCAGTGGCTGCCCGGCCTCTGCCACAGCAGCAGCTTCATCAGGCGCGCGAGATAGCGGTAGGCGGGCACGAGATCCTGGCCCTCGAGCCACCTGGCGTAGGCGGGCACGTGCAGCGTCGCTTCGGGCGCCTGGCTGGTGAAGCAGTGGTCGAGGAGCATCACGTCTTCCTCGGGAGCTTCGGCTTCCACCGGATGGACGGCGAAGAATTGGGGCGAGAGCCATTGCAGGCCCTTCTCGGAGAGCCTGGCTGCGCGGCGCCGCTGCGCGGATCCCTCGCGGCCTTCGCCGGGCAGGGGCGCCGGATGCAGCGCTTCCCACGCGGGCAGCGAGCGGGCGGCGGGATCGGCGGCGAGAAGGCGGTGCAGCAGCGTCGTTCCGGTGCGCTGGAGCCCGGCGATCACGATGGGCCGTCCCATCGGGATGGCCTCGATCTCCGGATGCTCACGGAAAAGGGCCTCGACGCGCAGGCGGTTGGCCAGCATCCCCACAATGCGGCCACGCATGACGGCCCGTCCGAGCGCGTGAAGGCCGGCCTCGTTCTCGAGCGAAGCCAGCAGCACGCGCAGCGGTTCGCGAAAATACGGATCACCGAAGTCCTCGAGGCCGGTTTTGCGGCGCGCGGCCGCCAGCAGGCTGTCGAAGTCGAGGGACGTGCGCAGCCCGGCCCGTGACGCGACAGAACCGAGGGCATTGAAGAGGCGGATGGCCAAGGGCCGCCGCGGATTGGCGTAGTCGGTGGAGGTGACCAGCTTCATCGCGGGCGACCTGCTCGGGGTCAGGCCGGCAGCGCAGCCGCTTCGGCCACGCACACCACGCGCGTGCGAGGCACCGGGTGGGCGTCGGCGCGCACCCAGCGGAAGCACATGGTGCCGCAGTCGTGGCCCACGGTCTGGATCCAGTTGGGATGGCCGGGATCGGAGTGGGCTACCACGATGCGCACCGAGCCGTCGGCGTTGGCCGTGGCCAGATGCTTGTTCGTGTGGATGCGGAAGAACCGGTAGTCGAGCGATTCCATCCAGTAGTTGTTGAGCTGGAAATTCCAGTACTCGCAGACCGGCGGTACCACGTCGATGACGAGGGCTTCGTCCGGACCCAGCCTCCAGTGGCTGTGATAGTAGGCGATGTTGGGATCGCCGCCGGCAGCGTTGGAAACGGCGGGATCGAACTGGGGCAGCTCGTTGCTGTGCTTCTGGAAGTCGCGGGCCCACTTGGCGAACAGCAGCGACGCGCCGGCCACCAGGGTGCTCGCGTTGCGCAGCCCCGCGTCCACGCTGGCCGCCGTGACGGGAACCGGCTGGCCGGGGCCGTCCACGCGTTCCACGGTGAGAGTGGCCAGTTTCTCGGTGGCGCGGTCGAGGAAGGTCTGGCGCACGATGAGCAGGCCGGTCTCCGGCTGCATCGGCAGCCAGTTGCCGGGGCGCGGCTCGCAGCTCACGGCGATCTCGAAGTTGCCGTCCGCGTCGAGTTCGAGCTGCGAAGCCTCGAGGGCTCCCGTGGGCGGCAGGCCGCCGCCCTGGCCGTAGTGCCCGGCCTGGGTGGCGAAGGCGAGGTAAGCCACCGTGCCGCGATTGCCGCGGATGCGGTACTCGCAGGCGCCGCTGATGCCGGCGTTCTGGTAGTGGTTGTCGGGATTGTCCGCGCCCATCTTCACGGTCTCGTGCACCGTGCGCTTGAGGACCGGAGCGTGGGGATCGGAATCCTCGAGGAAACCCTCGAGGCCGGCCCTTACCAGTCGGCTCAGGTAGCGGTAGCCCTCGGCCTGGTGAAAAGGGTCCTGGGGAGCGCCCGGGAACTTGAGCGACGCGCCGGCGGCTTTCAACGTGTCGCAGTATTCCTCCCAGGCCTGCCCGCTCACGATGCGCTGCTCGGCGATGCCCTCGGGTGTCTGCCCGCGCAGCCGCATCCACAGCGCCTGTCCGCGGCGGACGAGATCGAGGATGCGGATGAGCAGCATTCGCATGGAAACGCTCCGCGCGTTCAGCCGGCCGCGACGGCGACCGGAGCGAGAAGGTGTCTAGCGAGGAAATCGCCGAGGCGCGCCGCGAACCAGTCGGGGTCTTCGAGATAGAGGCCGTGGCCGCGACCGGCGACGATCTCGAGTTCGCTGCCAGCCACCGTGCGGCTGAGGATCACCGAGCCGCCCACACCGAGGAAGTCCTTGTCGCCGACGAGGATGAGCGTGGGAACCGTGACGGCGCGCAAGGCGCTCGTCAGCGGATCGACGTTGAGGGTGCGCATGGCCTCGATAACCGGCGCCATCCCCTGTCCGTCGGGAACCGGCCCGCGTCCGGGCTTCATTCCCATGGCCTTCATCACGGCCTCGCCGCCCTCGCTGCGCGCCGTCTCGATGCAGCGGGTGTACCAGGCGGCCGTCTTGTCGTTGCACTCGCTGGCGGTGCCGATGAAGCCGAGAGCCGAGACCCGCGAGGGGAAGTCCACGGCCGTCTGCTGGGCGACGACGCCGCCGGCGCTGTGGCCCACCACCGCGCTTCTCTCGATGCCGAGTGCATCGAGCAGGCCGACGAGGTCGGCCGCAAGATCATGGCGCGAGCACGATGCCGCCGGCGACGTGGTGCCGCCGTGGGCCCTCAGGTCGTAGCGCAGCACGCGGAAGCGGTCCGACAGGCGTTCGGCCTGGCCGGCCCAGATCGCGAGCGAGGCCGCCAGGCCGTGCACGAAGGTGACGACCGGCGCGCCCGCCGGCCCGGTGATCTCGTACTCGACCTCCAGCTCCCCGACGCGGGTCTTCACGGCAGTGTTCTCTCCTCGAAGGGCGTCTCCACGTAGGCGCCCGCTTCCGGCGACCAGGCGAAGGCCTTGATGTCTCGGACCTTGTGGCCGTAGAGCGACACCACCAGCTGCAGGGCCTCGGGATACGAAGGCTCGCCGAAGGGCGTGGCCTGCGCGTTGTCCTCCGCCGAGAAGTACGACTCGTGGTCCGGGTGGGAATGGTAAAAGGCCAGCAGCGCGCAGCCTTCCTGTTCGGCCTGGGACAGGGCGGCGTGAAGGTCGGCCGGATGGCCGGCGTAAGCCGTGCGCGCCGTGCGCGGGTAGGCAACAGGATCCTTGCCGTGCATCTCGTCCTGGATGTTGCGCACGCGCACCACGCGGTCGCTGCCGCCGGCCAGCGCAACGACCACGCCGCAACATTCGTCGGGATAGGTCTCCATCGCGTGGAGACGCACCTCCTCCATGGATTGTCGGCTGATGCTCTTCATCGGGTTGGATACCGGGAAATACGCTGCGCGTCCGGTTCCGTCGTTGGGGCCCGTCCAACGCGCCGCTGCGCAGGAGCACGAGTGCCAGAAGCGGCCGGTTGGCGGAAACGGCGAGGGCCGGGGGCCCGGCCGGAAGGCGCGATTTGACGCACTGCGACGCATCCTGTATGGACCGCCTTTTCTTCAAGCTTCCCAGCCCATCTCTTCCAACCGGGAAAATCGCGTATGGACCAGACCTCCGACTCCACTTCCATGGAACGTTTCCTCAAGCCGAAGGCGGTTTCGTCGCGCAAACTCGCGCGCGACCTGCAGGGCCGCCTGCTCATGGCCGAGGAAAGCGCCCTCGACATCGACCGCATCCGCGACGCCGGCATCACCGTCACCGACCTCGGCCGCCGGGTGCGCGTCTACACGTCGGACATGACCAAGCAGCTGGCCTCCTACATCGTCCCCGTCGAGGTCTGCCACCTCACGCCGGACCAGGCCAAACTGTCGGACGGCGCCAAGGTCCAGATCGGCCGCCTCATCGCCAACGAGGGCCTCTACATCCGCCACAACCCGGGCCTGCGCGAGATCGGCATCAACGACCGCGGCGACGTCATCCTGCGCCAGGACGCGGAGACGGCCGAGGACGCCACCATCGGCCCGCTGCTCAACTCCCACAACACCACGCAGTCGATGCTCACCGACCGACTGGTGGCCCGCATCGACAAGAAGACCCACGACCGCGACGTGAAGGAAGCCCGCGCCTGGCTCGAAGCCATGGCCGTCCTGTCCGACGACAAGACCCTGCGTGCGCGCTTCCTGTCGGCCGGAGTGCAGTGCGAACACCGCGGCAACATCACCCAGCTCTACCGCACCACCCAGGCCAACTTCTTCCAGCTGAACGATCCCGTCGCCCTCGAGTTGCAGACCGCGCTGGAGGAGCGCTTCCGCCTCCTCGAGAAGCCGGTGCCGATGGTGCGCGTGATCTCGGTGGTGGGCATTCCGCCCAACGAAAGGGCCTACAAGGAATACGTCGCCCAGCTGAAGGCCAAGAAGCAGAACCCGATGACCCTCGGGCTGCCCAGCCGGCTTCGCGACTCCCAGTTCTTCGACGGCGCTTCCAAGTCGATCCCGCCGTCCTGCTTCCTGTACGCCTGCCCCCTCGACGAGATCGGGGAGGCGATCTACGTGATCACGATCAACACCGACTACCACGGCGAGATCAAGTGCCGCGGCATCCATGCCGGCGTCTCCACCGTGATGTCGCGCGCCGAAGTGCTCTCGGCCCACGCCGCGTGCGCCATCCTCAACAGCGCCGGCCCGGCCACCGTCTTCCTCGGCGCCAGCGGCGCGGGCAAGACCGAGGCCGCCACGTTCTGGGCCGAGCGCAACGTGCACGCGCGCCGCGCCGAACTGCAGCGCCGCTACGCCATCGACCACAAGGGCGACAAGAAGAAGGCCACCGAGATCATGGGAACGGTGGGCTACGTGTGCCAGGACGACTGGATCCACATCGTGCCCTCGGGCAAGTCCCAGTGGGACGTCTGGCCTTCCGAGCGCTTTTTCTACGTGCGTTCGCGCAACCTGCTCAGCCGCGACCTCATCCTGGCCGAGACCGAGCCCATCCTGGAGAACGCGACGGCCGACTACGGCGCCGGGGGCACGCGCGAGAGCCTCGGCCGCGTCACCCACCAGTACCCGGACGAGCGCCTGCTCTACGATCCGGACTCGGACACCTACTACTGCGACCGCGACGTCCACCAGATCGGCGCCGTGGTGATGCTCGAGCCCGACGCCGAGTACGACTTCGCGATCCGGCGCCTCACGACGCCCCAGGCCGTGGAATTCCTGCTGCGCGGCGGCACGCCGGGCGGCGGTTCGCACCCGTTCTACAACGACTCCACCGACCTCTCGAGCCTGCTCATCAGCCAGGGCGTCGTCGGCGACCGCCTCCTCGCGGCCTTCGAAGCCGCCAAGCGCGGCGACGTGGCGGCGCTGATGAACGGCGACGAGGCCCTCGGCCGCATCGTGCTCGACCGCCTCACCGCCCAGATGGAAATCTGGAAGTTCTTCTTCGCCGACCTCCCGGTCTTCGTCGTCAACGGCACCGTCGGGCGTGACCTCACCCAGGACATCCTGTGGTACGCCTCCGAGCACTCCTCCTTCCTCAAGCCCGGCAAGGAGAAGTCGGCGGTCGAGATGCGCGAACTGATGAAGAAGACCTACCAGGTGGACTACGACAGCGAGGGGAACTGGGTATTGCCCTTGCCGGCGGCCTGAGCCGACGGCTATTCCCGCGGCGCCTTCGGTCCCCTCAGCGTGGGGACCGAGGCCCCGCCCCACAGGTAGACCACGCCGCCCACCAGCGACGACGCGAGCAGCACGGCAAACCACAGGATGCCGAAGGCCACCGCCGTGTCGCCGCCCACGCCCTGCCTCTGCAGGAACCACACGTACCCCGCCTCGCGGATCCCGAGCCCGGCCACCGAAAGGGGAATCGCGCTCAGCACCGAGACCAGGGGGTGGAAGATGAAATAGTAGCGCCAGTCCACCTGCATCGAGACCGCGCTTCCGAGCAGGATGAGAGACGCGGTCTGCAGCACGTGGAAGCACACCGAGATGCCGGCCGAGCGCACCAGCAGCCCACTGTCGCTCCAGAACGGCGCCAGGTCCCGCTGCACGAGGCGGTTGATGCGACCCTCGGCGGCAAAAAAGCGTCGGGCCAGGAGCGGCACCAGGAACCAGCCCACGCCCATCGCGGCTCCCAACGCCACCACCACGGCAACTACCGGCCATGGCAGTCCGAAGCGGCCGAACATCGCAATGGAGGCCACCGCCACGAACACCAGCATCACCAGGCCCGAGAGGCGGTCGAAGAACACTGTGTGGAGGGCCACAGTGCGGCGCGAGGCCGAGGCCCCGAGGTAGAGGGCCCGCACGAGGTCTCCTCCGAGCGTGGAGGGACCGAAAAGATTGAAGAACATCCCGATGTAATAGAAGCGCAGAAAGTCGCGCATGGGTTCGCGGAAGCCCACCCGGGTCGCGATCATCTTCCAGCGCCAGGCCGTCAGCGCCTGCCCGAACAGGTAGATGCCCACCACCAGGGCCACGTCGCTCCAGTCGGCCGAGGCCAGGACACGGGCCATCGCCTCAGTGTCCACCCCGCGCAGGACCAGCCAAAGGGCTGCGGCCGATACCCCCACTTTTGCCATCTGGGAGGCCAGGCGTCGCAGCAGGGGTCTTCCGAAACGGCGGACAGGAGCGGTCACGGCGGGAGGCGATACCACCGGCATGCGCCCCGCTCCAAGGCCGCTCCAGGGACGGGGCCCAGTCCCTCCCCATGCCTGCCCGAGGGCGACCCAATCGTCCGCCGCCTTGACACCCCCGCCCCGCACCCCAAAAATGCCCTCCTCGTCGCCGAGGGCGACGTTCCGGGAGGCAGGAATAGAGAGGAACGACCCAAGGGGCCAAGGGCCTCGTCGGTGGGGGTGCGCTGCACTTCATCGGTCCAGGATCAGCGGCGTAAGAGCCGACGGGACGTTCCATCGAGGTCTGCTGTTTCACAACCGGACAAGGCGCAGAGGCGAAGAAAGCGAGAAAAAGGCTGCGAGGACTCGCAATCCTCCCGGGGCGGTCCGAATAACCGCCGACTTCGCCCGTCTTGTCCACGAATTGCCGCCGCCGCTTGGGCACGGCCACGGGTCATCGACTCGACCAACTACTGGAGGATGAAATGAAAGCACCGTTCCGTTCGATCGCACTCCTTGCCGCCGCTGCGGCCCTGACGCTGTCGGCCTGCGCCGACCCGCAGGCCATCGGCGACATCAAGGCTTCCGTCGAGAGACTCGAGGCCCAGCAGAAGGACGTCGTCACCAAGCTCGAGGCCCTCGAGAAG
>JBHEPB010000345.1:0-7541 GCA_046260515.1 Binatia bacterium
TCGCTGGCATCTCGCGCCTGAAGGTCAGCAGCGACATGCCGGTGGAACTCCAGCACTGGCTGGCCCGCCAGCTCGGCACGAGCTCCGACGACGTCTACGCCAGCGAAACCTTCCTCGGCATCAACGATCTGATGGCCCTGCGCGTGCCCTCGGCCGAGCACCTGCTCACCCCTCCCCACGAAGGCGCCGACCATCCCCGCCTTCGCCGCGACGCCGACGGCGAGACCGGGTCCATCTTCGAGGAGATCCGCCGCGGGCCGGTCCTTCTCCATCACCCCTACCACAGCTTCGAATCCTCGGTGCTGCGCTTCCTGCGCGAGGCGGCCGAAGACCCGGCGGTGGTCGCCATCAAGATCACCATTTACCGCACGAGCAACGACTCGCCCATCATGCGCGCCCTCATCGACGCGGCCCGCCGCGGCAAGCAGGTGGCCGTGCTGGTGGAGATCACCGCGCGCTTCGACGAGGCGCCGAACATCGCCTGGGGGCAGATGCTGGAACGCGAGGGCGTCCACGTTTCCTACGGCGTGGAGAAGCTGAAGACCCACGTGAAACTCGCCCTGGTGGTGCGCGACGAGGCCGGGCGCCTGAGGCACTACGCCCACGTCGGCACCGGCAACTACCACACCGGCACCGCGCGCATCTACGAGGATATCGGCCTGCTCACGGCCGATACCGGGCTGTGCGGCGACGTGGCCGCGCTGTTCAACCAGCTCACGGGCGCGCTGCCGCCGCGCTCCTTCGGCAGGCTCCTCGTCGCCCCGCACGACATGCGCTCGCGCTTCGTCGACCTGATTCGCCGCGAGGCCGCCCATGCCCTGGGCGGACGTCCGGCCCGCATCCGCGCCAAGATGAGCCAGCTCCAGGACCACGAGCTGATCCGCGAGCTCTACAAGGCCTCCCAGGCCGGGGTCTCGATCTCGCTCGGGGTGCGCGGCCTCTGCTGCCTGCGCCCGGGCGTGCCGGGCCTGTCGGAGAACATCGAGGTGTACAGCGTGGTGGGCCGCTTCCTCGAGCATGCGCGCATCTACGAATTCCTCGACAGCGGCGAGCCCTGCTACTACCTCGGCTCTGCCGACTGGATGAAGCGCAACCTCGACCGCCGCGTGGAAAGCGTCGTACCGGTGGAGGACGCGAATCTGAAAAAGGAGCTCGGCGCCATCCTCGACGTGTACGACGCCGACAACTGTTCGCGCTGGGACTGCGACGGCGACGGCGTTTACACGCGCCGCCGCCCGGCGCCCGGCGAGGAGCGGCGCTCTTCCCAGGAAGTCTTCCTGGCCATGGTTTCCACCACGGCGACGGCCGCGCCCCCGCGGCGACGGACGCGCCGGGCGCGCAAGGACTAGGTGCCGCGCTTTCCCGCAGCCGTGATCGACGTAGGTTCCAACTCGGCCCGCGTCGTCGTCTTCCGCCGCGCCGGCGGCGGCGTGCTGGAGGTGATCGCCGACGAGCACATCGCCCTCCAGCTGATCCGCGAGCTCGACAAGAACCACCGCTTCCACGAAGCCGCCCTCGACCGCGCCCTGCGCGTGCTGCGCGATTTCCGCCGCGTCGCCGACGCGGCGGGCGCCGTGCGAATCCTCGCCTTCGGCACCGCGGCCCTGCGCGAAGCGGAAAACGGCGAGGAGTTCCGCCGCCGCATCGCCGCCGAGTGCGGCTTTCGGCTGGAGATCATGACGGCCGCCGCCGAGGCCCGGGCCGGGTTCCTCGGCGCGGTGTACGGCCTTCCGGTGAACGACGGCCTGGTGTTCGACATCGGCGGCGGCAGCCTCCAGGTGACGCACTTCCGCGATCGCCGCCCGCGCAAGGCCTCGAGCTTGCCTCTGGGCGCGCTGCGCACCAGCGACGAGTTCCTCACTTCCGACCCGCCTAGCCCGCGCCAGGTACGCAAGCTGAGGAAGCACGTCGCCGACCTGCTCGCCGAGGTGGACGTCCCGCGCCTCAAGGCCGGCGAAACCGTGGTCGGCACCGGCGGCACCGTGCGCAACCTGGCCAAACTGGACGCCCGCCGCTGGGACTCGCCCATTCCCCGCCTCCACGGCTACGAACTCACCAAGGGACGTCTTCGCGAACTCACCGGCCTGCTGCTCTCGCGCACCGTCGCCGAAAGGGCATCGATGCCGGGGCTCAACGCCAGCCGGGCCGATTCCATCGTGGGCGGTGCCCTCGTTGCCGAAGCCGTGCTGGAGGCTTCGCGCCGCGACCGCTTCTATGTGGCCGGCCAGGGCCTGCGCGAGGGCATCGTGCTCGATACCCTGCTCGGCAAGCTGCCAGAGCCGGAGAAGGTGAGGGAGCATTCGGTGGCGGTGCTGGCCTCGCGCTTCACCACCTGCGAAGCGCCGCGCGCGGCGCGGCGCCGCCGTCTGGCGCTGTCGCTCTACGACAGCCTGGAGCCGTGGCCCGATCCTGTCCTGCGCGAGATGCTCCGCCACGCCGCCACCGCCCTCGACATCGGCCGCAGCATCGACTTCTACCGCCTCCACACCCACACCGCGTCCATCCTGCGCTCGAGCGGCCTGCTCGGTTTCACCCATCGCGAGGTCGCGCTGTTGTCGTCCATCGTCGAACTGGCCGACCGCGACGGCTGGGATCCCCACCGCGCGGCCCCGCCGCTTCGCGAAGAGGACTTCGATCCCCTCGAGAGGGCAGGACTGCTGCTGTGCCTGGCCGACGCCATCGAGCAGAGGCGACTTCCCGGTCGGCCCTCGGACGCGGTCTTCCACGCCAAGGGCCGCGCCTTCGTCCTCGGCGAAGCGGGTCTCGAGGCCTGGGAGGACGCGCAGGTGACGGGGCGTTTCAAGAAGGCCTTCGGAAAGGAACTGAAGGTCGAGGCCTGAAGGCGGGCACGCCCGCCCGATACCTATGGAAGGGCGGTCCCGCTAGAAGGGGATGCGATGGGCTTCACCGAACTGATCTGGGGTCTCTTCCTGCTGGCCGCCCTCCAGCCCCTGCTGAGGCAGCGCCTGCTGGAGACCTACCGCCGCCGCCTCATCTCCCGGATCGAACGCGAACACGGCTCACGCATGATCCTGCTCGTCCACCGCCAGGAGAGCATGACCCTGCTCGGCTTTCCCTTGCTGCGCTACATCGACCTGCAGGATTCGGAAGCCATCATCCACGCCCTGCAGAGGACGGACCCGGAAGTTCCGGTGGACCTCGTGCTCCACACGCCGGGCGGCCTCGTGCTGTCGGCGTCCCAGATCGCCAGGGCCATCAAGGCCCACAAGGGCAAGGTCACCGTCTTCGTTCCCCACTATGCGATGTCGGGCGGCACCCTCATCGCGCTGGCCGCCGACGATATCGTGATGTGCCCGCACTCGGTGCTGGGCCCGGTGGATCCCCAGATCGGAAAGTACCCGGCGGCCAGCCTGCTGCAGGTGATCGATCGCAAGCCCGTCGCCGAGATCGATGACGAAACGCTGATCCTCGCCGACCAGGCCGCCAAGGCCATCCGCCAACTCGAGGCCATCGTCGCCGAAGTGATGGCCGGCACTTACGAGCCCCCCACGGTGGCCCACGTGGCCAAGCTGCTCACCCAGGGAACGTGGACCCACGACTATCCCATCACCTGCGAGGAGGCCGGGCGCCTCGGCCTGCACGTGCGCACCGACATGCCCATGGAGATCCTCGAGCTGATGACCCTGTATCCCCAGCCGGTGCGCCGCGTTCCTTCGGTGGAAGTGGGCGACGAACCCATGCGTCGCAGCAAACCGCCGGCCAAGCCCGGCGCCGGCAACTGAAGTCTCTCTTCAGCGGGTGTTCGCTGCAGGGCCCTCCGGGGCGAAGCACTGCTCCGCGTCCCCGCCGCCCGGCCGCGGCTCGTAGCCGCGCAGAGTTTTCCAGCCGTAGGCCCATCTCCAGGGGAAGGGCGACCACGGCCCACCTCCGACGCGTACCGTTCGGCGAACCACTTCGGCGTAGCGAGGCGAGTGCCCGTGTTCCTCCACGCAGAGGGCCAGGCGACGGTCGGCCTGCAACCTGTCGATCTCGCTGCCGCCGCACCAGTACGAGACGTCGTGGTCGATGCAGCAGGCGCCGTAGTTGCGATCGGGAGAGACCGAGCACACGTCGGTGGTGAAGCGGCGCCGCGGGAGATCGAGGCCGGCCCTCAGGCAGGAGCAGATCGCCACGGCACGGTCGTGGAGAGGACGGACGCCCTCCAGCGTGATTCGCGAGTTCGTCGGCGTGCAGGCGGACGCCGCGGCCGCGAGCACGGCTGGAGCCAGCAGCCGCATGGCCGTGGGCCTCACCGCGGTGCTTTCTTCCTCGGCGCGTAGAGGTCGGTAATCGTGCCTTCGTGCATTTCGGCCGTCATGCCGAGGGACTCGGACAGCGTCGGATGGGGGTGGATCGTAAGCGCCAGGTCGGCCGCGTCCGCGCCCATCTCCACGGCCAGGGCGATCTCCGAGATGAGTTCCCCCGCGTGGACACCCACGATGGCGCCGCCGAGCACGCGGTGGCTCACGGGGTCGAAGAGGATCTTGGTGAAGCCCTCCTCGCGGCCCACCGAGAGGGCACGGGCGCTGGCAGCCCAGGGGAACACGCTCTTCTCGAAGGCGATGCCCTGGGCCTTGGCATCGAGTTCGGTCAGCCCCACCCAGGCCACCTCGGGATCGGTGTAGGCCACCGACGGAACGACTTTCGCGTCGAAGAAACTCTTGAGCCCGGCGGCGGCCTCCGCGGCCACCCTACCCTCGTGGGAGGCCTTGTGGGCAAGCATGGGCCCGCCGGCGAGATCGCCGATCGAAAAGATGTGCGCGACGTTGGTGCGCATCTGGCGATCGGAAGGAATGAACCCGCGCTCGTCCACGACAACGCCGGCAGCTTCGGCGTCGAGCAGCTTTCCGTTGGGCAGGCGCCCGATGGAAACCAGCACCTGGTCGAAGGTGCCGCTGCTCGCGTCGTCCTTCCCCTCGAAGGTGACGTGCAGCCCGTCGTCGGCGGCTTCCACCGCGGTCACTTTCGTAGCGAGGAGGATCTTCTCGTAGCGTTTCGAGATTCGCCTGGACAGGGGCGCCACCAGGTCGGGATCGCAGCCGGGGAGCAGCCCGGGCGTCATCTCCACCACGGTCACCTTCGCGCCGAGGGCGTCGTAGACGCAGGCCATCTCCAGACCGATGATGCCGCCGCCGATCACCAGCAGGCGGCCGCTGCTGGAAGCCAGTTCCAATGCGCCGGTCGAATCCATCACGCGGGGATCGTCGGGAAGGAAAGGGAGGGAAGCCGGGCGCGAGCCGGCGGCGAGGATGCACTGCTCGAAGCGGATGCGTTGCGACGCGCCGTCCGCCGTGACTTCCAGCAGATTCGGGCCGGCGAGCTTGGCGGCGCCGCGCACCACTTCCACCTTGCGCTGGCGGGCCAGGGCGGCGAGACCACCCGTGAGCTTGGCGACGACCTTCTCCTTCCAGGCCTTGAGCGCCGGAAGATCGATGCGGGGCGGGTCGAAGACAATGCCGCGCGAGGCCATTGCCGCTGCCTGCTCGACCACCGAGGCCGCGTGCAGCAGCGTTTTGGAGGGGATGCAGCCAACGTTCAGGCAGACGCCGCCGAGGGTGGCGCGGTCGTCCACGAGGACAACCTGCAGGCCGAGGTCGGCAGCCCGAAAGGCGGCCGTGTAGCCGCCGGGGCCGCCGCCGACAACGACGAGGCGGGCCTGCTTCTCGCCGGCTTCGGCTCCGGTGGCAGGGGCGCCGCTCATGCGTCCCTCGCCTCCTTCGCCATAAGGGCTTCGACGTCGGCCAGGGCCTTGGCGAGAAAGCCGGTGAAACGCGCGCCGTCGGCGCCGTCGATCACGCGGTGATCGTAGGACAGGGACAACGGCAGCATCAGTCGCGGAACGAAGGCTTCTTCCTTCCACACCGGCCGCATCACCGAGCGCGAGACGCCGAGCACGGCGACCTCCGGCGCGTTGATGATGGGCGTGAAGGCCGTGCCGCCGATGCCGCCCAGGTTGGAGACCGTGAAGCAGCCGCCCTGCATCTCCGCGGCCGAAAGCTTGCCGTCGCGGGCCTTGGCCGAAAGGTCGGCCAGGCAGCGGGCCAGCTCGAAAACATCCTTCGTGTCGGCGTCGTGGATCACGGGCACGACGAGGCCGCCCGGCGTGTCCACGGCGAAGCCGAGGTGGCAGTACTTCTTCATCACGAGGTTCTGGCCGCCCGGCTCCAGGGAAGCATTGAAGCGGGGGAATTCCCTCAGGGCCAGCACGCAGGCCCTGAGCACGAAGGCCATGGTGGTGAGCGAGATGCCGTCGGCCGAGGCCTTCAGCTTGAGCCAGCCCCGCGCTTCCTCGAGCTCGGTGATGTCGGCCTCGTCCATCTGCGTGACGTGGGGCAGGTTGACCCAGCTCGCGTGCAGGCGGGGACCGGCGATCCTCTGGATGCGGCGCAGCGGCACCACTTCCACTTTGCCGAACTTCGCGAAGTCCACGGCGGGAACCATCGGCAAGGCCGGCGTTCCGCCTGTGGCGCCCGACGTCATCACCGCCTTCACGGAGGCCTTCACGTCGTCGAGGGTGATGCGGCCCTTGCGGCCGCTGGCGGTGACGCGGCCGAGATCAACGCCGAGCTCGCGGGCGAAGGCACGCACCGAAGGACTGGCGTGGGCCCGGGCGAAGGCGGCTTCGTCGACGGGTGTGCCGCCGGTGGTCGGAGCCGAGGGCGACGGCGCGGCGGGCCTGGTCTCCGATGGTGCGACAGGCGCGGCGACGGGCGGCGCGACGGGCGCGGCTACCGGCGGCGCGGCAGGCGCGGCTTGGGTGGGCGAGGCATCCGCTTCGGCGGGCCCCGTTCCCGCTTCGGGCGCGGTCGCGGCCTTGCCCGCCTCCGCGGTGTCGGCCGTCTCCACCGTCGCCAGCAGTGTTCCCGTGGAAACACGGTCGCCCTTGGCCACGTGCAGGGTCACCAGCACGCCGGCCACCGGCGAAGGCACGTCCATCGTCGCTTTGTCGGTTTCGAGGGTGACGAGGCCGCTCTCCACCTCGATCGCATCGCCGGCCTTCACGAGGATGTCCACGACCGGGACGTCCCTGAACTCTCCCAGGTCGGGAACGTGGATCTCTCGGGTTGCCACTGCTTTCTCCCTGCTCAGGTCGTCATCGGATCGGGTTTGTCGGCGTCAATGCCCAGCTTTTCCACCGCCGCGGCCACCACGGCGGCGTCGACGGCCCCTTCGGCAGCCAGGGCCTTCAGCGTGGCCAGCACGATGAACGCGCGGTCCACCTCGAAGTGGTGCCTCAGCGCCGCGCGTCCGTCGCTGCGGCCGAAGCCGTCGGTGCCGAGGGTCACGTAGGGGCCGGGTACCCACTGGCGGATCTGGTCGGGAACGCTGCGCATGTAATCGGTGGCCGCCACGACCGGAGCCTGCGCGGCGCCCAGCAGGTCGCTCACGTAGGCGGACCGCGGCTTCTCCGCCGGATGCAGCAGGTTCCAACGCTCGCCTTCGAGGGCCTGGCGGCGCAGCTCGCTGAAACTGGTGATGGAGTAAACGTCGGCGCCCACGCCGTAGTCCCTCTGCAGCATTTCGGCCGCCGCCAGCACCTC
>JBHEPB010000361.1:0-6029 GCA_046260515.1 Binatia bacterium
TCTCGTCCCTGGTTTCATCCGGCAGCGCGTCCATGGTCTGCCCGAACATCTGCCTGGCCTCCTCGAGAGCAACCGGATCTCCGGGGTTGCCGGCGACCAGTGCGGCCATCGACGCCAGTTCCTCGATCGCTTCCGGAGGCAGACTTTCCACGATCGAGCCGATGAGTCCCTCCATCTCCCGTTCCGCCGTCTCGTCACGATAACTACCTGGGGTGAGCAGGGTGAATACGGGCTGGAGCTCCGGCGACGTCTCTCGGCCGCTCTGCGCGGCGCCTTCCTGGCGGTGTTCGCGAAGACTGCCGCGCTTGATGCCGGCGGCCTGGACGAGGGCGGGCTGCCCCGCAATCAGCAGGGAGAGGAGAAGGGCCAGCGGTCGCTGAGGTCGCATTGTTGTCCTGCCTTTCGCGAGAGTACGCCCGGCTGCAGATCGGCTGCGCGTTCGTATGCGCCCGGGGGTGATCCTCGGATCGGCCGGTCGTTTATCGCCGCGACCGGGTCCATTCAAGGGAGGCGCCGCGGCGGCGCGATGGGCCGCGAGCCTCCTGGTGCCGCAGTTCCAACCGCCGATGGCTCTCCCACCTCAGGCTTGCAGCCAATGACTCACCGGCCTGGTCAGGAACGCTTCCAACTCGATACCGTCCCCGCCCACGATCAAGGTGCGTTTCGGCTGAAAAGCAGCCGCAAATGCAGCCAGACCGGGAAAGGCCTCCGGGGCGCGGCCGCTTTTGACTTCGACAGCGACGACGACGCGGCCGGCGCGCAGAACGAAGTCCACCTCGCGGTTTCGTTCGCGCCAGTAGAAGAGCTCGCAGACTCCGGCGGCGGCCGCGTTGGCCAGGTGCGCGCCGACGGCGGACTCGACCAGCCGCCCGCGGAATTCGCGGTCCTCACGGGCCTCCTGCGGGGAGAGTCCGGATTGCGCGGTCAGCAGTGCCGTATTCAGCACTTGCAGCTTGGGGCTCGAACCCCGCTGGCGTGCGGCCTGGCCGGCATACTTCTGCAGGCCGGTGAGCATGCCCGCGCCGGTGAGCAGTTCGAGATAGTGGGCCAGCGTGACCGTGTTGCCCGCATCCTGGAGTTGTCCGAGCATCTTGGTGTAGGACAGGACTTGGCCGGAGTAGCGACAACCCAGATCGAACAGTCGGCGCAGCAGGGCAGGCTTCTCGATCCGCGACATCAGCAGGACGTCCCGTGCGATGGTGGTTTCGATGATCGCGTTGACGATGTAGCTACGCCACCTCGTCCATTCTTCCGCCAAGTGGGCCGCTCCCGGGTATCCACCGAAGAAGAGATAGGTCTCGAGGTTCCACCCGAACGCCTCCCGCATCTCGGCGAACGACCAGTGCCCAACGTGAATCGTCTCGAACCGCCCGGCGAGACTCTCGGTGAGCCCCCGCTGCATCAACAGCGGCGACGAGCCAAGCAGCACCACGCGCAGGGAGCGCCGGCGCCTGGTGTCCTCGTCCCACAGCCGCTTCACGGTTTCGGACCACCCGGCAATCTTCTGCACCTCATCGATGGCCAGGATCGCGCCGGCAGGGTTTGCGTCGGTCGACATCTCCCGGGCCCGTTCCCATTGGGTCGACAGCCAGGCCGTGTCGCGCACCGCCGGCTCGTCGGCCGACGCGTACAGCGACGGCCTTGCTGAGGCGTCCAGGACTTGCTGGACCAGCGTGGTCTTGCCGGCCTGCCGCGGACCGGCGACGAATTGCAGGAGGCGTCGCGGTTCGGCCAGCCGGCCGCTCAGCACTCGGGCGTGCGATCGCTGGAAAGGAAGGGAGGGCTGGGTGCTCATTGGGCTGAGTAAAATTACTACGACGCCCTAGCAAATGGCAAGCCTGGTCCCGGCTCGGCCTGTGGCCGCTTGGCCGTGCTGCCGGAGGTCTTCCGCCTGGAGGCTGTCTCAACCCGCTTCACCCAGCCACGCCACCCCCACCGCCAGCGTCGCCAGCGTGATCAGCACGCCTGCGCGCAGGTACTCCGAAAACGTCAGCACCACGCCCTCACGCCTGGCCAGCTCCGCCACGATGAGATTCGCCACCGACCCAAGCAGCGTAAGGTTCCCTGCCAGCGTGCTCGCCATCGCCAGCACGAGGAACCCGCGCTCCGGATCGGCAAGAGCGGCCACGGGCCCACGCAGCAACAGCACGGCGGGCACGTTGGAGACCACGTTGCTCAGCAGCGCCGTCACGGCCGTCAGTCCTGCCGTTCCCGAATCCACCCAGGCCTGCATGTGCACGTGCAGCCCGGTATCGCGCAGGCCGGCGTCGATGGCGTCGCTCACCACGAAGAGCCCCGTGAAGAACACCAGCAGCGACCAGTCGATCTCGGCGAAGACCCGCTCAGGAGCCATGCGCCTCGTCACCAGCAGCAGCGATGCGGCGCACAGCGCGGCCAGGGGAACCGGCACTCCGGCCACGAGGGCTGCGAGCAGCACGCCGGTGGCCAGGAGGCTCTTGCGCAGCAAGTCCTCGTCCACCTCCAGGTCGCTCGCAGGATGAGGGTGAAGAACCCGGGGCGCCAGCTCGCGGCGATACACGAGGACGAGGATCCCCCATGACAGCAGGCACCCAGCGGCGGCCACCGGCGCCAGCGCCGCCGCGAAGTCGAGGAAGGAGATCCCCGAGCTGACGCCGATGATCATGTTCTGGGGATTGCCGACCACGGTGGCCACCGAGCCGATGTTGGTGGCGGTGGCCAGTCCCATCAGAAAAGGCAGGGGCGCCAGGCCGGCGGCCCGTGTCATGCCGAGGACCAGCGGCGTGAGGCCGAGGGCCACGGTGTCGTTGAGAAGGATGGCCGACAGCAAGGCCGACAGCGCGATGGTCACCGCCAGCAGGCGCCTCGGTGTGCGGGCTGCTGCCACCAGCAGCGTGGCGGCGCGTCCGAAGAAGCCGGCGATGCGCAGGTTGGCGTTGAGCACCATCATGCCGAAGAGCAGCACCAGGGTGTTGCCGTCCACGGCGGCGTAGGCCTCGGGCAAGGTGCGAAGGCCGGTGGCGAGCAGCGCGGTGGCGCCCACCACTGCCATGGTGGCGCGGTTCATGCGCAGGCGCGGGATTTCGCCAACGGCTACGGCGGCCAGCGTGGCGCCGCCGATGGCGAGGGTGAGGGCGGGAGCCCAGTCGTTCACGCCGTTCTCCCGGCGGACCTCTCGCGAAGCCCCGCGCATCGCGACGCCATCAAGCCGGGTTCTCCCCGCCCCGCCGCCGTAGCCTCACCGCGAAGAACCCGTCGATGCCGTGGCGATGCGGAAACGTCCGCAGCGTTCCGTCCTCGTCGCAGAGGGCGGCGACGGAAGGCGGCAGCGTATCGCGAGTCTCGCGCGTGAACTCGGGGTGCGCGGCCAGGAAGGCGGCGACCACGTCCTCGTTCTCGATGCGCGCGATGGTGCAGGTGGAATAGACGAGGCGGCCGCCTGGTTTCACGAGCGCCGCGGCGGCGCGCAGCACCGAGCCCTGGCGCCGGGCCAGGTCTTCGAGGTCGTCGGGGCGGCGCCGCCAGCGGATTTCCGGATGCTGGCGCAGGGTCCCGAGTCCCGAGCAGGGCGCGTCGGCCAGCACGGCGTCGAACAGGCCTTCGGCCGGGTCCATGCCGCCTTGGGCCGTGTCAGAGCGGCCTTCGCCCGCCTTCAAACCGGCCAGGACCGAGCCGAGTTCCTCGACGGCGCAGCCGTGGATCGTCACCCCGCCGCGAATCCCCGCCATCGCCAGCGAAGCGCGAATGCGTTCGCCCGAACGCGGCGCCGGATCGCACGCGACGACGTGCCCGGTGGCGCCGACGCGGCCGGCGATGGCGGCGGTCTTTCCTCCCGGCGCCGCGCAGGCATCGAGCACCTTCTCGCCGGGGCGCGGATCGAGCATCTCGACAACGAGCTGCGAAGCCTCGCCCTGCACCACGGCCAGTCCTTCGAGGTCCAGCACGGGTCCGGACACGAGGATGGAGGAGGACGCATGAGAGCCCGCGCAGGCGTCGATGCGCAGCGCGACGAGCGCTCGCACGGCGGCGTCGCGGTCGGAGAGCGCCCGGTAGCAGGTGGGCGCAGCTTCGTTGTTCGCCGCCATCAGGAGCTCCGTTTCCTCAGCGCCGAGCTCGGCGGTCCACATCTCCACCAGCCAGTCGGGATGGGAATGCACGACGCCGAGGCGCTTCGTCGCGGGAGAAGCCGGCGGCGGCACCAGGCCTTCACGCTGGGCTCGCCGCAGCAGGGCATTGACGAAGCCTTTGGCGCTGCGAGCGCGGCGTGTCACCAACTCCACGCTGGTGGCGACGGCGGCGTGATCGGGAACGCGGTCGAGGAAGGCCATCTGGTAGAGGCCGAGGCGCAGCGCCGTGCGCACGACGGCGTCCAGCTTGGCGACCTTGCGCGAGGCCCACGCCTCGATGCTGTGGTCGAGGGTTCGCTGGCGGGCCAGCACCCCGTAGACGAGGCGCGTGGCCAGGGCGCGGTCCGCGTCGCCAAGGCCGCTTCCGGCAAGCGCGCGGGCCAGCGCTTCGTCCGACCACTGGCCCTCCTCGACGTCGAGGAGGACCTCGGCGGCCAGGCGGCGCGGATCAGTTGCCGTCATCGAGGAGATGCGGCGCTGCGGCGCCCACGCGAAGGCCGCGCGCGTAATCGAGGGCGCTCATGGCGCGCTTGCCCTCGGGCTGGAGCGCGAGGATCTCCAGTACGCCGCTTCCGCAAGCGACGCGCAGGCCGGCTTCGCCGACGCCGAGCACCGTCCCCGGCGCGGCGCCGGGCGCGATGTCGAGAGGCCGCGCTTCGAGCACTTTCAGGCGCACTTTGCCGTCGAAGGCGAAGGCGCCGGGGCGCGGGGCGAAGGCGCGCACGCGCAGCCAAAGAGTGCGCGCCTCTTCCTTCCAGTGGATGGCGGCCTCGGCCTTTTTCAGGGGCGGCGCGAAGGTGGCGGCGCCGTGGTCCTGGGGGGTGCGCACGGGCGCCGGCCCTCCATCCTTGTGGGCCGCGAACAGTTCCACCGCTTCCACCAGCAGATCGGCCGACAGATCGGCGAGCACGTCGCGAAGGGCGGATCCGTTCGTGCCGGCGGCAATCGCGGCGCGACGTTCCATCAGCATGTCTCCTTCGTCGAGCCCCTCGTTCATCTGCATGATGGTGACGCCGGTTTCGCTCTTGCCGGCGAGGATGGCGCGCTCGATGGGCGCGGCGCCGCGCAGCGAAGGAAGCAGGGAAGCGTGGGCGTTGATGCAGCCGAAGCGCGGAGCGTCCAGGGCCGCGCGCGGCAGGATGCGTCCGTAGGCGACGACCACACCGAGGTCGGCCTGCAGGGCGCGAAGGCTTTCGAGAAAAGGCTCCTCGCGAGGGAAAACCGGTTCCAGCAGCGGGATGCCAGCGTCCAGGGCGACGCGTTTGACCGGCGAGGGTTCCAGTTGCTGGCCGCGCCCTCGCGGCTTGTCGGGGCGAGTGACGACGGCGACGACGCGGTGGCGGGTGGCGAGCAGGCGGCGCAG
Source organism: Binatia bacterium (assembly GCA_046260515.1). Lineage (GTDB taxonomy): Bacteria > Desulfobacterota > Binatia > UBA1149 > CAITLU01 > DATNBU01. The sequence goes on from JBHEPB010000361.1 coordinate 5,470, forward strand.
GGAAACCGCCGCGTACTCGGGCGTTCCCATGAAGACGAGGTCGAGGGCGCTGGAAGTGGCCGGAGTCAGAGGAAGGTGCCCGTGGCGCGCTCGGCGGCCTCGACGATCTCGGGATTCTCGCGCTTCAGGCGCTTGCGGTAGAGCTCCCTCTTCAGGCGCGACACGTGGTCGATGAAGAGGGTGCCTTCGAGGTGATCGATCTCGTGCTGGAGGCAGACGGCTTCGAGGTCGGCGGCCTCGATCTCCACTTCCTTCTGGTCCAGGGTCCAGCCGCGCACGAGGATCTCACGCGCCCTCTTCACCTCGGCCGTGTAGTTGACCACCGACAGGCAGCCTTCCTCCCACACGATGGAGCCGCGAGCCTCGACGATCACCGGGTTGATGATCTTCAGCAGGCCCTTTCCGCGGTTCTCGGGATCGGTGTCCACCACGATCACGCGCTCGAGGATGCCGATCTGGGGCGCCGCCAGCCCGATACCGTTGGCGATGTACATGGTGTCCACCATGTCGTGGAGCATGCGTGCGGTGTGCCCGCTGATCTGGCGCACGTCGGCCGCCTT
>JBHEPB010000019.1:0-3702 GCA_046260515.1 Binatia bacterium
GCCCCGGGAGCCGCGCTTGTCGTTGCGATGGAAGGATTCGGCCGCCAGCGCGCTCTCGAAACAGACCGGGCTGTCGGCGCGCGTGAGCTGCACGGTGACGCGCCCGCCCAGGGGAAGGTTGATGCCGCCGATCACCGAGACCAGGCCGCGCAGCTTGGTGCGGGGTTTCGCGTTGGCGAAGAAGTCCAGGGCGCGGATGTCGCCGTTGCTTCCCGTTTCGTCGAGGTAGAAGAGACGCTGCTTTCCGGTTTCCGTCCAGCAGGATGCTCCTCGGCACTCGGCGCCGGCGGGAATGTCGGCCGCGACGACCAGGCCGCGATCGTCCCAGGCGCAGAGCAGCCACGGCGAGTTCGTCTGGCCGGCGCCGAAATCGGCCAGGCTCGTGGCCGGGCCCCGGGCCGCTCTCCAGTCGAAATGGCCGTCGGCGTCGATGGCCAGCGAGGTCTGGCCGAAGTCGCGACAGAGGGGACGCGGGAACGGCGGGCAGCCGGCCGTTGCCGGCGCGGCGACGGCGAGGACGGAGGCCGCAGCGACCAGCAGGGAGACGACCCGGACGGGAATCGAGGCGGACAAAGGGAGGGGAAAAGAAGCCATGTCTTGTCCTACGCCCATTGGCCGCGACGGCAAACCCCCGATATCGGCTCGTCCCCCATTTGAATACCCCGCCCCGCTTGCACGTCGGGCCCCGCAAATCTGGAAGTGGACGGGCGCTTGGCACATAGTCGCCGGTGCCTCGCGGGATGCGCCGTCCCCCGGGCCTCAACCAAGACCGACCGCCGAGCTGAGCCGGGCTTCCCACATCGAGCCGGCCTGCCCACATCGAGAAGGAGAGGGATCGCACGATGACGACCGACGCGACCACCGAAGGTATTTCCGCTGGACACGCGGGCGTGCCCGCCACCGGGCACGCGGGAGTGCCCGCCACCGGGCACGCGGGCGTGCCCGCGATGTCCGGTCAGCCGACCGCCGCCGAGATCGAACGTTACGCCCAGCTCGGCCCCACCCTGGTCGCCGAGATCGGCAAGGTGCTGGTGGGCCAGGAGGCCATGGTTCAGCGCCTGCTGACGGCCCTGCTGGCCGGCGGCCACGTTCTGCTGGAAGGCCTGCCGGGCCTGGCCAAGACCCTCATGATCCGCTGCCTGGCCGGGGCCATCGACACCGGCTTCTCGCGCATCCAGTTCACGCCCGACATGCTGCCGGCCGACGTCCTCGGTACCGAGATCTTCAATCCCCGCGAGGGCACCTACTCCATCAAGAAGGGCCCCATCTTTTCGAACCTGGTGCTGGCCGACGAGATCAACCGCGCTCCCGCCAAGGTGCAGGCGGCCCTGCTCGAAGCGATGCAGGAGCGCCAGGGCACCATCGGCGGCAAGACCTACCACATGGACGAGCCCTTCCTGGTGCTCGCCACCCAGAATCCGATCGAGCAGGAAGGCACCTATCCCCTGCCCGAGGCCCAGGTCGATCGCTTCATGCTCAAGATCAAGGTGGGCTACCCGACACGCGACGAGGAGAGGAAGATCCTCGACCGCATCGGCGTGGCGGCTTCCGAGCCCCACGTTGCCAAGGTGGCGACGCCCGCCGACATCGCGGGCGCCCAGCGCGCGGTCTCGCAGGTGTTCGTCGATGACAAGGTGCGCGACTACATCGTGGACCTCGTGCGCGCCACGCGCGATCCCAAGGGCGCCGGCGCCGGCGACCTCGAGGGCATGATCGAGTACGGCGCGAGCCCTCGCGCGTCGCTTTGGCTGCTGCGCGGGGCCCGCGCCCACGCCTTCCTCCAGGGGCGCACCTACGTGACGCCCCACGACGTGAAATCCCTGGCTCCCGACGTGCTGCGCCACCGCGTCAGCCTCACCTACGAGGCCGAGGCCGAGGGCCGCAGCACCGACCAGGTGATCGCAAGGATCCTCGACACCGTCCTGGTTCCCTGACGCCTGCTGATGGACGCCTCCGAAATCATCCGGCGCGTTCGCGAGATCCAGGTGCGCACGGGCCGCCAGGTGGCGGACGTGCTCGCCGGCGAATACGTGTCGGTGTTCAAGGGCGGCGGCGTCGAGTTCGAGGAAGTCCGTCCCTACGTTCCCGGCGACGACGTGCGCTCCATCGACTGGAACGTCACGGCGCGCACGGGCGAGCCCTTCGTCAAGCGCTACGTCGAGGAGAGGCAGCTCACGCTGCTGCTGATGGCCGACGTGTCGGCCTCCCAGGACTTCGGCTCCGCGTCGCGCTCCAAGCGCGAAGCCGCCGCCGAGCTGTGCGCCCTGCTCGCGTTCTCCGCCATCAAGAACGACGACAAGGTCGGCCTCGTGCTCTTCCACGGCGGCGTCGAGCAGTACATCCCCCCGCGCAAAGGCCAGAAACACGCCCTGCGCGTCGTCCGCGAAGTCCTCGCCCACGAAAACCCGGGACAGGTACAGGTTTCCTCCGGAAACCTGTACCTGTCCCGGGTTTCCGGGCCGGATGCGGCGTCCGCGGGGGCGCCAACGCAGGGCGGGAAAAGTACCTCCCCGTCCCCAATCTCCGCGGCGAAAAAATTGTACCTGTCCCTGGTTTCGGGAGGGCGCAGGTTGCGGGGGGCGCGGGAGGCGACGGACATTGCGCGGGCGGTGCGCTTTGCGATGTCGGTCACCAAGCGGCGCGCGGTCTGTTTCGTCGTCAGCGACTTCCTCGACGAGGGCTTCGAGCGCGCGCTGATGACGGCCAACCAGAAGCACGACGTCATCGCCGTGCTGGTCACCGACATCCGCGAGCTCGAGATCCCCGACGCCGGCCTCGTCGCCCTGCGCGACGCCGAGAGCGGCCGCACGGTGCTGCGCGACACCGGCTCGCCGGCCTTCCGCCGCCACGCCGAAGCGGCGGCCCGCGCCCGCATCGCCGACCTCGAGAAGAGGCTGCGCCGCGTCGGCATCGACTTCATCCACATCGACGCGGCCGGCTCCATCGTCGAGCCCATCGTGCGGTTCTTCCGCATGCGCGAGAAGAGGAAGCACCGGTGAAGCCGTGCCTCCCCCGCAGCCCGCTCGCAGCAGGTTTGCTCGCGCTGGCCCTCGCCCTGCCCGCAAGCCTCCTGCCCGCCGCCGCCTTCGCCGCCGACCCGGCCCCCGAAGCGCCCGAGCAGAAGCCCGCGCCCGAAGCGCCCGCCTACCTCGAGAAAACCGCCGAACGCGGCCCCGTCAAAGCCCGTGTCCGCCTCGAGCCGGCCGCCCCCGTCATCGGCGACACCGTCACCCTCGTCCTCGAGGTCACCGCCGCCGACGGCATCGATCTCGTGATGCCCGAGTTCGGCCAATCCCTGGAGCGCTTCTCGGTGCGCGAGTTCGTGCCCAAGGAAGCGCTCGACGCCAGCGGCAACACCGTCTCCTCCCAGCGCTACGTGCTGGAGCCGCCGCTTTCCGGACCCCAGGCCATCCCGCCGCTGATGATCGAGTTCGTCGACCGACGCCCGGGCCAGAAGCCCGCGCCCGAAGGCGAGCCTTCCTACGAGATCGTCACCGAGCGCATCCCTTTCGAAGTAGCGTCCGTCGTCCCGGAAGGAGCGTCCAACGAACTGAAGCCCCTGCGCGAGCGCCTCGAGCCGCTGCGCGAGCCCGGCTCGCCCTGGCCGTGGGTGATTGCGCTGCTTCTCGTCGCCGTCGTCGTCGGCCCCCTGCTGTGGCGGCGCTGGCAGGCCGCCCGCGCCGAAGGAAGAAGGCGCAGCGC
>JBHEPB010000043.1:0-2976 GCA_046260515.1 Binatia bacterium
GCACGTTGGGATCGCGGCGACGCTCCCAGAAGGTGGCCACGTGCTCGAGCATGCCGAGCATCCCCAGCCAGATCTGGAAGAAACCGTGGATGTCGCCGTCCCAGGGCGGCAGGGGCGGAACGCCGTCACTGGCCGCCTTGGCGTTGAGGCCCTCGCGCACGTCGTCCTTGAAGCGTTCCATGTGGTTGCACATCGACATGAAGGCGTCGCGCCCATCGCGGGCCACGAAGATGTACTTCGCGTCGGGGAAGAACGGGATGCCGTCGGCCGGCGTGTGGGTCTTGATGAAGCGGCGGTGGCGCTGGGCTTCCAGGCGCGCCAGGACGTCCTCGATGGGATCGACCTCGAACTCGATCCAGGGTGCTATCTCCAGCACCGGGCCGGGGGCCTTGCCGTCCGGCCAGAACAGGCTCGCGACGATGGTCTGCATCCAGGTGGTGCCGCACTTGGCCGGCGTGCAGACGAACACGTCGCCCGGGCGGGGTTCGAAGTTCGCCCAGCGGCGGTTGTCGGCGACGGCGCTTCGGTAAGGGACGAGGGAGTCAACGGGGATCGGCATGGCGCGAGGATTCCCCGCCGCCCGGGCCGGGTCAACTTCGGCGATCGCACCCGGGGGGATCAGCGGACGGCTGGCTTCACACTCCCGGCAGGTTCTTGAGCACCGCCAGGTGTTCGCGGTAGCGGCTGCGGGCACGGACCACCTCGTCGCGGGGGAGCTGGAGCTCGGCGCAGATCCTCACGATCTCGTTGTCCTCGATGGTGGAGACCGACTCGTCGGCCGCCGACACCGCGTAGAGGCAGTCGAGCAGGGCCAGCTTCTGTTCGAGGGTAGCGATCTTGTTGAACTCGCGGCTGACGAGGAAGCCCTCGGTGTGGCCGAAGAGCAGTTCCTGGCTCTTGGCGATCTGCATCACCAGTACGGCCTGCTCCTCGCTGAGCCCGCCGCGCTCCATCACGATGCGTTCCATGGCGGCTGCCTCGGCATCGCAGATCCGCAGGTCCGTCCTGGCCACACGGCAGAGCAGGAAGGCGAATGCTGCGATCCAACGCGCGCGCTCCGGCTCCATGGCGTCCAGGGAGGCGACGATCTTGCGCACGGTGTGTGTGTCAGCGCCGGCCTTGGAATCGCCGCCGGAGAGGCCGAAGAACTTGAGGATGGACATGGGATCTCCCGCCTCGCGCCTCCCGCAGCGGGGAGGCCGTGTGATCAGTACATGTTGAGCTGCAGCCTGGCCGCCTCGGTCATCATCGCGGGTCCCCACGTGGGCTCCCACACCAGGTCCACCACCACGTCGGTGACACCCTCGACCATGCGCACCACCCTCTCCACTTCGCCGGGCATTGAACCGGCCACGGGACAGGCGGGCGTGGTCAGCGTCATGGTGATCGCCACCTTGCCGTCGGGACTGATGTCCACGCTGTAGATGAGGCCGAGTTCGTAGATATCGACCGGGATCTCCGGGTCGTAGACCGAATGCAGGGCGTCGATGACGAGATGCTCCAGCCTGGCGAGGTCCACGGCCGGCGCCGCAGCGCCGGCGTCGGGATTCGGCGCCGCCGAAGGACTCGTCGCCACCGCAGACGCTGCTTCCCCGGTTTGGGGAGTGGCCACCTGCCCGGCCGCCCTGTCTTCCTGGGTGCTGCTTTCCATTTTCACTCCGTGCTGGCGACTTCCGCCGCGTTTCCTTCGAGGGCGTTGTGGAGGGTGTGCCAGGCCAGCGTCGCGCACTTGACGCGCATGGGGTACTGGCGCACGCCCTCGAACACCGCGAGCTTGCCGAGTTCCACGCTCTCCTCGCGGTCCGCGTCTTCGTCGCGTCCGGTGATGAGGGCCGTCACCTTGCGGAACAGCGAGTCCACGTCGTCGATCTTCTTTCCCTTCACCGCTTCCGTCAGCAAGGACGCCGACGCCTGCGAGATGGCGCAGCCCTGCCCTTCGAAACTGATGCCGCCCACCACGTCGCCGTCCATGCGGACGTGCACCGTGATGCGGTCGCCGCAAAGCGGGTTGTGACCGATCGCATCGTGGGTCGCGCCCGCGAGGGGGCCGAAGTTCCGCGGCTTGCGGCCGTGGTCCAGGATCAGCTCCTGGTAGAGTTCCCTCAGGTCCGACATCAGGCGAACAGCTCCCTGGCCCTGGCCAGGCCTTCGACGAGGCGATCGACGTCGCTGGTGGTGTTGTAGAGTCCGAACGAGGCGCGCGCGGTGGCCGCCACGCCGTAGTGGTCCATCACCGGCTGCGCGCAGTGGTGGCCGGTGCGGATGGCGATGCCCTCGTGGTCGAGAATGGTCCCGAGATCGTGGGGATGCACGTCGCCGAGAAGAAAGGAGTGGACGCCGGCCTTGGCCCTGGCCGTCCCGATGAGGCGCAGGCCGGGCACTTCCTTCAGCGCAGCCTCGGCGTAACCAAGCAGGGCCTGCTCGTGGGCTGCGATGCGGTCGCGTCCGGCGGCTTCCAGGTAGTCGATGGCGGCGCCGAGGCCCACCGCGCCGCCCACGTCGGGCGTGCCGGCCTCGAACTTGTGGGGCGCGACGTTGTAGGTGGTCTTCTCGAAGGTGACGGTGAGGATCATCTCGCCGCCGCCCTGCCAGGGCGACATGGCGTCCAGCAGTTCGCGGCGGGCCCACAGGGCGCCGATGCCCATGGGCGCGTACATCTTGTGACCGGAGAAGGCGTAGAAGTCGCAGCCGAGGGCAGCCACGTCGACGGGCGCATGAGCCACGGCCTGGGCTCCGTCCACCACCACCTTCGCGCCGGCCGCATGGGCCATGCGCGCGATCTCCGCCACCGGGTTGACGGTGCCCAGGGCGTTGGAGACGTGCGTGACCGCGACGATGCGGGTGCGAGGGCCGAGCAGGGAGGCAAACGCCTCCATGTCGAGCTCTCCGCTTTCCAGGATGGGAACCACGCGCAGGCGGGCTCCGCTGCGAGCGCAGGCCATCTGCCAGGGAACGATGTTGGAGTGGTGCTCCATC
>JBHEPB010000048.1:0-9202 GCA_046260515.1 Binatia bacterium
CCACCGCCGGTGTCCTGAAGGACGGTCTCGTCGCTGTAGTCCACCGCCAGGCCGAAACGGGAACCGTCGCCGACGTGGTCGCGGATCATGGAGCCGAGGTGGTGGAGGTTGATCACGACCCGGCGGATGCCGGCGGCCGCCACGCGGTCCAGGGCGTAGTCGATGAGAGGCCGGCCGCCGACGACGACCAGGGGCTTGGGCAGAGTGTCGGTCAGCGGCCTCAGCCTCTCGCCGCGCCCCGCGGCCAGGATCATTGCACGCAGTTCGGGCGGCTTGGCGGTGCCGGCCACGTCAGGCCTTCTTCGCTCGCGCGGACGGACGGCGGGCCGGCTTGGGAGGCGGCGCCACCTCGCTCTGGCGTGAAGGATCCTTCCCGGCCGCTTCGAAGAGGGCGGCCGTGGCGGAAACGCCCTGGCAGCAGGCCAGCAGACGCCGCGCCGTCGCACACACCGCGGGCAGGAACCCAAGGTAGTGGGGCTTGCCCTTGACCTCGGCCAGATAGTGGAAGCGGCCCACCACCTTCAGCACGCGCTGGAGGGCGAGCAGGCGGTAGGCCGCCCGCGTCGCGTCCAGGCTTTCGAGGCGCCCGGCCTTCTGCCGGGAATAGAACCGCACCAGCAGGGACTCCTCGAGGCCGGGCGTGATGCGTTCCGGAGTGATGCGGTCGGTGAGCAGGGAGGCCACGTCGTAGAGGGCAGGGGCCAGCAGGGCGTCCTGAAAGTCGATGAGACGCAGGCGGCGGCCGCCCCGGGCCTCGGCATCCTGCTGCACGTGAATGTTCCAGGCGTGGTAGTCGCGGTGGGCGAAGACACGTGGCAGGGCGGCCAGGCGCCCTGCTATCGAGAGCAGTTCAGCGCGGCTGGCCTCGACCATCCCGGCCGCGGCGCCCGCGATGCCGTACTCGAGGAAGTGCTCGAACTCCCAAGCGAAAAGTCTCTCATCGAAGGCCTGGGCGAAGGCGTAGCAACCGCTGCCGTCGTCGGTGGCCCGGGCCTGAAGATCGGCCAGCAGGTCCAGGGCCTCCCCGAACAGTTCGACCGGACGATCCCCGGCGGCCTCCCAGAGCGGAATGTCCCCGACATCCTCGAGGAGAAGGAGGCGGGAATCCGCGGAAACAGCGTGGATGACGGGCACCGAGTCGGTGACGCGGGTCAGGAAGCGCCCTACGTTGACGAAGGCGATCTCCTTGGGCCCGTCCTTACCGAAGACGCCCAGTTCCTCGGAGGACAGGGCCACGGAGGCGTCCTGCATCATCATCACCACGAGGCTGGTCGGGGCCGTTGGTCCGCCGCCCGCAAGGGAGGCCCTTGCGTAGGAGCGTGTCGAGGCGTCGCCGCGCAGGGGCTCAAGGGCGGACAGGGTCGCTCCCGTCCAGCGCTCGGCGACGGTTTCGGCACAGAAGCGGCGGGCGTCCTCAAGGAGGTCGGGTGTCTTCGCGGGAGCTCTCTTCGGCTTGGCTGACATGGATACGAGGTGTCGTACACAGCCCCTCGGGGTGCGGCAACCGGGCCCTCTGCGCAGGGCGGGCGGTTTCGTTGACATCGTGCCATGCGCTGGCGATAAGGCCCGGTCGTCGGCGGCCCAGCAGGCGCGTTTGCCAGCTATTTCCGCCGCCCGAGCGATCTCAGGATGTCCGACTACATTCCGGTACTGATCTCGCTGATCATCGGCGCCGTCATCGTGGGCGCGATGACCAACCTCAACCGACTCCTCGGCCCCAAGCGGCCGACGGAGATCAAGGGCCGTGCCTTCGAGTGCGGCAACGACCCCACCGGTCCCGGCTGGGGGCGCTTTTCCATCAAGTTCTACATGGTCGCCATCCTCTTCATCGTCTTCGATATCGAGGTGGTGTTCATGTACCCGTGGGCGGTTGTTTACCGGGAGCTTGGCCTCTTCGGCTTCGTCGAGATGATGACCTTCATGGCCATCCTGCTGATCGGTTACGCCTACGCCTGGCGCAAGGGAGCCCTCGAGTGGCGCTAGACGCTTCCGACATCGCCGCCCGGGTGCTGGCCGCTCTGCCGGCCAGCGACGCGAGGCCCGCCCGCGAGGCCCTGGTTCCCACCATCGAGGTCGGTGCGACCGAGATGCCCCAGGTCCTGGCCTTCCTGCGCGACGAGCCGGGCCTGGAGTGCCGCCTCTTCGTGGACGCCACCGCCGTTGACCGCGAGGCCGCCGGCGGCCTGATCGAAGTGATCTACGTGGTGCGCTCGATCGTCAGCTTTTCCGACAGCATCGTCGTCAAGACAGCCGTGGACGCCGCCGATCCCGTGATGCCGACCAGCTCGGGCGTCTATGCCGGCGCCAACTGGGCCGAGCGCGAGATCTACGACATGTTCGGCGTGCGTTTCGAGGGCCACCCGGACCTGCGCCGCATCCTGATGTACCCCGAGTTCGAGGGGCATCCCCTTCGCAAGAGCTACCCCTACCAGAAGCGCCAGCCCCTGGTCCCCGAGCGCGATCCCCTCGCGAACCCCTGGCCCAAGAGGCACGGAGGGGTCTGAGCGATGAGCACCAAGGAAACCCGCGAGAACCTGGCCACGGCCTCCGATCCCCTGTCGGAGATCATGGAACTGCAGATGGGGCCGTCGCACCCCGCCTGCCACGGCACGGTCAAGTTCGACCTGCGCCTGGACGGCGAGAACATCCTGTCCATGGACACGACGCTCGGCTACCTGCACCGCGGCTTCGAGAAGATGTGCGAGCAGGGCACCTGGACCCAGGTGATCCCCTACACCGACCGCCTCAACTACGCCTCGCCCAACATCAACAACTTCATTTTCTGCGAGGCCGTCGAGCGCCTCTGCGGTATCGAGGCTCCCGAGCGCGCGACCTATATCCGCGTGATCCTGTCGGAATGCTCGCGCCTGGCCGACCACCTCACCTGTCTCGGCATGAGCGTCACGGAGCTCGGCGCCATCTCGGCCGGCTTCTACATGAACGAGGCCCGCGAGCTGTTCTACAACCTGAACGCCCACGTCACCGGCGCCCGCGTGACGGTGAGCTACGGACGCGTGGGCGGCCTCACTCGCGACGTTCCCGCCGACTTCGAGCAGGTGGTGCGCGCGGCCATCCAGCGCACCGAGGAAGTGCTGCGCGACTGCGAGAAGCTGCTGGAGCGCAACCGCATCTTCGCCGACCGCATGGCCGGCATCGGCGTGCTGAGCAAGGAAGAGGCCCTGGGCTTCGGACTCACCGGGCCCCTGCTGCGCGCCACGGGCGTCTCCTACGACGTGCGCAAGGCCGCGCCCTACATGTTCTACGACCGCTTCGACTTCGAAGTCCCGGTCGGCACCAAGGGCGACAACTTCGACCGCTTTGCCGTGCGCTACGAGGAAATGCGTCAGTCGATCCGCATCATCGACCAGGCTTTCCGCCAGATGCCCGAGGGCCGCATCTGCGTGGACGATCCGCGCTACGCGCTGCCGGACAAGAAAGACGTCTACAGCAATATCGAAGGCCTGATGAACCACTTCAAGATCGTCATCGAGGGCGTGCGTGTGCCCGCCGGTGAGATCTACTTCGCCGGCGAGGGCGCCAACGGCGAACTCGGCTTCTACGTGGTGAGCGACGGCAGCGGTCGTCCCTACCGCGTCCGCGTGAGGCCGCCCTGCTGGTACGGCATGGCCGCCCTCGAGGACATGTGCCGCGGGCACATGGTCTCGGACCTCACTGCCATCTTCGGGCTGGTCAACATGATCGGAGGAGAGTGCGACCGCTGACGGCGGGATGCGCGAACGACGATGTCTCAGCATGGAACCAGCAGTCACCACCCTCCCGACACCGGGCCGGTGGCCTTCAGCCCCGCCGCGATGGAGAAGTATCGGGAGATTCTCGCGCGCTATCCCGAACGGCGGGCCGCGCTGATGCCGGTGCTGTGGCTCGCCCAGCGCGAGTTCGGCTGGATCAGCCCCTCGGCCCAGCACTACGTGGCCGAGTTGATGGAGCTGCCGCAGGCCTGGGTGGAGGGCGTGGTCAGCTTCTACACGATGTACTGGCGCCGCCCCATGGGCCGCTGCCACGTCGCGGTCTGCACCAACCTGTCGTGCTACCTGCGCGGCGCTGAGGACATCTACGAGGCCGTCTGCGGCCGCACCGGCGTCAAGAACGGCGAGGTTTCGGCCGATGGCCAGTGGTCCGTGGAGAGGGCCGAGTGCCTCGGCTCCTGCGGCACCGCCCCCATGCTCCAGCTCAACAACGACCGCTTCTTCGAGGACCTCACCGTTCAGGGCGTCCTCGACCTGCTGGACCGGCTCGAACGCGAGCACGGCGGCAAGAAGTCGAAGGGCTGAGCCGTGAGCGACGTCGTCTTCGACTGGGTGATCCCCGGGGTCAAGTCCTTCCTGGTCATCTTCATGGTGCTCAACCTGGCAGCGGTGCTGCTGTGGATCGAGCGCAAGGGCAGCGCCCTCATCCAGAACCGCGTCGGCGCCAACCGCGCCAACATCCTCGGCATCCTGCCCTTCAACTTCGGGTTCATGAACACGCTGATCGCCGACCCGCTGAAGCTCTTCACCAAGGAAGAGTTCGTGCCGGCGGGCGCCGACAAGTTCGTGCACTCGATCGCGCCCTTCCTGGCGCTCTTCCCCGCCGTCGTCACCATGGTGGCCGTTCCCTTCGGCGATTCGGTGGAACTGTTCGGCCGCACCGTCGAACTGCAGGCCGTGCGCCTGGACGTGGGCGTCCTCTACATCTCGGCACTGGTGTCGATGGGCGTGTACGGCGTGGTGCTGGCCGGCTGGGCGTCGAACAACCGCTGGGCCCTGCTCGGCAGCATCCGCGGCAGTGCCCAGATGATCTCCTACGAGCTGGCCATGGGCGTGGCCCTCGTCAGCATGATCCTCTTCTACGGCACCCTGGACATGCAGGCGATGGTCCGCGCCCAGGGCGGACTCTTCGTCGGCTTCCTGCCCAACTGGGGCATCTTCTACCAGCCCGTCGCCTTCATCCTCATCTTCGTGGCCGGCATCGCCGAGTCCAAGCGCGTTCCTTTCGACCTTCCCGAGTGCGAGTCCGAGCTGATCGCCGGCTACTTCACCGAGTACTCCGGCGGCAAGCAGGCCTCCTTCATGCTCTCCGACTTCGCCGAGAGCGTGATGGTGGCTGGCCTCGTCACCACCCTGTTCTTCGGCGGCTGGCAGGTTCCCTACCTGTCCAGGGAGGGCTTCGCCCTGCCCGGCATGGCCTCTCCCCTGGCCCTGCCCGCCCTGGCCATCACCCTGATGCAGGTCGGCACCTTCATGCTGAAGGTGCTGTTCTTCTGCTGGCTCCAGATCCTCATCCGCTGGACCGTCCCCCGCTTCCGCTACGACCAGCTCATGAAGCTCGGCTGGAAGAGCATGGTCCCCATCGCCTTTGCCAACCTCATCCTGACCGCCCTCCTCATCCTCCTCCTGGAGACCCCCGCGTGAACGGCATCGCGGCAACGTCGCGGCCGAAACCGGGTCACCTCAACGTAGCGCGCCGGGGCGGGAGTGTGCCTGCACGCGTCTCCGCAGCGCAGCGAAGCGTAGCGAGGACTAGCGGGCAGGCACACTCCCGCCCCGGCGCGCGGACGACCGTGCGAAGGACCCCCGCATGAGTCCGTTTCTGTTTTACCCGATGGCCACGATGGCCGTGATCTTCTCGCTGGCCGTGGTGCTCGCGAAGAGCCCCGTGCGCAGTGCGCTGGCCCTCGTGGCCGTGATGGGCCTGCTCGCCGTCTTCTTCGCCTTCCTCCAGGCCCACCTCCTCGCCGCCCTGCAGATCATCGTCTACGCCGGCGCAGTGATGGTGCTCTTCCTGTTCGTGATCACGCTGCTCAACCTCGAGTCCGATCGCGGTGTCGGGGAGAAGCCCAAACTGAGCGCCATCGGTTTCGCCGCCGGCGCCGTCGTGGCCGGCGGACTTGCGCTCGCCATGGTCGGCCTGGTGGCCCCCGCCGCGCGCCCCGGCATCCTGCCCGAAGGTTTCGGCACCACCGTCGTATTGGCGCGCCAGATGTTCAGCCGCTACCTCGTCGCCTTCGAGCTCACGTCCATCCTGCTGCTCGTGGCCGTCGTCGGCGCCGTGGTGCTCGCCAAGCGCACCGCCGCCGAGAACGCCGAGGAGGTGACCGGCCTGTGATGACCATCGGCCTCACCCACTGGATGGTGCTCAGCGCCCTGCTGCTGTCCATCGGCGCCATCGGCGTCGTGGTGCGCCGCAACGTCCTCATCATCTTCATGTCCGTCGAGCTGATGCTGAACGCCGCCAACCTGGCCTTCGTGGCCGGCGCCCACAGCCTCGGCCTGATGCACGGCCAGTCCATCGTGTTCTTCGTGATGACCGTGGCCGCCGCCGAGGCCGCCGTCGGCCTCGCGGTGATCCTCGCCCTGTTCCGAAACCGCCAGACCGTCGCCGCCGACGAGATCGCCCTGCTCAAGTGGTAACGCGTTAGGAACCCCGGGATGCAAGTAGAAGCCGTCGAACACGTGGCCCAGACCGCGTCTTATCTCCGCTACATTCCCCTGGCTCCGCTGGTGGGGGTGATCTTCCACATCGCCGCCGGCTACCGTCTCGGCCGCAAGGCCGTGGGCGCTGTTGCCTGCGCCAGCGTAGCCGCCAGCTTCGCCCTGGCCACCATGGCCTTCCTCACCGTCTTCAGCGGCCCGGCCGGCCTTTCGGTCGTGGACCCCGTGTACCAGTGGATCGCCTCGGGCGACTTCTCCGCCACCGTCAGCTTCCGCGTGGACGCCCTGTCCTCGGTCATGGTGATGATCGTGACCGGCGTCGGCCTGCTCATCCATATCTACTCCACCGGCTACATGGCGCACGACGAGGACTACGCGCGGTTCTTCGCGTACCTCAACCTCTTCATGGCGGCCATGCTGGTGCTGGTGCTGGCCGACAACCTGGTGCTGATGTTCGTGGGCTGGGAAGGCGTGGGCCTGTGCAGCTACCTGCTGATCGGGTTCTGGTACAAGGACACAGAGAAGGCCTCGGCCGGCAAGAAGGCCTTCCTCGTCAACCGCATCGGCGACGCCGGCTTCCTGCTGGGTGCCTTCACGCTGTTCTGGGCCCTGGCCGACATGGGCCACCCGAGCCTGGCCTTCGAGAACATCAACACCCACGCCGCCTCCCTCGGCTCCGGCGTCGCGCTGGCCGCCGCCCTTCTGCTGTTCGTCGGCGCCACCGGCAAGTCGGCCCAGATCCCTCTCTACGTGTGGCTGCCCGACGCCATGGCCGGCCCCACGCCGGTCTCCGCCCTCATCCACGCCGCCACCATGGTGACCGCGGGCGTGTACATGGTGGCCCGCCTGCACGGTCTCTTCGAAGCGGCCCCCGCAGCCATGCAGGTGATCGGCGGCATCGGCGCCGCCACCGCGCTGCTGGCCGCGACCATCGGCATCGCCCAGACCGACATCAAGAAGGTCCTGGCCTACTCGACGGTCTCCCAGCTCGGCTACATGTTCCTGGCCCTCGGCGTGGGAGCCTTCGGCGCGGCCATCTTCCACGTGATGACCCACGCCTTCTTCAAGGCCCTGATGTTCCTCGGCGCCGGCAGCGTGATCCACGGCCTGCACGAGGAACAGGACATCCGCCGCATGGGCGGCGTGATGGAGAAGATGCCCACCACCCACGCCACCTTCGCCATCGGCGTGCTCGCCATTGCCGGCGTGCCCGGCCTGGCCGGCTTCTTCTCGAAGGACGAGATCCTCGCCTCGGCCTGGGCCGGCGGCCACACCTGGCTGTGGGCCTGTGGAGTGGCCGGCGCGGCGATGACGGCCTTCTACATGACTCGTCTCTACGTGCTGACTTTCCGCGGCACCTTCCGCGGCGACCACCACACCTGGGCCCACGCCCACGAGAGCCCGAAGTCGATGACGATGCCGCTGGTGATCCTGGCCGCGCTTTCGGTGGTGGGCGGCTATGTCGGCATTCCCCACGCCCTCGGCGGCCACAACGCCTTCGGCAGTTACCTGGCTCCCTCGGTGGGCCACCACGAACTCGGCATCGCCGTCGATACGGAGTTGATGCTGATGGCCGTTTCGGTGGGCGCCGCCTTCCTCGGCATGGGCCTGGCCTGGACGATGTACTCCCGCGATCCGCGCGCCGACAAGGGCCTGTCCCGCGCGCTGGGCGGCCTCTATCCGCGCCTCGAGAGGGCCTACGACGTGGACGCCCTCTACGACCACACGGTGGTACAGCCGCTGATGCGCGGCAGCGAGAAGCTCTGGATCGACGTGGACGTGGCCATCATCGACGGAGTCGCCAACGGTACCGCCGCGGCCGCGACCGGCATGGGCGGGCTGCTGCGGCGCTGGTCCACCGGCAACGTCCAGCACTACATGCTGACGGTGCTCGTCGGTGTCGCGGCCCTGGTCTTCGGTCTCACGCTGGCGGGAGGACTGTGATGGACAACCTGCTGTCCCTCCTGGTCTTCACCCCGGCTCTCGGCGCCCTGCTGGTGGCGGCGCTGCCCTCGGCTTCGACCGGCCTCCTGCACCGTGCGGCCATCGCGGTGTCGCTGGTGCCCCTGGTCCTCGCCGCCCGGCTGTGGGCGGCCTTCGATCCTTCCAACGGCGGCTTCCAGTTCATCGAGCGCTACGAGTGGCTGCCCGGTGTGGGCGCTACTTACCTGATCGGCATCGACGGCATCTCGCTGCTGCTGATCGCGCTCACCGTGTTCCTGACGCCGCTGGTGCTGCTGTCGGCGATGGACACGGTGCACCACCGCGTGAAGGGCTACCTCGTCTCGATGCTGATGCTCGAGACGACCATGATCGGCGCCCTGGTGGCCCTCGACCTGCTGCTCTTCTACGTGTTCTGGGAGCTCATGCTGGTGCCGATGTTCCTCATCATCGGCGTCTGGGGCGGCGCGCGGCGCGTGTACGCCTCCATCAAGTTCCTGCTCTTCACCATGGTCGGCAGCCTGCCCATGCTGGCCGCCATCCTCTACCTGGTCTGGTCCCACACCCAGGCAGCAGGATCGCCGAGCTTCGCGCTCATGGACCTCTACGGCACGGCCATGCCGACTACGGCCGCGCTGCTTTGCTTCTTCGCGTTCTTCCTCGCCTTCGCGGTGAAGGTGCCGATGTTCCCGCTGCACACCTGGCTGCCCGACGCCCACGTCGAGGCGCCCACCGCCATCTCGGTCATCCTGGCCGGCGTGCTCCTGAAGATGGGCACCTACGGCATCTTCCGCATCAACTACCAGCTCCTGCCCGAGGCGACCCAGTGG